>NZ_CP150165.1:0-12500 GCF_037963755.1 Aeribacillus sp. FSL W8-0870
TTGCTGAATCCAAAATATACTTTTGATACGTTTGTTATCGGCTCAGGAAATCGATTTGCCCATGCTGCATCCCTGGCTGTTGCGGAAGCGCCGGCAAAAGCATACAACCCGCTGTTTATTTATGGTGGCGTCGGTCTCGGAAAAACTCATTTAATGCATGCAATCGGCCATTATGTATTAGAACATAATCCTTCCGCAAGAGTCGTCTATTTGTCATCAGAAAAATTTACGAATGAATTTATTAACTCAATCCGTGACAATAAAGCCGATGAATTTCGCAATAAATACCGGAATGTTGATGTTCTGCTAATAGATGATATTCAATTTCTTGCTGGAAAAGAACAAACGCAAGAGGAATTTTTCCATACGTTCAACACACTACATGAGGAAAGTAAGCAAATAGTCATTTCGAGCGATAGGCCGCCAAAAGAGATTCCTACTCTTGAAGACCGACTGAGATCACGTTTTGAATGGGGGCTTATAACAGATATTACTCCTCCTGACCTCGAAACAAGAATTGCCATTTTAAGAAAAAAGGCGAAAGCTGACGGATTAGATATTCCAAACGAAGTCATGCTTTATATTGCCAATCAAATTGATACAAATATTCGTGAGCTAGAAGGTGCCCTTATACGCGTAGTAGCTTATTCTTCTCTCATCAATAAAGATATTAACGCGGATCTTGCGGCAGAAGCATTAAAAGACATTATACCGAGCTCCAAGCCAAAAATTATTACCATTCAAGAAATTCAACGTGTAGTTGGACAGCATTTTAATGTTAAATTGGAAGATTTCAAAGCAAAAAAGAGGACAAAATCTGTTGCATTTCCAAGACAGATTGCCATGTACTTATCAAGAGAATTAACCGACTCTTCCTTGCCGAAAATTGGAGAAGAATTTGGAGGAAGAGACCATACAACAGTCATTCATGCTCATGAAAAAATTTCAAAGTTATTAGAAGAAGACCCACAGCTGCAAAATCAAATAAATGAAATAAAAGAACAGTTAAAGCATTCCATTCATTATCATTAGTTGAGGACATTGTGAATAATTTTGACGTTGGTACGCACAGTTTATCCACATGTGGATAGACTGTGCTTCCTTTCATTAACATTGTTATCAACATATCCACAAGCCCTATTACTACTTATACTATATTTTTTAATTAAAAAATAATAATAATATAAAATGTATTTGTTTGATAGATGGCAGTGCAGCCTTAGAAGGAGGATTTACATGCAAGTTATTGTCCAAAAAAATAAGCTTGTTGAAAGCGTCCAAGATGTCATGAAGGCCGTCTCCTCTAGAACAACCATACCTATATTGACCGGAATAAAAATTGTCGCAACAGAAGAGGGCATTTCATTAACAGGCAGTGATTCAGACATTTCGATTGAGTCCTTTATACCTGCAGAAGAAAATGGAACGATTCAAGCGGAAATTATCGAGCCCGGAAGCATTGTTTTGCAAGCTCGTTTTTTTAGTGATATTGTGAGGAAGCTTCCGCAGGATAAAGTGGAAATGAAAGTGGAAAACCACTTTCTAACTATTATTCGATCAGGAAGTGCGGAATTTAATCTGCATGGTTTGGATGCAGAAGAATATCCAAGATTGCCGGAAATTGAGGAGCAAAACGTTTTTAAAATTCCATCAGATCTATTAAAAACCTTAATTCGACAAACAGTTTTTGCTGTTTCGGTTTCAGAAACAAGACCAATTTTAACCGGTGTAAACTGGCGTTTAGAAAATGGCGAATTAACATGTATTGCAACGGACAGCCATCGATTAGCTTTACGGAAAGCAAAAGTGGAAACCAATATTTCTGAAGCGCATAATGTCGTTATTCCGGGAAAAAGCTTAAATGAGCTGAATAAAATTCTTGATGAAAACGATGATCTTGTCGAAATTGTCATTACAGAAAATCAAGTTTTGTTTAAGACGAAAAACATATTATTCTTTTCACGTCTCTTAGACGGAAATTACCCTGATACGAGCAGACTTATTCCAATGGAAAGTAAAACGGATATTGTTCTTGACGCAAAAGATTTTTTACAAGCTATAGACCGCGCATCTCTTCTTGCAAGAGAAGGACGCAATAACGTCGTCAAGTTGACAACATTTCCTAACGGGAAGGTTGAAATCTTGTCAAATTCACCGGAAATTGGGAAGGTTGTCGAAGAAATTCATGCCAAAAATGTACAGGGAGAAGATTTAAAAATTTCCTTTAGTGCAAAATATATGATAGATGCATTAAAAGCAGTGGAAGGATCAGAAATTCACATCAGCTTTACAGGGGCGATGAGGCCGTTTTTAATTCGTGTTCCCGAAGATGAAACAGTTTTGCAGCTGATTCTTCCTGTTCGAACATATTAAACAGCTGTCGTCTTAAACAGCTGTCGTCGGATTCTTCACGATAAATTCCACTATTTTATAGTGCTGGAAATAAAAAGAAAGCTACTAGTAATCAAAAAAGCTAGTAGCTTTCTTTTCGAATTGGGAAATATTTAGTAAAATAAAAAGTTAGAGACTATTTTGAGAAAGCGGATGAAAATCAGATGAAGCGTATTGTTCAAATTAAAGGTGAATATATTACACTCGGACAATTTTTAAAATTGGCGGATGTCATCCAAACTGGCGGAATGGCAAAATGGTTTCTCCAGGAGCATGAAGTGCTCGTAAATTCTGAGAGGGAAGAGCGCCGGGGGAGAAAACTGAGAGACGGAGACATAGTAGAAGTAAAAGAGACTGGAACCTTTATTGTAAAAAACTGAAGTTGGTGACCTTCATTGTATTTAAAAGAATTCAGTTTAAAGAACTACCGTAATTATGAGTCCCTTCATATACAATTTGAAAACAAAGTCAATGTGATAATTGGAGAAAATGCCCAAGGGAAAACAAATATGATGGAGGGCATCTATGTTTTGGCGATGGCGAAATCCCATCGAACCAGCAATGATAAAGAGCTCATTCAATGGGAGAAGGAATATGCTAAAATAGAAGGGAGAATAGAAAAACAAAATCGTTTTTCTAAGGTTGAATTAATTATTTCCAACAAAGGGAAAAAAGCTAAATTAAATTATTTAGAACAAAAAAAATTAAGCGAGTATGTCGGTCACGTCAATGTGATTATGTTTGCTCCGGAAGATTTGAATTTAGTAAAAGGAAGTCCGCAAATTCGCAGGCGTTTTATCAATATGGAAATTGGACAAGTTTCTCCTGTTTATTTGCACCAACTGAACAAATATCAAAAAATCATTCAGCAGAGAAATCATTATTTAAAGCTCCTCCAGACGAGAAAGCAGACGGATGAAAAAATGTTGGATGTGCTTACACTTCAGCTGTGTGAGACAGCGAGCAATATCATTAAAAAAAGATATTTGTTTGTTAAACAGCTTGAAAAATGGGCACAACCGATTCATTCCAGCATTTCTAGGGGAATGGAGGAATTAAGAATTCAGTATAAGCCTTCTGTTGATGTATCAGAAGAAGCAGACTTGTCGAAAATAGTAGAAGTATACTATGACAGGTTTGCTAAAATAAGAGAAAAGGAAATAGAACGTGGAACGACGTTAGCCGGTCCCCACAGAGATGACCTTATTTTTTATGTGAACGGCCGGGATGTTCAAACATTTGG
Organism: Aeribacillus sp. FSL W8-0870; assembly: GCF_037963755.1. Classification (NCBI taxonomy): domain Bacteria; kingdom Bacillati; phylum Bacillota; class Bacilli; order Caryophanales; family Bacillaceae; genus Aeribacillus; species Aeribacillus sp. FSL W8-0870. Next base: position 3,635 of record NZ_CP150165.1, read on the forward strand.
ATCGCAAGGCCAGCAGCGCACAACAGCTCTTTCGCTGAAATTGGCTGAAATCGATTTGATCCATGAAGAAATTGGCGATTATCCCGTATTATTGTTGGACGACGTTTTATCAGAATTAGATGATTTTAGGCAATCTCATTTATTAAATGCTATTCAAGGAAAAGTGCAAACCTTTGTGACAACAACAAGCGTAGATGGAATTGATCACAAAACCTTGAAGGAAGCGGCTATCTATCGTGTATCTTCCGGACAATTAATATAAATTGTTTTTTTGAAACAGATCATGATCCATATGAAGGATTTTAAAATTTGCAGCTTGATTTTTTGCCATGCGCAGATCGTGTCATTACTTTGAAAAAGCGGATCAATCTATTTAGATTTTTTTGTAGATAAAAGATTTTTTTATTTAGTCAGTCGATTTTATGTTTATAAAAGTGTAGGTGATCATTGTGGCGATGGAACAAAATCATGAGGAACAAACAACATATGATGAAAACCAGATTCAAGTACTGGAAGGGTTGGAAGCTGTTCGAAAAAGACCTGGGATGTATATTGGATCTACCAGTTCTAAGGGTCTTCATCATCTCGTTTGGGAAATTGTCGATAATAGTATAGATGAGGCTTTAGCGGGTTTTTGTACAGAAATTAATGTGACGATCGAACAAGACAATAGTATAACAGTAAAAGATAACGGGCGAGGAATACCCGTCGGAATACATGAGAAAATGGGAAGACCAGCCGTTGAAGTCATCATGACTGTCCTTCATGCAGGAGGAAAATTCGGAGGCGGAGGCTATAAAGTTTCCGGTGGACTCCACGGTGTAGGAGCTTCAGTTGTGAATGCACTGTCAACTGAACTGGAGGTTTTTGTTCATCGCGATGGAAATATTTACTACCAGAAATATCGCCGAGGTGTGCCTTGTGAAGATTTGAAAATTGTTGGAAAAACTGAAACGACGGGAACCATTGTGCATTTCAAGCCTGATCCTGAAATTTTTAAAGAAACAACCGAATATGATTATGATACGTTGGCGTCGCGGTTGCGAGAACTTGCTTTTTTAAACCGTGGAATCAAGATTACATTAGAAGATAAGCGGGACGAAAAAGGACGGCAAAATTCATATTACTATGAGGGCGGTATCATCTCCTATGTAAAGCATCTCAACCGTACAAAAGAGGTTCTTCATGAAGAACCGATTTATATTGAAGGAGATAAAGATGGAATAAAAATAGAAATCGCTCTTCAATACAATGATGGATATACAAGTAATATTTACTCTTTTGCTAATAATATTCACACATATGAGGGTGGCACTCACGAATCCGGCTTTAAAACTGCCTTAACTCGAGTTATTAATGATTACGCTAGAAAAACAGGAGCTATTAAAGAAAACGATCAAAATTTATCAGGAGAAGATGTTCGTGAGGGGTTAACCGCGATCATTTCTGTCAAACATCCTAATCCCCAATTTGAGGGACAAACGAAAACAAAGCTTGGAAATTCCGAAGTAAGAACAATTACGGATTCCATTTTCTCGGAAATGTTTGAAACGTTTCTTTTCGAACATCCGCAAACAGCCAAAAAAATTGTGGAAAAAGGTTTGATGGCGGCAAGAGCCCGTTTAGCTGCCAAAAAAGCAAGGGAATTAACGAGAAGAAAAAGCGCATTAGATGTTTCGAATTTGCCTGGAAAATTAGCAGATTGTTCGTCAAAAGATCCATCCATCTCAGAATTGTTTGTTGTTGAGGGTGATTCTGCCGGTGGTTCTGCTAAGCAGGGCCGGGACAGACATTTCCAAGCTATTTTGCCGTTGAGAGGAAAAATTTTAAATGTTGAGAAAGCACGTCTTGACAAAATATTATCCAACAATGAAGTGCGTGCCATAATCACAGCCATTGGAACAGGGATTGGCGAAGATTTCGATGTTTCGAAAGCGAGATACCATAAAGTTGTGATTATGACGGATGCCGATGTGGACGGAGCGCATATTCGTACACTGCTGCTTACCTTTTTCTATCGGTACATGAGAGGAATTATCGAAAAAGGATATGTTTATATTGCGCAGCCTCCTTTATATAGAATTCAACAAGGGAAAAGGGTTGAATATGCGTACAATGATCGGCAGCTCGATAAAATTTTGTCCAATCTTCCAAGCCAACCGAAGCCAAGCATTCAACGCTACAAAGGACTTGGAGAAATGAATGCTGAGCAGCTTTGGGAAACAACAATGAATCCATCAACTAGAACGCTGCTTCAAGTAACATTGCAGGATGCGATCGATGCGGATGAAACGTTTGAAATTTTAATGGGAGATAAAGTTGAGCCTCGCCGCCAGTTTATTGAAGAAAATGCACGCTATGTAAAAAATTTGGATATTTAATCGATTTGTTCACCCCATTCTCATTTTGATTTCTCCATTAAGTGAGGTTTGGGAATTGCTTTTTACGGAGGTAATAAAAAATGGCTGAAAACAAAGAATCGCAAATACAGGAAGTCAATATAAGCCAAGAAATGCGTTCATCCTTCCTCGATTATGCGATGAGCGTCATCGTGTCGCGCGCCTTACCTGACGTCCGTGACGGACTTAAGCCTGTTCACCGGAGGATTCTTTATGCCATGCATGACCTTGGCATGACTCCGGATAAACCGTATAAAAAATCTGCAAGGATTGTAGGAGATGTGATCGGTAAGTACCATCCACACGGAGATTCAGCTGTTTACGAGACGATGGTGAGAATGGCCCAAGATTTTAACTATCGCTATATGCTGGTGGATGGTCACGGAAACTTTGGATCCGTTGATGGAGACGCCGCAGCTGCGATGCGTTATACAGAGGCGAGAATGTCAAAAATTTCAATGGAACTTTTGCGTGACATTAATAAAGACACCATTGATTATCAAGATAATTATGACGGATCGGAAAAGGAGCCTGTCGTTCTTCCTTCCCGTTTCCCGCACTTGCTCGTAAATGGCGCATCCGGAATTGCAGTAGGAATGGCGACCAACATTCCTCCACATCAAATCGGCGAAGTAATCGACGGTGTTCTGGCATTAAGTAAAAATCCAGACATCACCATTGGAGAGCTAATGGAAATCATTCCTGGACCGGACTTTCCGACGGCAGGACAAATAATGGGGAAAAGCGGCATTCGGAAAGCTTATGAGACCGGACGAGGATCGATCACGCTCCGGGCAAAGGTTGAAATTGAAGAAAGAGAAAACGGGAAACAGGCAATTATAGTGACTGAGATTCCGTACCAAGTAAATAAAGCAAAACTTATTGAAAAGATTGCAGAGCTTGTCCGTGAGAAAAAAATTGACGGTATCTCCGATTTAAGAGATGAATCTGATAGAAAAGGTATGCGCATTGTCATCGAAGTTCGGAGAGATGCAAATGTCAACGTGCTTTTGAATAATTTATATAAACAGACGGCATTACAAACAAGCTTTGGAATTAATATGCTTGCTTTAGTAGACGGAGAACCGAAAGTATTAAATTTAAAACAAATTTTAGAGCATTATTTAGATCATCAAAAAGTCGTTATTAGAAGACGTACTGCTTTTGAATTAAGAAAGGCTGAAGCGCGAGCGCATATTTTGGAAGGGTTAAGAATTGCATTAGATCATATCGATGAAGTGATTAACCTGATTCGAAGCTCCAAAACAACAGATATTGCCCGCGAAGGATTGATGGAAAAATTCAGCTTAACGGAAAAGCAAGCACAGGCCATCTTGGATATGCGGCTCCAGCGCCTGACAGGCCTTGAACGAGAAAAAATAGAAGAGGAATATAATGAGCTTATAAAGCTAATTGAAGAGTTAAAAGGTATATTAGCCAGCGAAGAAAAGGTTTTAGACATTATTCGCGAGGAATTGGAAGAAATAAAAGAGCGTTTTAATGATGAACGCCGTACAGAAATAATCGCAACAGGTTTAGAATCTTTTGAAGACGAAGATTTGATTCCAAAAGAGAATATTGTCATTACGCTTACCCATAAAGGCTATATTAAGCGCCTCCCTGTTTCTACTTACCGCAGTCAAAAGCGTGGCGGAAGAGGCATTCAAGGAATGGGAACTAATGCTGACGACTTTGTTGAGCATCTTTTAACAACTTGTACACACGATACTATTTTATTTTTTACAAATAAAGGAAAAGTTTATCGAGCAAAAGGATATGAAATCCCTGAATTTGGACGAACAGCTAAAGGGCTTCCGATCATTAATTTATTGGAAATAGACCAAGATGAATGGATCAATGCCATCATCCCTGTTCCAGGATTTGTTGATGATTGGTTTTTATTTTTTGCGACAAAAGAAGGAATATGTAAACGATCACCGCTTTCTCAATTTTCCAATATACGTAACAGCGGTTTAATTGCGCTGCACTTACGCGAAGGGGACGAGCTTATCTCCGTACATTTGACAGATGGTACAAAAGATATTGTAATTGGAACAAAAAATGGAATGTTAATTCGTTTTCATGAACAAGATGTCCGGTCAATGGGCCGCACAGCTACGGGCGTAAAGGGAATTACGTTGGAAAAAAATGATGAAGTTGTCGGCATGGAAGTGCTGGACCCAGGTGTCGATGTATTAGTCGTAACTGAAAATGGGTACGGAAAACGTACGCACGAAAGCGAGTACCGAATCCAAACCCGGGGCGGCAAAGGTTTAAAAACATGCAACATTACCCCTAAAAATGGATCGGTAGTTTCTGTAAAAGCTGTTCGCGGTGACGAAGATTTAATGATCATTACTGGGAACGGCGTTCTGATTCGCATGGATGTCAATGATATTTCTTCAATGGGACGTAATACAGTCGGTGTAAAGCTTATTAAACTTGATGAAAATGAACATGTTTCAACGGTTGCGCTCGTTGAAAAGGAAGAGCAAGAGGAACAACAGGAAGAAGAATAAAAAGTGCTCTTTTTTGAAGGGTGATATCTGCTGAAACATATTCTGCCATCGGAAGGAAAAAATACTAATTTTAGGTCTACCACAGCTTTCAAAGCTGTGGTATTGTTAATTTATGGAGATCAAACGAATATTTCCTGATCTATATTCTGTGAAAAAAAGGTATTTTTCATTTTGAGGTTTGTTTACGTTCCTAAATGAATGGGTGCTAATTGATTTTTATTTAAAGGAGGGGGGTTCATTTGCGGATTCATGTCAAAAAATTGAAGCCGGGATTTGTCTTAGCAGAAGATGTTTATTCTTTGTCACCAAAACCAATTGCGAAAAAAGGCACTGTTATTAATGAGGAACATATTGAATTTTTTCGTGCATTTTTAATTAAAGAAGTTCAAGTCCGGACTTCTACTACTACAGGAGTAAAAGAAGCGAAAGAAGATATTTCCACTGATCAACCTCAAAAAAATGAGGCTGACGTTCAAAAAACGGAAAGTTCATCAAAAACTGCTTTTGAAGAAATTTTTGTACATTCAGTAGAACAGCTCCAAAAGTATTTTTTATCTTGGCAGTCGGGTGCTTCAGTAGATATTTACAAAATTAGAACTTTACTCCTCCCAGTATTAAAAGCTGGGTTTGATCAACCAGGCAAAATAATGGAGACTTATACAACATGTGATGCAAAAAATTATATTTGCCATCATTCTGTTTCTGTCTCTTTATTAAGCGCTTTAATTGCAAAAAAAATGGGATTTTTAACTGGAGAAGTAAATCAAATTGCTCTTGCAGGTCTGTTAAGTGATTGTGGGATGGCAAAAATTACTCCAGCAATTTTAACAAAAAAAGAAGCGCTAACAGAAAAAGAGTTCCTCGAGGTTAGAGAACATCCTATTCACAGCTATAATTTATTAAAAGATTTACCAGCTTTAACAGAAGGTGCGAAAGTTGCAGTCTTGCAGCATCATGAACGATTTGATGGATCAGGTTATCCTTTAGGAATTAAAGGCGTTCAAATTCATCCTTTTGCTAAAATCATTTCGTTTGCAGACGCATATCAAGCAATGATTTCTCCTCGTCCATATCGCAATGGACAATCGCCGTTTCACGTGTTGGATCAAATAGAAAAAGATCAATTTGGAAAATTTGATTTATCGGTTGTTCAAGCTTTCAAAAAAATATTTATAAAAGATATGGTAGGACGAACAGTAAAGCTTTCTAATGGAGCTTATGGGAAAATCGTTTTTATAAATGAAAAATTGGTTACAAAGCCGATGGTACAAGCAGAAGATTCCGATCAAATTATATCTTTGGAAAAGAGCAAGGATTTGTCGATTATAAAGGTTTTTTAGTTTTTTCGAAGATATAAAATAATGCTTGTCAAAAACGATTGAAACTGCTATAATCACTGAAGTCAGCAATTAAAATAAAAAAAGTGTTGACAACCATAAAGTATGATTTTATAATGTAAAAGTCGCTGTTTTTGATATATGATCTTTGAAAACTGAACAAAACGAAAAGCGTGCCTGTTGATTCTGACAAGAGCATTTGGTGACAAACTTTTTTTGGAGAGTTTGATCCTGGCTCAGGACGAACGCTGGCGGCGTGCCTAATACATGCAAGTCGAGCGGACCGAAGGGAGCTTGCTCCTTTAGGTTAGCGGCGGACGGGTGAGTAACACGTGGGCAACCTGCCCTGCAGACTGGGATAACTTCGGGAAACCGGAGCTAATACCGGATAACACCGAAAACCGCATGGTTTTCGGTTGAAAGGCGGCTTTTAGCTGTCACTGCAGGATGGGCCCGCGGCGCATTAGCTAGTTGGTGAGGTAACGGCTCACCAAGGCGACGATGCGTAGCCGACCTGAGAGGGTGACCGGCCACACTGGGACTGAGACACGGCCCAGACTCCTACGGGAGGCAGCAGTAGGGAATCTTCCGCAATGGACGAAAGTCTGACGGAGCAACGCCGCGTGAGCGAAGAAGGTCTTCGGATCGTAAAGCTCTGTTGTCAGGGAAGAACAAGTGCCGTTCGAACAGGGCGGTACCTTGACGGTACCTGACGAGGAAGCCACGGCTAACTACGTGCCAGCAGCCGCGGTAATACGTAGGTGGCAAGCGTTGTCCGGAATTATTGGGCGTAAAGCGCGCGCAGGCGGTTCCTTAAGTCTGATGTGAAATCTCGCGGCTCAACCGCGAGCGGCCATTGGAAACTGGGGAACTTGAGTGCAGGAGAGGGGAGCGGAATTCCACGTGTAGCGGTGAAATGCGTAGAGATGTGGAGGAACACCAGTGGCGAAGGCGGCTCTCTGGCCTGTAACTGACGCTGAGGCGCGAAAGCGTGGGGAGCGAACAGGATTAGATACCCTGGTAGTCCACGCCGTAAACGATGAGTGCTAAGTGTTAGAGGGTATCCACCCTTTAGTGCTGCAGCAAACGCATTAAGCACTCCGCCTGGGGAGTACGGCCGCAAGGCTGAAACTCAAAGGAATTGACGGGGACCCGCACAAGCGGTGGAGCATGTGGTTTAATTCGAAGCAACGCGAAGAACCTTACCAGGTCTTGACATCCCCTGACAACCCTAGAGATAGGGCGTTCCCCTTTCGGGGACAGGGTGACAGGTGGTGCATGGTTGTCGTCAGCTCGTGTCGTGAGATGTTGGGTTAAGTCCCGCAACGAGCGCAACCCTTGACCTTAGTTGCCAGCATTCAGTTGGGCACTCTAAGGTGACTGCCGGCTAAAAGTCGGAGGAAGGTGGGGATGACGTCAAATCATCATGCCCCTTATGACCTGGGCTACACACGTGCTACAATGGGTGGTACAAAGGGCAGCGAAACCGCGAGGTGGAGCGAATCCCAAAAAACCACTCTCAGTTCGGATTGCAGGCTGCAACTCGCCTGCATGAAGCCGGAATCGCTAGTAATCGCGGATCAGCATGCCGCGGTGAATACGTTCCCGGGTCTTGTACACACCGCCCGTCACACCACGAGAGTTTGTAACACCCGAAGTCGGTGGGGTAACCCTTACGGGAGCCAGCCGCCGAAGGTGGGACAAATGATTGGGGTGAAGTCGTAACAAGGTAGCCGTATCGGAAGGTGCGGCTGGATCACCTCCTTTCTAAGGATATATACATTGAAAAAGGTACGCTTTTCCGTTTTGTTTAGTTTTGAAGGATCACATCCTTCCCCGTTTGCTGGTGAATTCGCAAAGTCGATTTCCCAGCGAATAGAAGCTGAATAAAAAAATACAGGATGGGCCTGTAGCTCAGCCGGTTAGAGCGCACGCCTGATAAGCGTGAGGTCGGTGGTTCAAGTCCACTCAGGCCCACCATAAATAAGACCATCCTGGGGCCTTAGCTCAGCTGGGAGAGCGCCTGCTTTGCACGCAGGAGGTCAGCGGTTCGATCCCGCTAGGCTCCACCATAAGTTTGATGAATATTGGAAGCATTGCTCCTATGCGAGAGCCCATTCGAAGGATCGGATGTTCGGCTAAAAGCAATTCAAGCAGCAAGGGAGCTCATTGAGAAAAAGCATTGTTCTTTGAAAACTGGATAACGGAAAGACATTCACGAATAGATCGCTCATGTTAGGAAGAAACGGTTAAGTTAGAAAGGGCGCACGGTGGATGCCTTGGCACTAGGAGCCGATGAAGGACGGGACAAACACCGAAATGCTTCGGGGAGCTGTAAGTAAGCGTCGATCCGGAGATGTCCGAATGGGGGAACCCACTGTCCGTAATGGGGCAGTATCCATACCTGAATCCATAGGGTATGGAGGGCAACCCGGGGAACTGAAACATCTAAGTACCCGGAGGAAGAGAAAGCAACAGCGATTCCCTGAGTAGCGGCGAGCGAAACGGGAACAGCCCAAACCAAGAGGCGTGCCTCTTGGGGTTGTAGGACACTCGATTAAGGAGTGACAAAGGAACGGGGTAGACGAAGAGGTCTGGAAAGGCCCGTCAG
>NZ_CP150165.1:17500-32500 GCF_037963755.1 Aeribacillus sp. FSL W8-0870
GCGGAATAAAATATTCAGGAGATATTGTAAAAGCATTGGCTGCAGGTGGACATGCCGTCATGTTAGGAAGTTTGCTTGCAGGTACATCTGAAAGCCCGGGAGAAACAGAAATTTACCAAGGGCGTCGATTTAAAGTATATCGCGGCATGGGTTCAGTTGCAGCGATGGAAAAAGGTAGCAAAGACCGTTATTTCCAAGAAGACAACAAAAAATTTGTTCCAGAAGGAATTGAAGGCCGCATCCCATATAAAGGACCGTTGGCAGAGACAATTTACCAACTTGTCGGCGGTGTGAGATCAGGTATGGGATATTGCGGAGCAAAAAATTTATATGAGCTCCGTGAGCATTCACAATTTATCCGGATGACTGGTGCAGGATTAAGAGAAAGCCATCCGCATGATGTTCAAATTACAAAAGAGGCTCCTAATTATTCCATTTCTTAACAACTGACAGTTCAATAGTCTTATTTAAAAAATTACGACTTTTAGACAGAGTAGAGACTCTGTCTATTTTTTTTATAAGATGTATGTTAAAATCAATTTTGTTGTGTTAACTATTAATTATTTTTTAAAATAGATATTTTCAAATAAATGGAGGTAATCATGGTGCACTTCACGAAAAAATTCATCTCGGCTCTCGTCATCACGTTTTTATTGATGACGGCATTTTCCCCTTTGTCTCCCAAAATAAATGCTGAAGAAAATGACCCATTGGGCATCAATGCCTCTGCAGCCATTGCCGTTGAAGCCTCTACAGGGAAAATTGTGTACGGAAAAAATATTGATAAAACTCTTGGAGTTGCAAGTATGACAAAAATGATGACTGAATACTTGCTGCTAGAAGCGATCCATGAAAAGAAAGTTTCTTGGGATCAAACATATCGTCCAAGTGATTATGTTTACAAAATTTCCCAAAATCGCAGTTTATCCAATGTCCCTTTAAGAAAAGATGGAAGTTATACAATAAAAGAGTTATATGAAGCAATGGCCATTTATTCTGCAAATGGTGCGGCGATTGCAGTGGCAGAAGTGATCGGTGGATCGGAAACAAATTTTGTGAAAATGATGAATGAAAAAGCGAAAGAACTAGGCTTGAAGCATACGAAGTTTGTAAATGCGACAGGTTTAAACAATAGAGACTTAATGGGGATGCATCCGGAAGGAACAGGTGAGGAAGAAGAAAATGTAATGTCTGCGAGAGACGTTGCCAGCCTTGCGTACCATCTTTTAAAGGAGTATCCTGAGATTTTAGAAACGGCCAAAATTACGAGAAAAGCTTTTCGAGAAGGTACGGATGATGAGATTAAAATGGAAAACTGGAACTGGATGCTGCCTGGATTAGTTTATGGTACAGAAGGTGTAGACGGGTTAAAAACAGGATATACCGATTTTGCGGGCTCCTGCTTTACGGGAACAGCCGAACGGAACGGAATGCGAATCATCACAGTTGTTATGAATGCGAAAGGTAAAGGGAGCAACAATTACGTACATCGTTTTAGTGAAACTAGAAAACTAATGGACTATGTTTTCAGCAATTTTTCCATTGAGGAATTATTTCCTGCGCAATATCAAATAAAAAATAAATCAACTGTATCTGTTGTAAAAGGAAAAGAGAAAAAAGTAGAAATAGAAACAAAAGATTCTTTAAAGCTCCCTATTAAACGTGGGGAAAAAGACCAGTATGAGCCGAAATATGTTTTAGATAAAAAGCTTTTAACTGCGAACGGAGAGCTGACTGCACCAATTAAAAAGGGCGCCAAGGTCGGGTATATGTCCGTAGAATATAAAGGGAACAGCCAGGATTACGGATTTGTAACAGGTGAATCCGAAGCGAAAGTTGATGTAGTGACAAAAACAAAAGTCGAAAAAGCTAACTGGTTTGTATTATCAATGAGAGGCATTGGTAGTTTTTTTGGTGATGTATGGAACGGAGCAGCAAACATGGTAAAAAGCTGGTTTTAATGCATAACTCCTAACATTTTGTTGGGGGTTTTTACTATATTTAAAATAAAAGAAATCCTTGAAATTTGATAGGAATTTTATAAAAATTAGGATAAAATAGACGTATGCATTTGAATGTATCATTAAGGAGGAACTATAGAAATGGCAATTACAGGTACTGATCGAGTAAAAAGGGGAATGGCCGAAATGCAAAAAGGCGGCGTCATCATGGATGTGGTCAATGCAGAACAGGCCAAAATTGCTGAAGAAGCAGGTGCGGTTGCCGTCATGGCGCTGGAAAGAGTTCCTGCTGACATTCGTGCGGCAGGCGGGGTTGCCCGCATGGCTGATCCGACGATTATTGAAGAGGTCATGAACGCGGTTACGATTCCAGTAATGGCAAAATGCCGTATTGGACATATTGTAGAAGCTCGAGTATTAGAAGCGCTCGGTGTTGATTATATTGATGAAAGTGAAGTGTTGACACCGGCTGATGAAGAGTTTCATATAAATAAGCGGGAATTTACGGTTCCATTTGTTTGTGGCTGCCGTGATCTAGGAGAAGCAGCTCGCCGAATTGGAGAAGGTGCTTCCATGCTCAGAACGAAGGGCGAACCGGGAACTGGCAACATTGTAGAAGCAGTTCGTCACATGCGGAAAGTGAATGCACAGGTTCGGAAAATTGTCGGCATGAGCGAAGATGAGCTAATGACGGAAGCAAAAAATTTAGGAGCCCCGTATGAAGTGCTGCTACAAATTAAAAAGGAAGGACGACTCCCTGTCGTGAATTTTGCTGCTGGCGGCGTTGCAACACCTGCTGACGCAGCGTTGATGATGCAGCTTGGTGCAGATGGTGTGTTTGTCGGCTCAGGTATTTTTAAATCTGAAAATCCAGGAAAGTATGCCCGGGCAATTGTGGAAGCGACCACACACTATGAGGATTATGAATTAATCGCTCATTTATCAAAAGATCTTGGAACTGCGATGAAAGGGATCGATATTTCTTCATTGCTTCCGGAACATCGTATGCAAGAACGTGGTTGGTAAAGGAGAATACAAAATGAAAGTAGGAGTTTTGGCACTCCAAGGTGCTGTGAGGGAGCATATTCAGTCAATCGAAGCTTGTGGTGCAGAAGGCGTAAAAATTAAAAAATCCGAACAATTGCAAAATATCGATGGACTTATTTTACCAGGCGGCGAAAGCACGACAATGAGAAGATTGATTGAAAAGTATGGGTTGATGGACCCTTTGAAAGAATTTATAAAGGGAGGAAAACCTGTTTTCGGTACATGTGCTGGTCTTATTTTGCTGGCGAAGCAAATTGTTGGACAAGATGAGCCGCACCTTGGTGTATTGGATGTGGTCGTTGAACGGAATTCTTTCGGCCGCCAGCGTGAAAGTTTTGAAGCGGAATTAACCATTGCAGGAGTTGGGGACGATTTTATAGGTGTGTTTATTCGCGCTCCGCATATTGTAGAAGCAGGAGAAAATGTTGAAATTTTAGCAAAACATGAGGATCGAATTGTTGCTGTTCGACAAGGCCACATTCTTGGATGTTCATTCCATCCGGAATTGACGGATGATCATCGATTTGTGCAATATTTTTTAAATATGGTGAAGGAATCAAACGAGAAAGTTCATGCATAAAAAAGTTGAACAAACCCTAAACTTATAGTAAATTTATGAATATAAATAGATCTAAAGCAATGAGAGGAACTAGTAGCAAGTTGTTTTTCTTAAGAGAGCTGGTGGTTGGTGGAAACCAGTGAAAAACGCTTGTGAATCCGTCCTTGAGTGAAATGCTGAATGCAAGTTTTTGTTAGTAAGCATTTACGGAAAAAACCGTTACCTTTGTAAGTGGAAGGCTGATGCCTTCAAGCAGGGTGGCAACGCGGGTATACTCTCGTCCCTTTTTGGACGGGAGTTTTTATTTTGAATATAAAAGCGAAAGGAGTGTCCATGATGCTTGATATGAAATTTTTACGGTCAAATTTTGAAGAAATAAAAAAGAAGCTTGAACACCGTGGAGAGGATTTAACTGATTTTGATCAATTTGTTGACTTGGATAAAAAGCGTCGTGAACTAATTGTTACGACGGAAGAATTAAAAAGCAAAAGAAATGAAGTATCTTCTAAAATCGCCGAATTAAAAAGAGAAAAGAAAGACACAGATCATTTAATTCAAGAAATGCGTCAAGTAGGAGAACGCATCAAAACACTTGATGAGGAATTAAAAGAGATTGAAGAAAAGCTTGAAACCTTGATTTTGTCGATTCCAAACATTCCGCATGAGAGCGTTCCAGTCGGCGATTCAGAGGAAGATAATGTAGAAGTCCGCAAATGGGGAGAAATCCCGACCTTTCGTTTTGAACCAAAACCTCATTGGGAAATTGCCGACCAATTAGGAATTCTCGATTTTGAAAGAGCCGGCAAGGTGACCGGCAGCCGCTTTGTATTTTATAAAGGTTTGGGCGCAAGATTAGAAAGGGCGCTTATCAGTTTTATGATAGATTTGCACGTTGAAGAACATGGCTATGAGGAAGTTTTGCCTCCGTATATAGTGAACCGTACAAGCATGATCGGAACAGGACAGCTTCCGAAGTTTGAGGAAGACGCTTTTAAAATTCAAGGTGAGGATTATTTCTTAATACCAACAGCGGAAGTTCCTGTCACAAATTTGCACCGTGATGAAATTTTACAGGAGAAGCAGCTTCCAATCAATTATGTAGCGTACAGCGCTTGCTTCCGTTCTGAGGCAGGGGCGGCCGGAAGAGATACGCGCGGCCTTATTCGCCAGCATCAATTTAACAAAGTGGAGCTTGTGAAAATTGTAAAGCCTGAAGATTCTTATGAGGAATTAGAAAAATTAACAAGTCATGCTGAAAACGTATTGAAGCTGTTAGGACTTCCATATCGAGTTATGAGCATGTGTACAGCTGATTTAGGCTTTACGGCAGCAAAAAAATATGATCTTGAAGTATGGCTTCCAAGCTATCAAACATATCGTGAAATTTCTTCTTGCAGCAACTTTGAAGCGTTTCAGGCTCGCCGGGCGAATATACGGTTCCGACGGGATCCGAAAGCAAAGCCTGAGCATGTGCATACGTTAAATGGTTCTGGGCTTGCAATAGGTCGTACAGTAGCAGCCATTTTGGAAAATTACCAGCAAGAAGACGGATCTGTCGTCATTCCGGAAGTGCTGCGTCCATATATGGGAAATAAAACAGTAATTAGTAAAAAGTAATTCATACTGAATAGAAAAAATGAAAGGGGATAGGAGGGGTTCCTTCCATATCCCCCTTTTATGTACAAATGTATTTTATATAGGCTGCCGTTGTATCATTTGTTTGGCAATTGTTCTTCCTATTTCAATGGATGCTGTCGCTGCAGGAGATGGAGCGTTCAGCACATGAATGGACCGTTTCGTTGGCACAATATAAAAATCATCGATTAAAGCCCCGTCTTTACTTAAAGCTTGAGCTCGGACACCAGATGGTCCAGGCAGCAAATCTTCTTCTGTAATATCGGGCATGAGTTTTTGAACATTTTCGACAAACTTTTTCTTTGACATCGATCGAATCATTTCTTCGAGTCCTTCTTTCATATATTGACCTGCTAATTTCCAAAAACCGGGGAACGTTAATACTTCAAACAAATCTTTCATATTTGCGTCGCTTTTTTTATACCCTTCTCTTTTCAAGCTTAAAACAGCATTTGGACCTATATCTACAGATCCGTCAATCATTCTAGTAAAGTGAACGCCTAAAAATGGAAAATTAGGATTTGGTACAGGATAGATTAAGTTTTTAACTAAATATGATTTTTGCGGATTTAACATATAATATTCTCCACGGAATGGAACAATTTTCACATCCGTATACAGATTTGCTATTTTAGCAATACGATCGCTGTTAAGTCCTGCACAATTTATAAAAAATCGGCTTTGAAAGGTTTTGTTTGCTGTTTCAACGATAACTTCTTGTTTTTTTTCATGAATCACTTCTACTTTTTCGTTTAAAAAGATCTCCCCGCCCTTTTCGAGGATTAAATCTGCCATCCGTTCACTAACAAGACGGAAATTTACAATACCTGTTGATGGAACATGAATGGCTTCTATTCCATTCACATAAGGTTCAAATTCATGAAGCTCCTCCTTTGAAATTTTCCGGATATTGAGGCCGTTTTTTAATCCGCGTTGGAACAGCTTCTCAAGCTCCTCCCGCTCATGTTCATCGCTGGCAACGATTACTTTGCCGCAGACTTCATAAGGGATATCGTATTTTTGGCAAAACATGATCATTGCCTGATTACCTTTTTTCGCAAGCTGCGCCTTATAGCTCCCGGGCTTGTAATATATACCGGAATGGATCACCCCGCTGTTATGACCCGTTTGATGGGAGGCAACTTTATTTTCTTTTTCGATTATTACCACTTTTGCGTTTGGGTGTTGTTCATATATTGCCAATGCAGTGGATAAGCCGACTATTCCTCCACCGACAATTACATAATCATACATATTTTTCTCCGTCCTCCTCTAGTCATCCGCAAGCTTCTCACTCTCATTTTTTAAGGGATTTACGTTTTGCACTAGGCTTCAGTTGTTTTTATACATGCTGTTTTAAAAGCGCGGCAAATCAATGCAAAGATAGCAGCCGATTGCGGGGAAAAGATGCATTTGTTCATGTCCCGAGAAAACTAGTGTCCATTTGTGAGCGCTTTAAATTAACTTGCAATACAAGTTTATAACATGATGAATGAAATACAATCGATTTTTTTCGAATTTTTTAATTTTTTCTATTTAAAAAAATAAGCTTCTTTGTAAAGAAGCGTTTAAGGAAAAAAATTATTTGATAACTTTTATGAGTTTATTGACATACATTTTATACTGTGCTATATTAGTCCATGTCATATGGAGGAGTACCCAAGTCTGGCTGAAGGGGTCGGTCTTGAAAACCGAGAGGCGGGTCAAACCGCGCGGGGGTTCGAATCCCTCCTCCTCCGCCATTATTTACCGAGTGCGCATAAATTGGAGATTGGCTAAATTCGTTACGGGCTGTAACGAATTTTTTATTTTTTAAAACAAAATGGCTAATCCTCATGGAAAACAAAAATCATCGATATAAACGTTAAAGGGGCGTCTATAAGCTGAAAAGCAACTTATTAGGCGCCTCTTTTATTTTTTTGAAAAACAAAACAGAAATTCCTCATATTTAAGATCATTTGATCAATAGTTGTTTATAAAGAAGTATTTATTTTTTTACGACTTGAAAATTATCGATAATCAACAGCCAATTTTGCGGAAACGAAATTCCTAGTTTCCAATAGCTAACACCTCGCAAATGCAGCTCTTTTACAAGATCGAATTTGGCTTGTATGGAACGGGCATCTTCAAACCAAACTTCATGAACCTTTTGGTTTTCATCCGTATATCGAAAAGTAGGGGCTTGGGCTTCTTCATCAAATTTGATTTCTGCATTGTATTTTGATGCAAGCTGAATCGCCTGCTGCGGACTTATCGCTTTTGCGTAAGGCCCGCCTTGCACAAAGGGAAGAGTCCAGTCATAACCGTATAAATTTTGTCCCATCATAATTTTCTGTGGAGGAATCTCCGTAACGGCATATTCGAGTACATCACGGACTGGGCCGATAGGAGAAACAGCCATTGGCGGTCCGCCGCTGTACCCCCATTCATATGTCATAATGACGACCCAATCCACAATTTCTCCATGTGCTTTATAGTCGTGGGCCTCGTACCATTGTCCTTTTTGCTCTGCGCTTGTTTTGGGGGCTAATGCAGAGGAAATGAACCACCCTTCACTGTGAATCCTGTCTCTCGCCCTTCGCAAAAATTGATTATAGGCTTCCCGGTCGGCAGGAAACAAATATTCAAAATCAAAGTGAATATCTCGAAACTGATATTTTTTTGCTGTGGCAATAATATTATTTAAAAATTTAGTTTGTACATCATCGTCTGTCAGCAATATATGCCCTAACTCTGCACTAAATTGATTGTTCTCCAAATTTGTGACAGCCATTGAAAACACTAAATTTTGTTCATTAGCAATAGTTTGCAAGTTCCCAATCGGCGGTTCTTTTAAAGAACCGTCACGTTGTGCTTGAAAGCTAAAATGGGTAAGGTAGGTTAAATAAGGGGCAGTCTCTCTTGCGCTGTCTTCGAGATTTTGGCTGACTTGAGCACCAAGCGGTTCTAAATATACATTAAATTCTGCTTGCCGTTTAGGCCGTTCTGGGATATATAATCGAAGGCCAATAGGCAATAATTGATTTATATTCAGTCCATTTGCTGCTGCAAGCTCAAATACAGACGTACCAAATTTTCTTGAAATGCTCCAAAGGCTGTCTCCCCGTTGAACGGTGTAAAATTGTCCGATGATTGGAATAACAATTGCTTGACCTACAACAAGCTGATCAGGATTAGGAATTTCATTTGCTTCAACGATGGCTGTTATAGATGTTCCATATGTTTGTGCAATGGAATAAAGCGTTTGCCCAGATTGAACAACATGAATTAGCAAAATCATGACCTCCTGTAAAAACTGTTTGTAAATTTTATGTTTTCATCGCAGAAAACATGCTTTTGGAAAAGGTTGAAAGGAACCCGCACTTTTTTTAAGATGAAATTATATCGATAGGATGAGGAGCAAAAAATGACTAAAGACGAATATTATATGACTTTAGCAATTGAAGAGGCGAAGAAGGCGGAAAAGATTGGCGAGGTTCCGATTGGTGCTGTGCTTGTTGTAGATGATGTAGTGGTTGCAAAAGCTCATAATTTGAGGGAAACCGAGCAGAGGTCAATCGCTCATGCGGAAATATTGGCAATTGATGAGGCGTGCAGGAAGCTTCGAACGTGGAGACTCGAGAACTCGACGCTATATGTGACGCTTGAGCCATGTCCAATGTGTGCAGGAGCGATTGTAATGTCAAGAATTGAACGTGTAGTTTTCGGCGCTTTCGATCCGAAGGCTGGTTGTGCAGGAACGTTAATGAATTTATTAAATGAACCTCGTTTCAATCATCAAACAGAAGTAATTTCAGGCGTGAAGCAGGAGCAATGCAGTGAAATGTTAACCTGTTTTTTTCAAAAGTTGCGGGAAGAGAAAAAACGGTTGAAAATGAAAAATAAAAACAATTGAATTTTTTAACATATTGGGAAGCGTTGCATTTTCTCGAAAAAACATATATACTAAATTTGCGTCCTTAAACGGCGCAAAGTGAAAATCGGTTTAAACTTTGCCGTGCTAAGCGGGGAGGTAGCGGTGCCCTGTACTCGCAATCCGCTCTAGCGAGGCCGAATTCCTTCTCGAGGTTAGTATATTTTAGGGTCTGCCTCAAGTAAGTGGTGTTGACGTTTGGGTCCTGTGCAATGAGAATCCATGAACCATGTCAGGTCCGGAAGGAAGCAGCATTAAGTGGAAGCTCTCATGTGCCGCAGGGTTGCCTGAACTGAGCTAACTGCTTGAGTAACGCCTAGGGTTGCTAATCGACAGAAGGTGCACGGCAGTTATTATATCAAACAATAAGATCCCCTTATAGTAGGCAGAAAAAGAAAAGTCTGTCAACTATAAGGGGATTTTTTCGATGAGAGAAATATGAACAGCGTATGATGTAAAGCTTAAAAAATGTAATGAGGACATTGGTTTAAAATATGGATTGATGCATGATGGGGAAAACACTTTAAGCAGAAAGAAATGAAGAAAATATTAGGAAGACTTTAAAACTCCCCAAGAAGATCTTGAAACAAAAGTGTCCTTAGCGGCTAAAACCATACAGAATACGCCGTCCCATTTCAAGTCTCATCCATACTTTTTCCGCACGTCCGAATAGATGAAGGATGCATTATGCAATATAACTATCAACGGCTTCAAAAGAGAAACAGCTTAAAGTCCTAATGAATATCGGTCTCAGGCTGTTTACATGTGCTGTCTATTTAACTGGAGACGCTTTTACAGAGATCGGTTTTATTTTTTTTTCATAAGTTTTTTATCCTTCTTATGGAAAACTTACATTCGTTTAAACAATCAGGTATAATAAATGAAAGATTACTGTATAAAGGGGAGGGCGTTACTTGAGTTATCAGGCTTTATACCGAGCATGGAGGCCACAGCAGTTTCGTGATGTCGTGGGACAAGAACACGTCACGAAAACATTGCAAAATGCCCTTTTACAAAATAAATTTTCGCATGCTTATCTTTTCACAGGTCCTAGAGGAACAGGTAAAACAAGCGCTGCAAAAATATTTGCGAAAGCGGTCAACTGCCAACAAGCACCAATTGCAGAGCCTTGTAATGAGTGTCCTGCATGTAAAGGAATCACGGAAGGATCGATTTCGGACGTTATTGAAATTGATGCAGCTTCTAATAATGGAGTAGATGAAATTCGCGATATTCGCGATAAAGTCAAATTTGCACCTGCGGCGGTCAAATATAAAGTATATATTATTGATGAAGTTCATATGCTTTCAATCGGAGCATTTAATGCTTTATTAAAAACGCTTGAAGAACCTCCAAAACATGTGATTTTTATTTTGGCTACAACTGAACCTCATAAAATTCCGCTTACCATTATTTCGAGATGTCAACGCTTTGATTTCCGGCGTATTTCTGTTCAATCCATCGTACGTCGCATGAAGGAAATTGTGGAAAATCAATCGATCAAGGTTGAAGAGGAAGCGTTAAAGGTTATTGCGAGCTCGGCTGATGGTGGGATGCGAGATGCACTGAGTCTGTTGGACCAAGCCATCTCTTTTAGCGATGATAAAGTCACATTGGAGGATGTATTATTTATAACTGGATCGGTTTCTCATAAGATGCTCGCAAATTTGGTCCGATTTATTTTTGAGAACAATGTTACGGAAGCTTTAAAAACTATCCACGAATGGTTGGATCAAGGGAAAGATCCTTTAAAATTAATTGAAGATCTCATTTATTACTATCGCGACATGTTATTATATAAATCGGCTCCAAACTTAGAGGAAGTAATGGAACGAGTCGCAATAGACGATGCGTTCGTTTCATTGTGCGAACAAATTCCTATTGAGCAAATTTATGAGACGATTGAAGTTTTGAATCAAAGCCAGCAGGAGATGAAATGGACGAATCATCCCCGTATTTTTGTAGAAGTAGCGATTGTGAAATTATGTCAAACTGAGCGTGTGCAGCCGCCTTCAGTTCATTATGAAGAACTTCTTAATCGAATACAGGAACTTGAACGCACAATATCTTCATTAGTTCAGCATGGAGTTCAAGAACAGTCGCCTGTTAAACAAGAAGCAAAAGTACAAAAAACAATTCAAAGCGGTTATAAAACGCCTGTTGACCGCATTTATGATATTTTGAGAAATGCTACTCGAAAAGATTTGGATTTAGTGAAAAGCCGATGGGGAGATCTGTTAACAACGCTAAAGCAGCAAAATAAAGTGTCGCATGCAGCCCTTTTAAATGAAAGTGAACCAGTTGCTGCTTGCGAATATGCTTTTGTGCTAAAATTTAAATATGAAATCCATTGTAAAATGGTGGCGGAAAATCAAAATCATGTATTAACAAACCTCCAAACGATTTTACAAGGACTCATTGGACGTCAAATGGAGATGATTGGCGTTCCGGAGAAAGAATGGGGTAAAATAAGGGAGGATTATTTGCGCAATCAACGATCAGACGATGCACATCAACAGGAACATGAAGAAGAAGATCCGCTTATTGCCGAAGCAAAAAAATTAGTTGGCACGGATCTGATTGAAATAAAAGAGTAAATAAATGCTTATGGAGGAGATAATATGATGATGCGTGGCGGTATGGGAAACATGCAAAAAATGATGAAGCAAATGCAAAAAATGCAAAAGGAGATGCAAAAGGCTCAGGAGGAGCTTGCTGAAAAAAAAGTGGAGGGAACTGCTGGCGGCGGTATGGTCACGGTTGTTGCAAACGGACATAAGGAAATTTTAGAAGTGAAAATCAATGAAGATGTTGTAGATCCTGAAGATATTGAAATGCTTCAAGATTTGGTATTGGCAGCAACAAACGATGCTCTTCGCAAAGTGGATGAGTTAACAAGCGAAACGATGGGAAGATTTACTAAAGGTATGAATTTGCCTGGCTTGTTCTAGGAGGATCTATTCGATGCAATATCCAGAACCGATATCAAAACTTATTGATAGCTTTATGAAGCTGCCAGGAATTGGTCCGAAAACGGCCGTTCGTCTGGCCTTTTTTGTTTTAAATATGAAGGAAGAAACAGTATTGGATTTCGCGAAAGCGCTTGTCAATGCAAAACGAAATTTATCATATTGCTCGATTTGCGGTCATATTACAGATGAAGATCCATGTTATCTTTGCAAAGATGAGCGCCGCGACAGAAGCATAATATGTGTGGTTCAAGACCCGAAAGACGTCATTGCAATGGAAAAAATGAAAGAATATAACGGTCTATATCATGTTCTGCATGGCGCCATTTCGCCAATGGACGGGATTGGTCCTGAAGATATTAATATCCCTGATTTGCTAAAACGTCTGCAAAATGATGAAATTCAAGAAGTAATTTTAGCAACAAATCCGAACATTGAGGGAGAAGCGACAGCAATGTATATCTCTCGCCTTTTAAAGCCTACAGGCATAAAAATCACAAGAATTGCTCATGGGCTGCCTGTTGGCGGTGATTTAGAATACGCGGACGAAGTCACACTTTCAAAAGCGCTTGAGGGAAGACGAGAGATTTGAAGAGAAAAGGAGTTTGCCAGACATGTTTATTCGGCGAAAGCAATGGTTGAGAAGAGAATTCGATCAGCTGCTTCTTCAAGATTTAATTGAGCTGAAGGAACATTGGGAGTATCAAAAGCGTTTAGTGGAAAAAAGCTTTGATCCTTCACCTGAGGTGCTTAGCAGTTTAAAATTAGCAGAAGCAAAATATTTATTTCTTTTAAAAGAAGCCAAAAAGAGAAATATCAAGATGGAATAGTAGGTAGAAGGAAGCAGCCACATTCCTGTTTGTTGTTTTCTTAGTTCTAAACAATATGAAATCTTTCATATTGTTAAAGTAAAGCCGAAATAAACAGGAAGGTGGGTTTTATATAATGGAGCCTTATATTATGATCATTTGCATTTTAGGGCTTTTATTCCTTCTGCTTCTTGCCGGTGCTTCTTTGAAACCGGTGAAATGGATAGGGAGTATTTTTATAAAAATTGTGATCGGGGCCTTGCTACTTTTTTTTGTTAATTCTTTTGGGACGAGTTTCGGTCTGCACGTGCCCATTAATATTGTTACATCATCTATTGCTGGTTTATTGGGGCTCCCCGGATTAGCTGCTTTAGTAATTATTAAAATGGTGATTATCCCTTGAAAAACACCTGTATACAGGCGGGTGTTTTTATTTTCAAAAAAAGTGTTGACATTATAAACAATCATGGTAAAATAATATTCGTCGCTAAGATACAAAATAAAAAAACATTGACAAATGAATTTTTGATTGATAAAATAGAAATCCTGATTGATCCTTGAAAACTGAACAAAACGAAAAGCGTGCCTGTTGATTCTGACAAGAGCATTTGGTGACAAACTTTTTTTGGAGAGTTTGATCCTGGCTCAGGACGAACGCTGGCGGCGTGCCTAATACATGCAAGTCGAGCGGACCGAAGGGAGCTTGCTCCTTTAGGTTAGCGGCGGACGGGTGAGTAACACGTGGGCAACCTGCCCTGCAGACTGGGATAACTTCGGGAAACCGGAGCTAATACCGGATAACACCGAAAACCGCATGGTTTTCGGTTGAAAGGCGGCTTTTAGCTGTCACTGCAGGATGGGCCCGCGGCGCATTAGCTAGTTGGTGAGGTAACGGCTCACCAAGGCGACGATGCGTAGCCGACCTGAGAGGGTGACCGGCCACACTGGGACTGAGACACGGCCCAGACTCCTACGGGAGGCAGCAGTAGGGAATCTTCCGCAATGGACGAAAGTCTGACGGAGCAACGCCGCGTGAGCGAAGAAGGTCTTCGGATCGTAAAGCTCTGTTGTCAGGGAAGAACAAGTGCCGTTCGAACAGGGCGGTACCTTGACGGTACCTGACGAGGAAGCCACGGCTAACTACGTGCCAGCAGCCGCGGTAATACGTAGGTGGCAAGCGTTGTCCGGAATTATTGGGCGTAAAGCGCGCGCAGGCGGTTCCTTAAGTCTGATGTGAAATCTCGCGGCTCAACCGCGAGCGGCCATTGGAAACTGGGGAACTTGAGTGCAGGAGAGGGGAGCGGAATTCCACGTGTAGCGGTGAAATGCGTAGAGATGTGGAGGAACACCAGTGGCGAAGGCGGCTCTCTGGCCTGTAACTGACGCTGAGGCGCGAAAGCGTGGGGAGCGAACAGGATTAGATACCCTGGTAGTCCA
The DNA here is from genome assembly GCF_037963755.1 of Aeribacillus sp. FSL W8-0870. Classification (NCBI taxonomy): domain Bacteria; kingdom Bacillati; phylum Bacillota; class Bacilli; order Caryophanales; family Bacillaceae; genus Aeribacillus; species Aeribacillus sp. FSL W8-0870. Next base: position 31,831 of record NZ_CP150165.1, read on the forward strand.
CGCCGTAAACGATGAGTGCTAAGTGTTAGAGGGTATCCACCCTTTAGTGCTGCAGCAAACGCATTAAGCACTCCGCCTGGGGAGTACGGCCGCAAGGCTGAAACTCAAAGGAATTGACGGGGACCCGCACAAGCGGTGGAGCATGTGGTTTAATTCGAAGCAACGCGAAGAACCTTACCAGGTCTTGACATCCCCTGACAACCCTAGAGATAGGGCGTTCCCCTTTCGGGGACAGGGTGACAGGTGGTGCATGGTTGTCGTCAGCTCGTGTCGTGAGATGTTGGGTTAAGTCCCGCAACGAGCGCAACCCTTGACCTTAGTTGCCAGCATTCAGTTGGGCACTCTAAGGTGACTGCCGGCTAAAAGTCGGAGGAAGGTGGGGATGACGTCAAATCATCATGCCCCTTATGACCTGGGCTACACACGTGCTACAATGGGTGGTACAAAGGGCAGCGAAACCGCGAGGTGGAGCGAATCCCAAAAAACCACTCTCAGTTCGGATTGCAGGCTGCAACTCGCCTGCATGAAGCCGGAATCGCTAGTAATCGCGGATCAGCATGCCGCGGTGAATACGTTCCCGGGTCTTGTACACACCGCCCGTCACACCACGAGAGTTTGTAACACCCGAAGTCGGTGGGGTAACCCTTACGGGAGCCAGCCGCCGAAGGTG
>NZ_CP150165.1:37500-92500 GCF_037963755.1 Aeribacillus sp. FSL W8-0870
TTTCTTACGAGGCAATGGAAAACAGTACAAAAACATTTGTATCATTAGAAGAAGCGATAGGAGAGATCTCTGCTGAAATGATTATTCCTTATCCGCCGGGAATACCGCTTTTGATGAGAGGAGAAAAAATTACAAAAAATCAAATTGAAGCGTTGAAAAGGTTAATGGAGCTGCGTGCTAATTTTCAAGGAGGAAAGAAATTAGCAGAAGGCCTTATTTCTATTTTCAGGAAAAGGTGATCTTAATGAAAGGAATTTTTATTACGTTTGAAGGACCTGAAGGAGCGGGGAAAACGACAATTATTAAAAAGCTTGAAAAAAAGTTAGAAAAAGAAGGAAAAGACGTTGTCGTGACGCGCGAGCCAGGCGGTATTGTCATCAGCGAGAAAATTCGGGAAATTATTCTTCATAAAGAACATACAGAGATGGATGCAAGGACCGAGGCGCTTCTTTATGCTGCCGCGAGAAGACAGCATTTAGTCGAAAAAGTAATTCCCGCTCTTCATAAAGGAAAAATTGTACTTTGCGATCGATTCGTTGACAGTTCTTTAGCCTATCAAGGGTATGCAAGAGGTCTCGGGATTCAAGAGGTGCTTGAAATAAATCAATTTGCAATAACCGGCATGATGCCCAATCTTACGCTGTTTTTTGATATTTTGCCGGAAAAAGGATTAGCAAGAATAACTAGCAATCAAAATCGAGAAATCAATCGACTTGACTTGGAAAAATTGGATTTCCATCAAAAGGTTTATGAAGGATACAAGAAAATCATTGAAATGTTTCCGAATAGAATAAAAGTGATCAATGCAGATCAGCCTTTAGAAAAAGTTTTTTTTGAAGCGGAGAGTGCATTGGACTTATTTTGGAAGGAAACATTGTAGTCATATCGTTCTCAAGCTTGATATAATGAAGAAAAATTGATATTCGCTGCAAAATGTCCTGGCAAGATGTCCTGCTTTTCCGTTTTTATTAATAAGGAGGCTTTTCCGTATGAAATTGATTATGGCTGTTGTCCAGGATCAAGATAGCAACCGCTTATTAAAAGCCCTGACGGAACATAACTTTCGTGTGACAAAGCTTGCAAGCACCGGGGGATTTTTAAAGTCCGGCAACACTACTTTTATTATTGGAACAGAAGACATTCGTGTGCAAAAAGCGCTCGATATCATTAAAACGAACTGCCAATCTCGCCAACAGCTTGTTGCTCCAGTTTCACCGATAGGCGGGAATACCGACTCTTACGTTCCCTATCCGCTTGAAATTGAGGTTGGCGGTGCAACTGTTTTTGTCCTTCCAGTTGAACAATTTCATCAATTTTAAAGGTGAGAGCAAATGAAAGTTAATGAAGATTTAAGAACAATACTGCCTAAACAAACAATTGAACAGAACGGAACACAAAACAGATCTAAAATATTTTCTCAAATGGTTGAAAAGCATGAATCCAAGCTCCATGAAGAACAATGGAAACAGCTTTTAAATGAACTGGAGGAAGCCGGAGAACGTCTAAGTAAATCGAGAAATATGCATGATTTGTCTAAGTTTAAAAGATTAGTAAAGCGGCTTATTCGTGAAACGATTGAATTCGGAATGGGTGTCAAAGAATCAAAGAGCTGGGATTTTTATGGGAACAGACGGAATTTAAAAATCGTTTCCCAAATTGACCAAAAGCTGGTGGAATTGACCGAAGAAATTTTAAATAAAGAAAAAGATGCCGTAAACATTTTAGGGAAAATAGGGGAAATAAAAGGGCTGATCGTGAATTTATATACGTAAGTGAGTGGTACAATAAATGAAAACATGGGAAGAACTCGAAAAACTTCAGCCAAAAGTATTGAAAATAATACAAAATTCTTTTAAGAAAAATAGATTGGCCCACGCCTATTTATTTCAAGGGAAAAAGGGCACAGGAAAAAAGGATGCTGCTTTTTTAACTGCAAAAAGTTATTTTTGCGAGCATTTGGAGAAAAATTATAAACCGTGCGGACAATGTTCAAACTGCAAGAGAGTTGAGAGCGGAAATCATCCTGATCTTCACTTTATAGAGCCTGATGGCTTATCAATCAAAAAAGAACAAATAGAAGCATTGCAGAAGGAATTTGCAAAAACGGGCGTTGAATCGAACCGGAAGCTTTATATCATATCTGGATGCGACCAGATGACTGTCAATGCGGCCAACAGTTTATTGAAATTTTTGGAGGAACCGACGGAAGGAACAATGGCAATATTAATAACAAATCAAGTTCATCGAGTGTTGCCGACAATTCTTTCTAGATGCCAAATATTAACCTTCCAACCCATTCCCCCAAAAATGATTCAGCAGGAACTTGAGAAAAAAGGAACTCCAAGTCATATAGCTGCCCTCGTCAGTCAAGTTACCAATAATATTGAAGAAGCATTTTCACTTAGCCGTGACGATTGGTTTGCGGAAGCAAGAACCAAAGTGATAAAATTATATGAAGTATTGGACTCCCGTCCCGACCATGCATTGCTTTTTATTCATAATCATTGGGTGCCTTTTTTTGCAGATAAAGAGCAAATGGAAATGGGACTGGATTTTCTCCTATTTTTATATAAAGATTTATTATCAATTCAAATCGGAAATGAAGATGACGTTGTTTATTTAGATATATTGCCAATGTTAAAACAGCAAGGGCTAAAGCTTGGCCAACGAACTGTTTTACACCAAATCGTCTCCATTTTGAATGCAAAAAAACGGTTAAATTTCAATGTTAATCCGCAGCTTCTTATGGAAGATTTGGTTTTAACATTGCAGGAGGGATAAGCTTGTATGATGTTGTAGGAGTTCGCTTTAAAAAGGCGGGAAAAATTTATTATTTTGATCCAAATGGTTTTGATATACAGCTTGATGATTATGTCATTGTTGAAACAATCAGAGGGATTGAATATGGAAAAGTAGTAGTCAGCAAAAAACAAGTGGAAGAGCATGATATTGTGCTTCCATTAAAGAAAGTCATTCGGAAAGCTGATGAAAAGGATCGGATGATTGTCCAAGAAAACAACAGGGCAGCAAAAGAAGCGATGGATATTTGTTTAAAAAAAGTAGAAGAACACGGTTTAGAGATGAAGCTTGTCGATGTAGAGTATACATTTGACCGCAACAAAGTCATTTTTTACTTTACTGCTGACGGGCGTATTGATTTTCGCGAGCTTGTAAAAGATTTGGCCTCTATTTTTAAAACGAGAATTGAACTTCGACAAATCGGGGTGCGAGACGAAGCGAAAATGCTTGGCGGAATCGGCCCCTGTGGAAGAATGCTATGCTGCTCCACATTTTTAGGGGATTTTGAGCCTGTTTCGATTAAGATGGCGAAAGATCAAAATTTGTCTTTGAATCCTACAAAGATTTCGGGGTTATGCGGAAGATTAATGTGCTGTTTAAAATATGAGAATGATGAATATGAAACAGCAAAAGAGCAACTTCCGGATATTGGAGATACTATAGAAACTCCGAATGGAACAGGAAAGGTTGTCGGACTAAATATTTTAGAACGTGTGCTGCAAGTCGAACTGATCAATCGCGATCGCGTCGTTGAATACACATGGGAAGAATTAATACAAGACGATGCTGTTTCTATGGAGTTCACAGATTAGAGGTGGAAAACCAGTGAACAAAAAAGAAATTTTTGATGCTGTGACATTGCTGGAGGAACAAATTGGTTATTTGTACCGCCAATTAGGAGAATTAAAGCAGCATATAGGAGAATTAATTGAAGAAAACCAACATTTAAAATTGGAAAACGACCACTTGCGCAAACGAATGTCTTCTTTTGATCAAATGAATTTGAAACAAGAAGAATTGAAAAGCGCTAAGAAGAAGGAAAAAAAGCTTGGACATATAGATATTGGCGAAGGGTATGATAACCTGGCAAGACTTTATCAGGAAGGATTTCATATTTGTAATCTGCATTATGGCAGTGTAAGGAAAGATGGAGATTGCCTGTTCTGCCTCTCATTTTTAAATAAAAAGTAAGTGCAGCTTCCTTTTCAGGAGGCTTTTCTTATGACTAGGACGAGTAAGTAATCTCAAGAAAGGGAAATTTACATGGTATATTTGCACGATGATGAAAGGCTGGATTATTTGTTAGCGGAAGATTTGCGCATCATTCAAAGTCCTTCAGTTTTTGCATTTTCTCTCGATGCAGTTCTTCTCGCAAAATTTGTGTATGTCCCGATCCAAAAAGGGAATTTGATTGACCTTTGTACAGGAAACGGGGTGATTCCACTTTTATTAAGCACAAGAACAAAAGGAACGATCACAGGAGTGGAAATACAAAAGCGGCTGTTTGATATGGCTGTCAGATCTGTCCAATATAATCACCTTGAACATCAAATAAAGATCATTCACGGCGACATTTTGGACATGCCGAAACAGCTTGGGTATGGGAAGTTCGATGTTGTAACATGCAATCCCCCTTATTTCAAAACGCCGGGACAAGAAGAGTTAAATAAAAACGAATATTTTGCGATTGCAAGGCATGAAATATTATGCACTCTTGAAGATGCTATACGTGTAAGCAGCCAATTGGTAAGGCCGGGGGGAAAAGTTGCCTTTGTCCATCGTCCAGGACGATTTTTAGAAATGATCGAACTCATGAAAAAATATCGAGTGGAACCGAAAAGAATTCGCTTTGTATATCCAAAGCTTGGAAAGGAAGCAAATACTTTATTAGTAGAAGGAATAAAAGATGGGAATCCTGATTTAAAAATTCTACCCCCATTGATCGTTTACGATGATCAAAACAATTATACGGATGAAGTTCAAAAAATATTGTACGGGTAAATAAAATGTGACTAAAGCGGAATGTATAAATTATGGTGGTGAATAGGGATGTGGCAGCAAAAAAGCTATGCGGAAGATGTAGAGAAGGGCGCACTATATTTAGTGCCGACGCCGATCGGAAATTTAGAAGATATGACGTTCCGTTCAATCCGTGTGTTAAAAGAGTGTGACGTTATTGCAGCGGAGGACACGAGACAAACGAAAAAATTATGTCATTATTATCATATTGATACAAACATCATCAGCTATCATGAACATAATAAAAATTCGAGTGGAAGACAGATCATGAAAATGATTGAAGAGGGGAAAAAAGTTGCACTTGTCAGCGATGCCGGCATGCCAACCATTTCTGATCCAGGAAGTGAGCTTGTTCAGCTAGTTTTAGACCATCATTATCCGGTTATACCGCTTCCGGGGGCTAATGCTGCATTAACGGCATTGATCGCTTCAGGAATTGCGCCTCAGCCTTTTTATTTTTTTGGATTTTTACATCACAAGAAAAAAGAAAAGAAAAAACAATTGGAGCAATTAAAAAATAAGAAAGAAACCATTATCCTTTATGAATCTCCTCATCGACTCGTTGAAACGTTAAAGGATATTCATGAATTTTTTGGCAATAGGAAAATAGCTGTTGCTCGAGAGTTAACAAAAATGTATGAGGAGTTTGTGAGGGGGACAGTTGATGAACTATTAGATTGGGCGGAAAATCATGAAATCAAAGGGGAGTTTTGTTTAATCATTGAAGGCAGTCAAGAAAATACTCCCGATGATAACAAAGAAACATGGTGGAGTAAATGGACGATTAAAGAACATGTTGAACATTATATAGAAAAAGGCTATCCATCAAAAGAAGCGATCAAATTGGCCGCATTGGATCGAAATTTGCCAAAACGGGAAGTGTATCAGGAGTATCATTTGAAATAAAAGTCCCTGAATAGTAGGGACTTTTAACTTTTTATTTAGAAGATTCCAAAATGGTTTGGATTTCTTTTAAAATTTGCTCTGCACCTTCGCGGCTAAGAACAATTTTTCCGCCTGCAAGCTGGAAGTTATCATCAGAAACTTCTCCAGTTACTTGACAAGTCATGCTAGGTTTATATTTTTTCAAAATGATGCGGTCGTCATCCACATAAATTTCTAAAGCATCTTTTTCAGCAATTCCTAATGTTCTGCGCAATTCAATCGGAATAACTACGCGTCCCAACTCATCAACTTTACGAACAATTCCAGTAGATTTCATAAAATTTGTCTCCTCCCATTTGTAAAATAAAGATTTATCGCCTATATACTCCCTTTTTCGCCATTATTCGACATTTGCGATTGTCAATTAATAGAATAACAGTTTTTCCAATAAACGTCAATCCTTTTGATTCGAAATACTGTTCAATTTAAATAACTGTGTAAATCTTATAAGATGATGAAAGATTATGTATATTTTCTTGATAAAACAGGCTATGATGGTATCATAGAATATGTAATCAATGCTTGGTTTTGTCGCTCTCGTCCAACTGACGAGAGCTTTTCTGTAATGTAGTGGCAAAGGAGGATTAATATTGTGGAAAACAGAAAAAAAACATTTTATTTAACGACGCCCATTTACTATCCGAGCGATAAATTACATATCGGTCATGCGTATACAACGGTAGCCGGCGATGCCATGTCGAGATATAAACGCCTTCGCGGTTATGATGTCATGTATTTAACGGGAACTGACGAGCATGGGCAAAAAATCCAGCGAAAAGCGGAGGAAAAAGGAGTATCTCCTAAAAAGTATGTTGATGATATTGTTTCAGGGATTAAAGAATTATGGAAAAAATTAGATATTTCCTATGATGATTTTATAAGAACGACTGAAGAGCGACATAAGAAGGTAGTAGAAAAAATTTTCGACCGTCTAGTAAAGCAGGGAGATATTTATTTAGATGAGTATGAAGGATGGTACTGTACGCCTTGTGAATCATTTTTTACAGAAAGACAGCTAGTGGACGGAAATTGCCCTGATTGCGGCCGCCCTGTTGAGAAGGTAAAAGAAGAGTCTTATTTCTTTAAAATGAGCAAATATGTCGACAGGCTTCTGCAATTTTATGAAGAAAATCCAGAGTTTATTCAGCCGGAATCAAGAAAAAACGAAATGATCAATAACTTTATAAAGCCTGGGCTGGAAGATTTGGCGGTATCCCGGACGACTTTTGACTGGGGCATTAAAGTTCCTGGTAATCCAAAACATGTTATTTATGTTTGGATTGACGCATTGACAAACTATATTACGGCGCTCGGCTACGGAACCGAGAATGAAGAAAAATTTAAAAAATATTGGCCTGCAGATGTTCATTTAGTAGGGAAAGAGATTGTCCGCTTTCACACGATATACTGGCCGATTATGCTCATGGCGCTTGATCTGCCTCTTCCTAAAAAAGTGTTTGGACATGGATGGCTGTTAATGAAGGACGGAAAAATGTCTAAATCAAAAGGAAATGTTGTGGATCCAGTTACATTGATTGACCGTTATGGGCTTGATGCTTTGCGCTATTATTTGCTGCGTGAAGTTCCGTTTGGAGCGGACGGAGTATTTACTCCTGAAGGCTTTGTGGAGCGCATTAACTATGATTTAGCTAATGACTTAGGAAACTTACTAAACCGAACGGTGGCCATGATCGATAAATATTTTGACGGCATTGTAAAAAAAGAACAAGCGGATGAAACCCCTTACGATGAGGCTCTTCGCTCATTCAGAACCGAAACAGTTAAAAAGTACGAAGAAGCCATGGATAAAATGGAGTTTTCCGTTGCGCTGACAGCCCTATGGCAATTTATTGGCCGGACAAATAAATACATTGATGAGACGGAGCCTTGGGTACTGGCAAAAGACGAGTCAAAAAGAAATCAGCTTGCATCCGTCATGTATCATTTGGCTGAGTCGCTTCGACATATAGCCGTTTTATTAAAACCATTTTTAACAAAAACACCGGATAAAATTTTTGCGCAAATAGGTGTAGAGGACGATCATTTGAAAAATTGGGAATCCATTCATAAGTTTGGACAGCTGGAAGAGGTTCGGGTACAAAAAGGAGAGCCGCTGTTTCCGCGTTTAGATATCGAACAGGAAGTGAACTATATAAAAGAGCAGATGAAAGGATCGGCACCTGAGGCTAAAAAAGAAACAGCAGATGATGAGAATGAAATTACAATTGATGATTTTATGAAAGTGGATTTACGCGTGGCGGAGGTTATTCAAGCGGAGAGAGTAGAAAAAGCAGACAAGCTGTTAAAACTTCAGTTGGATTTAGGATCTGAAAAACGCCAAGTTGTTTCTGGAATTGCTAAATATTATCAGCCTGAACAATTAATCGGCAAAAAAGTTATTTGTGCAATAAATTTAAAACCGGTAAAATTGCGTGGAGAATTGTCGCAAGGAATGATTTTGGCAGGGGAAGAAAACGGAACCTTGTCGCTTGCTACCGTCGATTCAGATTTACCGAATGGAACGAAAATCAAATAAATTTGTCGAAGATTGTTTTTTTGGGGTGTTTCACGTGGAACACCTCTTTCCCTTTTATCGAAAAAGGGAAAAAATGATTGGAAAGGATGTCAAAATATGCTGTTTGATACTCATGCACATTTAAATGCGGTGCAATTTGAGGAGGATTTAAACGAAGTAATTGACCGGGCACTTCAAGAAAAAGTGGAAACTATCGTTGTTGTCGGCTTTGACCGCGAAACAATTCCAAAGGCTATAGAGCTTTCTGAAAGGTATGACTTTATATATGCAGCTGTCGGCTGGCATCCGGTTGATGCCATTGATATGACGGATCACGATTTAGATTGGTTAAGAGAGCTTTCCAGCCATCCGAAAGTTGTCGCACTAGGTGAAATGGGCCTGGATTATCATTGGGATAAATCACCTAAGGATGTGCAAAAAGAAGTGTTTCGCAAGCAAATTGCATTAGCAAAGGAAGTACAGCTGCCGATCATTATTCATAACAGAGAAGCAACTGCAGACATTGTTCAAATATTAAAAGAGGAAAATGCGAAGGAAGTAGGCGGAGTCATGCATTGCTTTTCCGGAAGCTTAGAGGTTGCCAAGCAATGTATGGACATGAATTTCTATATTTCGTTCGGCGGTCCTGTTACATTTAAAAATGCAAAAAAACCAAAAGAAGTAGCTGCGGAAATTCCATTGGACCGATTATTAATTGAAACCGATTGTCCTTATTTAACCCCTCATCCATTCCGTGGCAAACGGAATGAACCAAGCTATGTCAAATATATCGCAGAAAAAATTGCAGAGCTGAAAGGACTCACCTTTGAAGAAATAGCAAAAATTACAACCAGAAATGGAAAAAAATTATTCGGCATTTCATGATAAAGATTTCTGTCGAAGCTTGTACAAGCTTGTCTGAAAAAAGAATGATTCAAAAAAGTTCTACACGTCTTCTTTTCCTCATAGGATAAACGTGTCGAGAAGTCTTTCTTCACTTTTTGTTCAAACTTCAAGATAATAGTTACAAAAAACGAGAAAAGTGCAGGAGGGTTGACAGGTTTAAAAATACTCTATATAATCTCACGGAGGAGAAGGAGGCGTTTTCGTGATTGAAAACATGAAAAATATGGTATCCAACCTTTCCAAGAGAAAAAAGTATGTCCTTTCTGCAGTCGGTGTATGTTTAATTGGCACAGGAGCAACGTATGGGGGCTATGAAGGAACAAAAGATACTGTTAGAGTCACTATTGATGGGAAAACAGAGGAAGTAAGGACCCATGCAGACCAAGTCAGTGATCTTTTGAAAGAATTAGATATAAAATTACAAGCTAATGATTATATTTCTCATGCGAAACATCGGGACATTCAAGACAACATGAATATAGTGATAAAATATGCCAAACCTGTCCAGCTGATTGTAGACAATGAGCGAAGGAAGATTTTCACAACTGCTGATACGGTAGAAGATGTTTTAAGGCAGCAAAAAATTTCCATTACCGAAAAAGATGAAGTTCTACCAGCATTAGATGCAAAAATTGAAAAAAACATGGAACTAAAGGTGAATAAAGCGCATCTTATCACTTTAAATATTGGTGGGAAAAACCAACAGATTTGGTCTACTTCGACTACTGTCGCTGACTTTTTAAAGGAACATAACGTAAAATTGAATCCAATGGATAAAGTAAAGCCTGGGCTAACAACAGTGTTAAATAAAAACACAAATGTAGAAATTACCAGAGTAGAAAAAGTCACCGATGTAGTGGAAGAACCAATTGTATTTAAAATCGTTCAACGTACAGATAAAAATTTAGCTGAAGGAACGAAAAAAGTGATTCAAGAAGGCGAAAAAGGAACACGCCAAAAACAGTTTGAAGTCATTTTGGAAAATGGAAAAGAAATTTCCCGTAAGCTTATAAAAACTGTAACAACGAAGGAAAGCAAAGATAAAATTGTTGTTGTCGGGACAAAAGCTTCTTCGCAGCCTGCACTAGCTTCAAGAGGAACTGGCAGCAAGTCTAAAGAATTTTATGTGACGGCTACTGCATATACAGCATCCTGCAATGGCTGTTCAGGCACAACAGCAACGGGGTACAATTTGCGCTCAAATCCAAATGCAAAGGTAATCGCAGTTGATCCGTCTGTCATTCCGCTCGGATCAAAGGTGTATGTTGAAGGATACGGATATGCAGTTGCCGCCGATACTGGTTCAGCAATTTCCGGAAATAAAATTGACGTATTTTTCCCAAATAAGTCTCAAGCATATCAATGGGGTCGAAAAAAGGTCAAAATAAGGGTTTTACGTTAACTTTATCGAGTGCTGTTTTGACAGAGGGTTTCGACCCTCTGTTTTTTTACGTTATAATTGAAAATCAGTAGCCTTTTATACAATTTGACGACAAATATTACAAAAAGGTTTCAAGTTTTGGAGGAAAAAATGAAAAAAAAATAAAAGAAATTATTATCGTTGAAGGTAAAGATGATACGCTGGCAATAAAAAGAGCAGTGGACGCCGATACGATTGAAACGAACGGCTCTGCCATTAATCAATCGATTATTGAACAAATACGCCTTGCCCAAAACACGCGGGGAGTTATTATTTTTACGGATCCTGACGCTCCGGGAGAAAAAATTCGCAAAACAATAGCTGAACATGTTCCTGGATGCAAACATGCCTTTTTGCCACGCAATGAAGCCAGAGCAAAAAACGGGAGAGGAATTGGCGTTGAACATGCCAGCGCAGAATCTATTCGGAAAGCGCTGCGTTCGGTGAGAGAGGAAATGAACGAATGGAAAAGCAGCATTTCCATGTTAGATTTGATTTTTTATGGTTTAATTGGCGGTCCAACGGCAAAAAAGCGGAGGGAAAAGCTTGGAGAGCGGCTAAAAATCGGCTATGCTAACGGAAAACAGCTAATGAAACGCTTGGCAATGTTTCATATTACGAAAGAAGCGTTTTTGGAGGCAATTGAGGCGATCTTAAAGGAGGAAGAGGCAGATGGAAAAAGAAATAGCAACGTTAAGCCGAACGAAACAAATTCTTGAAAAATACAGCTTTTCTTTTAAAAAAAGCCTAGGGCAAAACTTTATTGTGGAACCGAACATATTGCATCGAATGATTGAGCGTGCAGGTGTAACAGAAGAAACAGGAGTCATCGAAATAGGCCCAGGGATCGGCGCATTAACAGAACAATTAGCAAAAAATGCTAAGAAAGTTGTTGCCTTTGAAGTCGATGGCAGACTGCTTCCGATTCTTGAAGAAAATTTAGCTCCATATTCAAATATCGAAATCATTTATCAAGATGTATTAAAGACAAATCTCCACGAAATCATTGAAAAAAAATTGAACAATTGCCGTGAAGTCATGGTAGTCGCCAATTTGCCATACTATATCACCACGCCGATCATTATGAAGCTTTTGGAAAACCGTTTGCCACTAAAATCGATCGTCGTCATGCTTCAAAAAGAGGTGGCAGAACGAATGACAGCCAAACCGTCAACAAAAGATTACGGCTCATTATCCATTGCCGTCCAATATTACACTGAAGCGAAAACGGTTATGTCGGTGCCGAAGACAGTATTCATCCCTCAGCCAAACGTGGATTCGTCTGTCATTCGCCTCGATTTGCGTCCAGAACCGCTTATTCATGTCAAAAATGAAGCATTTTTCTTTCAAGTAGTAAAAGCAAGTTTTGCTCAAAGAAGAAAAACGTTATTGAACAATTTACTCAACAACTTACCCAATGGGAAGGCGAATAAAAACATAATTGAAGAATGTTTGACATCAGCAGGAATCGATGGAAAGCGCAGGGGGGAATCATTGACCATTGAAGAATTTGCTTTATTGAGCGACAGACTTTACGAAATATTTAAATAGGGTAAATCACCATTTTGAAAAGCAAGACATACGTTAAAGAAGAAAAGAAAACTATTCCCGTTCGGAGTGAACATTATGCTAATAAAGCCGGGGATGATAGTGGCCAGAAAGTCTTATCAGTGCGATTTGCTTTTTCGGATCTTAGAAATAAAAAAGGATCATACTGGCCGTCTGATTGCCCTTATTTCAGGACAGGACGTCCGTTTAATTGCTGATGCCCCGTATGACGACTTAGTCATCATGAATAAAGAAGAACAAAAAATACGTGAAAAACAAGAAAGGGAAAAAATAGAAAATACGCTTTATCTCCTGAAGCAAGATTATGATCTATCTCGTGAAAAACAAGAATTTTACGCTTCGTCCGAATTTGAATATCAAAATGAATGTTTTCATATTCCAGGCAGAGTATTACATGTAGATGGCGACCCCAATTATTTGGAAAAATGTTTAAATTTATACGAAAAAATTGGTGTTCCTGTTCACGGCATACATTTAAAAGAAAACGAAATGGCTGATCATATTGATGAGCTTTTAGAAAAATATCGGCCGGATATACTTGTCATTACTGGACATGATTCTTATTCGAAGCATAAAGGGACAATATTGGATTTGAATGCTTACCGACACTCGAAGGATTTTATTAAAACGGTCAGGAAGGCACGGAAAAAAATTCCCGGGCTTGATCAGCTGATTATTTTTGCCGGTGCATGCCAATCTCATTTTGAGTCATTAATAAGAGCTGGGGCTAATTTTGCAAGTTCACCGTCAAGAGTGAACATTCATGCTTTAGATCCTGTGTATATTGTTTCTAAAATCAGCTTTACTCCTTTTGTTGAACGAATTAATGTTTGGGATGTACTTCGAAACACCTTGTCGCGGGAAAAAGGATTAGGAGGCATTGAAACAAAGGGCGTCATGCGGTCAGGTTTACCATTTAACCGATATATTGAGGAAGCAGGTCAAAACGAATAAACGTTTGGACTGCTTTTTTTTTTGGATAAATCCATATAATTTTTGCAAAAACGGGAAAACTATGACAAGTATTAGAGAAATTTGTTGAAAAGAAAACGTTGACACAGATGTTTAAAGGCTGTTATAATAAAAAATTTATTTGACTTATTAGTCGATTCTGTGTATAATGAACTTTGTGAGGTGGTTCCAATGGCAAAAACGTTATCCGATATTAAACAAGCTCTCGATTCTAATCTAGGCCGTCGATTAACATTAAAAGCGAATGGCGGACGTAGAAAAACAATTGAACGTTCAGGCGTTTTAGCCGAGACGTATCCATCGGTTTTTGTGATTGAACTTGACCAGGAAGAAAATGCTTTTGAACGCGTTTCATACAGCTATGCAGATGTGTTAACGGAAACAGTCCAAATTACTTTTATAGATGAAAACAACAATGTTGCAATGGGCGGGCAGTAAACGAAATTTGTTTGCTGCTTTTATTTTTTTCTCTGGCATTTTTTTAAAAGCATAAATCAAGCTTTTCGCTTGAAAACTAACAGTAAGCGGATAAAATCCGCAGGAATGTCTGTTTTTATTTAAGGGGGAGTCAAAGAATGGCTAGACGCCGAGGCATTATGTCAGAAAGCTTTAAGTATGAATTGGCTAAGGAATTGGGCTTTTATGAAACGGTCAAAAATGAAGGATGGGGAGCCATTCGGGCTCGTGATGCCGGAAACATGGTAAAACGGGCGATCGAGATTGCAGAAGAGCAATTGGCTAAGCAAAACGGCAAAACTTTTTAAAAGCAGACATTCGGGTGGCCGGCTCATAGTTTGGGCCGGCATTTTTTTGTGTTTTCAATGGACGGATTTTGTCGAATTATGCTATTATATCCCTATTTATGGTACAATGTGAATACATTTTGTCAGAACGAAAAAGTAGGTGAAAGTATTTGCGAGTATTGGAAAAAGCTCCGGCAAAAATTAATTTATCTTTAGATGTTTTACATAAAAGATCTGACGGATACCATGAAGTGAATATGGTCATGACGACCATAGATCTAGCTGATCGAATCGAGCTGAAGCTTCTTGATGAAAATAAAATACGTATCATATCGCATAATCGATTTGTGCCAGATGATGATCGGAATTTAGCTTACCAAGCGGCACAGCTTTTAAAGGACCGTTTCGGGATTCAAAAGGGTGTGGCAATCACGATTTCAAAGTGCATCCCTGTTGCTGCGGGCCTTGCAGGAGGGAGCAGTGATGCAGCAGCAACGTTAAGGGGATTAAATAAACTATGGAATTTGGATCTTTCCCTTGATGATCTTGCGAAACTTGGAGCAGAAATTGGTTCAGATGTTTCTTTTTGTGTTTACGGAGGCACAGCTGTGGCGACCGGAAGAGGCGAAAAAATTGAGCTGATTGATCCTCCTCCGCATTGCTGGGTCGTATTGGCGAAGCCTGATATCGGTGTGTCCACTGCTGAAATTTACCGACATTTGAAGATAAATGACATTGAGCATCCTGATGTTAGTGGAATGGTCAAAGCGATAAAGGATCAAAATTATCAAGAAATCTGTGCGAAGCTTGGAAATGTCCTTGAGTCGGTCACAATGAAGATGTATCCGGAAGTTGCTTTGATTAAAGAACAAATGAAACGTTTTGGAGCTGATGCTGTTTTAATGAGCGGAAGCGGACCGACAGTATATGGACTTGTTCAACACGAGTCGAGGCTTCATCGTGTTTATAACGGCTTGAGGGGATTTTGCGATCAAGTGTATGCAGTCAGAATGCTTGGGGATCGGATAGCCCTTGATTAAATGCGAATATTAAGTTATATTTACTTTAAAAACATTCGGGATTTGGAGGTTCGTCTATGAAATTTAGACGCAGTGGGAGACTTGTCGATATGACACACTATTTGCTTCATCATCCACATGCGCTCATCCCATTAACTTTTTTCTCTGAACGGTACGAATCAGCTAAATCCTCCATTAGCGAGGATTTAGTGATCATAAAGCAAACCTTTGAGCAACAAGGGATCGGAACTTTAATCACAACCCCAGGCGCAGCTGGCGGTGTCAAATTTATTCCGAAGGTGACGAGGGACGAAGCAAATGGAATTATTCAAAGACTGTGCGAGAAAGTCTCAGACCCCAGCCGGCTTTTGCCTGGAGGTTATTTATATTTAACAGATTTACTGGGAAATCCAAAAATGATGAATCAAATCGGGCGTTTATTTGCTTCGGTTTTTGCGAATCGTACAATTGATGTCGTCATGACTGTAGCTACGAAAGGGATCCCAATTGCTTATGCAGTTGCCAGCTATTTGGATGTTCCCTTTGTCATCGTTCGCCGTGACAATAAAGTGACAGAAGGGCCGATGGTAAGCATTAATTATGTTTCAGGCTCTTCGAAAAGAATCCAAACTATGACGCTTGCAAAGAGGAGCTTAAAAGAAGGATCGAATGTGTTAATTGTTGACGACTTTATGAAGGCCGGAGGAACGATCAACGGCATGATCAGCATGCTGTCTGAATTTGGCGCAAATGTTTCAGGAATTGGGGTTCTTGTGGAATCAGAAAGCGTGGATGAACGGCTTGTAAATGAATATATTTCCATTTTAAAACTTTCCGATATGAATGAAAAGGAACGATCCATACAAGTTAGTAAAGGAAATTATTTCGATTTCCTCTAGCATAAAAATAATGAATCGTAAGGGAGTGTTTCAAAATGAAAGTCGTTTCAACAAAAAAGGCTCCGGCTGCAATCGGACCATACTCTCAAGGAATTATTGTGAATAACATGTTTTATAGCTCTGGACAAATTCCTTTAACCCCTGAAGGAAACTTGGTACAAGGAGATATTAAAGAACAGACTCACCAAGTTTTCGCGAATTTAAAGGGTGTATTGGAAGAAGCAGGCGCTTCGTTGGAAACTGTTGTCAAAGTAACCGCATTTTTAAAAGATATGAACGATTTCGCTGCTTTTAATGAAGTATATGGGGAATATTTTCAAACGCATAAGCCTGCTCGGTCATGTGTGGAAGTTGCAAGACTTCCGAAAGATGTCCTCGTTGAAATTGAAGTGATTGCTTTAGTTAAATAAAAGGTTGATTGTTCAGGATCCGTTTTGCGAATCGGATCCTTTTTTATTTTTTTATTTTTCCCAAAAATTTTTTGTGTGAAAAGAAGGAAAATTTAAAAATCCGTTGAATTGTTGAATTATGGTTACTAAAGTTTTTGCGAAGAAAAAGGTGGTGAACAGGATGGAAGTGACAGATGTAAGATTGCGCCGCGTCAATACAGAAGGTCGGATGAGAGCGATTGCGTCCATAACATTGGATAATGAATTTGTCGTCCACGATATACGTGTAATTGACGGAAATAACGGCCTTTTTGTAGCAATGCCTAGTAAACGTACACCGGATGGAGAGTTTCGAGACATTGCACATCCTATTAATTCAAATACTCGCGGTAAAATTCAAGACGCTGTTCTAGCTGAATATCACCGTTTAGGTGAGACGGAAGATTTTGAATATGAAGAAGCAGGGGCTTCATAAAAATATGATGTAAAAGAAGGGGCTTAAAGCATTCAGCTTAAGACCCTTTCTTTTTTAAAGGATGGGGCTGTCCGAAAAGTCGATTGAATCGACCTTGGGCTCAGCCCTTTTTTCTGTTTTTAGGGTACAAAAAAATCGTCCTTTTTTATAGAATGAAATTGACCAAAAAACATTCTACAGAAAGGACGATTTCTTATGAATAATCAAATGACTATTCAAGAAAATTATAACACGCAATTAGAAATGACTCTAGAGGGTATTCAAAAAATAGAGGTTCAAAAGAATAAGAAACGCAAAAAACTAGTTTTCCAACCTTATTGCAATCGTCAAGTCATGAGCATTTTAGATATCGAAATGTATATTCCTGAAAATCATGTCGCCCGTTTAGTGGATGAAATGGTGGAATCGATTCCGGATGAAGTGTTGTATACTCATTATGTTGGTGGGGGTCGTGCACCCTATCACCCTAAAATGTTATTGAAAGTGATTTTATATGCGTACACTCAAAATGTTTATTCAAGTCGGAAAATAGCGCAAATGGTGAAAGAAAATCTTCCGATGATGTGGTTGGCGGGATTGCAAACCCCTGACCATCGCACAATAAATGATTTTCGTAGTGTTCGTATGTCAAACATGATGGATTCTGTATTTGAACAATTTGTCCTTCAACTAGTAGAACAAGGACTTATCGACCTCGACCATATTTTTGTGGATGGTACGAAAATAGAAGCGAATGCCAACAAATATACGTTTGTATGGCGAAAATCCGTAGAAAAATATGATCAGAAACTACGAGCCAAAATTCAATCGTTTCTACAAGAAGCGCACCAAATCGCCTTGGAGGAATTAAAAGAAGAACAATTAGAAGAAGAATTAGAAAAATCATCGGCACAACTTTCTGAGAGAATAGAAGCTTTGGAAAAAGATTATAAACAGGAAGAAGACAAAGAAAGAAAAAAAGAACTTCGCTCTAAAAAATCCCAACTCACCAAACAACTGAAAACGATTCAAACGGATTATCTTCCACGATTACGAAAATACAAAGTACAAAAACAGATTCTAGGTGAACGAAATAGCTACTCGAAAACCGACCATGAGGCCACTTTTATGCGAATGAAAGAGGACCATATGAAAAACGGCCAACTCAAGGCGGGTTATAATGTTCAACTCGCCACACAACATCAATTTATCGTGGGATTTGAAATTTATCAAAATCCAGGAGATACTCGCTGTTTCCAACCATTTATGGAAAAGTTATTGGAATCGATGCCGAAGGAAAAGAAACTCAAGTATGTCATTGCCGATGCAGGATATGCGAGTGAAGAAAACTATTTATATGCGATTGGCGAAGAAAAAGAACCTCGTTTTGAATTATTAGCCCCATACCAAACCTATTTGAAGGAACAAAGTAAAAAGTTTAAAAAGGATTTATCAAAAGTACAAAACTGGAAATACATCGAAGAAGACGATTGCTTTATCTGTCCGAACAATCGGAAAGTCGTATTCAAGTATTATCAAAAAAGAAAAAATGCATCTGGATACATACAAGATTTGAAAGTGTACGAGTGTGAAGATTGTACGGATTGCCCGTTGAAGAATGGGTGTACGAAAGCCAAAGGAAATCGTCGAGTATATTGGAACACGATTTATGAAGAAATGAAAGCGAAAGCCAAAGCAGCTCTTGGTGACGAACAAAAGGCAGCTCTTTATGCGAAGCGTAAAGTGGATGTCGAAAGTGTGTTCGGTAACATCAAGGGCAATTTGCGTTTCACTCGATTTCTGTTACGGGGGCTTCATAAAGTCCGAACAGAATTCGGGATTGTGGCAATGGCCCACAACATACTGAAATGGGCCGCAAATTCCCAAACCAATTTCAAAAATAAGGAAACAGAGCGAATGGAAAAACTCATTGTTTTCTCCATTCGCTCTGTTTTTATGGACTTTTTAGACAAGCCCTTTCTTTTTTAAAGGATCTGTTCACTAATACGATTTAGTAAACGTTTGCAAAAGAATAGATGGCCTCCTTTGTTTTTCTTACATACTCAATTGTTATGCAGCTATTGATCATCAAGTCTGATGGTTGTATAGGAAATGGTATTTGTTTCAAAAATTAATGTTCATACATCGGCATTTGAAAAAACGAAGAAATGCAGAGCTGTAAATCGTAAATCAACTTCGTTGAACAACAATGCATCCAAGTATAACCTTCTACGTTCAGCCACTGTCAGAAAATCTGGTTCATCGAAAGGAAGCAATCGAATAAATCAAAAAAACTTTAGGCAATATTGTTCTGCTGAAATTAATTTTTTTTGTGTTAAGGCCTCCAATCAGGTGTTCTTTTCCTTCTTGTTTTTTCGTCAAAGTATCAAAACCGGCCTTTAGAGAAGAGGGAAGAAGCATAAAATTTAGGGCTTCCTCGTAGATTTTTAATAAAATTCCTATCCTATTTCTGTACCTTTTTCGAGAAAAATAGAGTGAAACGGAAATTTACGGAATCACACAAGATTTCTTGAAATAGAACATTATTTAAGATAAGATTTTTATGGATAAAAAGGGTATTGGAGGCCTATAAATGGAGAAATGTTTTGCAGTCATCTTAGCAGCCGGGCAAGGAACAAGAATGAAATCAAAGCTCTATAAAGTGCTGCATCCTGTTTGCGGTAAACCTATGGTACAGCATGTGATAGACAATGTTTCCAAGCTTCAAGTTGACGAAATCATTACCGTCGTCGGTCATGGTGCGGAAAAAGTAAAATCAGAGCTCGGCGAACAGACATTGTATGTTTTGCAGGAGCAGCAGCTTGGAACTGCTCACGCTGTTTTGCAGGCGGCTCAATATCTTGAGGGGAAAGAAGGAACGACAATTGTTGTTTGTGGCGATACGCCGCTGATCACCAGCGAGACGTTTGAAAAATTGTTAAAGCATCATCTGGAAACGAAAGCAAAAGCCACCATTCTGACAGCAGAAGCGGATGATCCGACTGGATATGGACGAGTGATCCGCAATGAAGAAGGGCTGGTTGAAAAAATAGTTGAGCATAAAGATGCTACAGAAAGTGAACGTCTTGTGACAGAAATTAATACGGGAACTTATTGCTTTGATAACGCTTCCTTATTTGAAGCTTTAAAGCATGTCAATAATGACAATGCGCAAGGCGAATATTATTTGCCGGATGTAATTGAGATTTTGAAGGAAAAAGGCGAAATCATTTCAGCGTTTCAAACAGATTCTTTTGAAGAAACGTTAGGGGTAAACGACCGCATAGCGCTTTCGCAAGCGGAGCTTATTATGAAAAGGCGAATCAATCAAAAGCATATGAAAAACGGAGTTACAATTGTCGATCCTGATAATACATATATATCAGCAGATGCAGAGATCGGACAAGATACTGTCATTTATCCGGGTACAGTCATTATCGGTAAAACGGTCATCGGAGAGGAATGTGAAATCGGTCCCAACTCCGAAATTAAAGATTGCCAAATTGGCCATAATACGAACATCCGTCATTCTGTTGTTCATGACAGTCAGATCGGAAATCAGGTTAACATCGGTCCGTTCGCACACATTCGCCCAGCCTCCGTTATTGACGATGGAGTAAAAATTGGGAATTTTGTCGAAGTCAAAAAATCTAAAATTGGAAAAGAATCGAAAGCATCCCATTTAAGCTATATTGGAGATGCAGAAGTTGGGAATGGGGTGAATCTTGGCTGCGGTTCGATAACAGTTAACTATGACGGGAAAAATAAATATTTAACGAAAATCGAAGACGGAGCTTTTATTGGATGTAATTCAAACCTTATTGCGCCGGTTACGATTGGCGAAGGAGCATATGTAGCAGCCGGATCAACTATTACAGATGACGTCCCTGGCAGCGCATTATCGATCGCAAGGGCTCGTCAAGTGAATAAAGAGAGATACGTCATCGAAAAAATGAATGGCAAAAAATCGTAATTTGGAGGGTCCCTTTACAATGACAAAAAATCGTTATAAAGACGAAAATTTAAAAATCTTTTCTTTAAACTCAAACGCAGCCCTTGCCAGGGAGATCGCGGATATAGTAGGAGTCGATTTGGGAAAAAGTTCGGTTACGAGATTTAGTGACGGGGAGATTCAAATTAATATTGAAGAAAGCATTCGCGGCTGCGATGTATACGTGATCCAATCGACAAGTGATCCAGTCAATGAGCATTTAATGGAATTGCTCATTATGATTGATGCGCTTAAACGTGCATCTGCCAAAACCATTAATATTGTTATGCCATACTATGGTTATGCGCGGCAGGATCGGAAAGCACGTGCAAGAGAACCTATTACTGCTAAGCTTGTTGCGAATTTATTGGAAACTGCAGGCGCGACAAGGATGATTACTCTTGATTTGCATGCTCCGCAAATCCAAGGTTTCTTTGACATTCCTATCGATCACTTAATGGGAGTGCCGATTTTAGCAGATTATTTCTTGGAAAAACGCTTTGATGATATTGTCATTGTTTCTCCTGATCATGGCGGTGTGACGAGAACACGAAAAATGGCAGATCGGCTGAAGGCGCCAATTGCCATAATCGATAAGCGACGTCCTAAGCCAAATATGGTTGAAGTTATGAACATTGTTGGGAATGTCGAAGGCAAAACAGCCATTTTAATTGATGATATCATCGATACAGCAGGAACGATTACGCTTGCGGCAAATGCTCTAGTAGAGCATGGAGCAAGGGAAGTTTATGCCTGCTGTACACACCCGGTGTTGTCTGGACCTGCGATAGAACGAATTCAAAACTCGAAGATTAAAGAGTTAGTCGTAACGAATTCAATCGCTTTGCCGGAAGAGAAAAAAATTGAAAAGCTGATTCAGCTTTCTGTCGCTCCATTGCTAAGTGAAGCGATCATCCGTGTTCATGAAAAACAATCGGTCAGCGTGCTTTTTGACTAATATTTTGTCTTTGACTTTTAAACGATTTTAGCAGATTATAATATTATAGGGATCTTCTTTGCGAGTTGTGAGTTGATTATTTCTTTCATTAGCATGTTTAGACTTTGTGATGATGGGAAACCAATAGTAGTAAGAAGGCTTTTTTCGAATTGAGTTATTAGAAAAAAAGTCTGAAAGAAAGGGGATTACCATGACAGCAGTCATACATGCAAAAGAAAGAAAATCATTTACCAATTCGTCAAGAAGAAAAGCTAGAAAGCAAGGACAAATTCCTGCCGTAATTTACGGAAAAAAACAAGAGAACAAAGCGATTTTAGTGAGCGAATCGGAATTGTTAAAAATTTTGCGCGAACAAGGGCGCAATGCGATGTTGAACATTCAGCTTGACGGCGAAAACCATCAAGCCCTCCTGTACGAACTGCAGCATGACCCAATGAAAAACACGATTATACATGCGGATTTTTATGTTGTCGATATGGATGATGAAGTAGATATCGAAGTACCAATTGTCTTAATTGGAGAAGCAAAAGGAGTAAGAGAGGGCGGTGTGCTGCAGCAGACAACACATGAGGTGGAAGTGAGAGCGAAACCTGCTCATATTCCTTCGACGATTGAAGTCGATGTAACAAACTTAGAAATAGATGATACAATCCATGTACAAGATATTCAAACAGATGGACAGTTTAAAATTTTAGATGAGCCTGAAACGGTTGTGGCAACCATCCTGCCGCCGGAAAATGAAGACTTGGATACGGCTGATGAGCAAAAAAGTGAAGAGAAGGAAGACGGAGCTGTAGAAGAATAAATTAGGCGTAACCTATTTTGGTTACGTCTTTTATGCTATTAATTGTCATCTCACTATCATAAAAAATTGGGGGACATTTCATGAAAGTAATAGCAGGGCTTGGCAATCCTGGAAAAAAATATGAACAAACTAGACATAACGTTGGGTTTATGGTAATTGATGAATTATCAAAGCGTTTAAACATATCTTTAAATGAAAGCAAATTTAACGGGATATACGGTATCGGTCATTTTTCAAATGAAAAGATATTATTGATAAAACCGCTTACATTTATGAATTTATCGGGTGAATGCATTCGTCCTTTACTGAATTATTACAATGTCCCAACTGAACAGTTGGTTGTAATATATGACGATTTAGATTTGCCTGTAGGCAAGATTCGCCTTAGAATGAAAGGGAGTGCTGGTGGTCACAACGGAATGAAATCTATCATTCAGCATTTAGGTTCGGAAGATTTTAAACGGATTCGAATTGGGATTGGCCGTCCGAAACACGCGATGGATATCGTAGACTATGTATTAGGAAAATTTACAGAAGAAGAAATGCACCATATTCAACATTCCGTTGATCGATCGGCTAGTGCATGTGAAAAATGGATACACACGCCATTCTTAGAAGTCATGAACGAATACAATTAACAAACGTATAAAAATGGCTCCTGCCGTTCATAATAATCATAAAACCTTTCATTCCACAAGTGCAGGAGGTTGGAGGATGCCGCTTCATTATTATTGCCGCCATTGCGGCGTCAAAATTGGTAGCATTGAAAAATCTGTTTTTAGCGTCGATTTAGGATTTCATCATTTAACGAATGAAGAGCGGAAAGAAATGATCGAGTATCTTCCAAACGGTGATATTCATGTCAAAAGTATTTGTGAAGATTGTCAGGAGGCGCTAGAGCGAAATCCCGATTTTCATCAATATGAAAATTTTATACAGTAAAAGCTTTGGAAACTTGATTTCAAAATTTCCAAAGCATTTTTATATTTGTCGAGAGGAGGCTGGAGATTGGAAAGCCTGTATCAATTTTTTTATGCGCAAAACGACTTTCAAGCAGTTGTAGACGGTATAAAAGAAGGTTTGAAAGAGCAAATGGTAGCCGGACTTTCTGGCTCAGCAAGGTCTGTATTTATTTCCGCTTTTTACAAAGATATCAAACAACCGATGCTGGTTGTGACTCATAACCTTTATCAAGCTCAGATCATTTATGAAGATTTAAATAATTTACTAGGCGATTCCGTCTATTTGTATCCTGTAAATGAATTGATCGCATCTGAGATCGCAGTCGCAAGTCCAGAGCTAAAAGCACAAAGGATGGAAGTGTTGAATCGTTTATGTAAAGGTGAAAAAAGCATCGTTGTAGCCCCTGTTGCTGCATTAAGACGAATGCTCCCACCGAAAGAGTTATGGAAAAGCCATCAGCTTTCTATTTCTGTTGGAGGAACATTTGAATTAAACGAGAAGCTTCCGCATCTTCACTCAATGGGATATGAACGTGTTTCCATGGTGTCTGCTCCTGGGGAATTCAGCGTGCGCGGTGGAATTATTGATATTTATCCTTTAACGGAGGAACATCCTATTCGCATCGAACTATTTGATACGGAAGTAGATTCAATCCGAACGTTCAGTCTTGAAGACCAAAGATCGATTGAAATGATTCAAGAAGTGACAATCGGACCGGCAGAGGAAATCATTTTAACGGACAGCCATTATGAAAAAGGAATGAAGCAGTTAGAAGCGGCTTTATCAAACAGCTTAAAGAAATTGAAAAAAGATGAGCACAAAAATTTATTTATAGAAAATATCCGCTATGATCTGGAAAAATTGCAAAATAGGCAGAAGGATCAGGAGTTCTTTAAATATTTTTCATTCTTTTATGACAAACCTGCTAGTTTGCTAGATTATTTCCCTGCGGATACGGTTATTGTCATTGATGAAGTAAGCCGTGTGCATGAAATGGTTGATCATCTTGAGAATGAAGAAGGAGAATGGTTTACTTCTTTACTGGAACAAGGGAAAATTGTCCATGATGCGAAAGTGTCCCATAAATACTACCAGCTTATACGTGACACATCTTATCCAATTGTTTATTTATCACTGTTTTTGCGGCATGTCCCCTATACAAACCCGCAAAATTTGATGAACGTGTCTTGCAAGCAGATGCAAAATTTCCATGGACAAATGCACTTGTTGAAATCAGAAGTTGATCGCTGGATCAAGGCAAATTACACCGTAGTTTTTCTCGGTGCAAATGATGAACGGACCAAAAGACTTGAACGGGTGCTTGGAGACTATGAGATTGAAGCGGTCATTTCTGATTCAAACCACATTCTGTCAAAGGGGCTGCACATTTTAAAAGGAGATTTACAGACAGGCTTTGAACTTCCTTTAGGACGACTTGCGGTCATAACGGAAGAAGAACTTTTCAAAAAGAGGGTTAAACGAAGACAGCAAAGGCAGAAGCTTTCAAATGCAGAAAGAATTAAAAGCTATTCTGAGCTTGAAGTGGGAGATTATGTCGTACATGTTAATCATGGGATTGGAAAATATCTTGGAATTGAAACTTTAGAAATTAACGGTATACACAAAGACTACCTGCACATTCGTTACCAAGGAAATGACAAACTGTATGTTCCAGTTGAACAAATTGATCAAGTTCAAAAATATGTGGGCACAGAAGGAAAAGAGCCGAAAATTTACAAATTAGGCGGAAACGAATGGAAAAGAGTCAAGAAAAAAGTGGAATCGTCTGTTCAAGATATTGCTGACGATTTAATTAAACTGTATGCTGAGCGGGAAGCAAGCAAAGGCTATGCGTTCAGCCCTGATTCGGAAATGCAAAGGGAGTTTGAAGCAACATTCCCTTATAAAGAAACAGAAGATCAGCTTCGTTCCATTCAAGAGGTGAAAAAGGATATGGAACGGGAGCGGCCGATGGATCGACTTCTTTGCGGAGATGTCGGATATGGGAAAACCGAGGTGGCGATTCGGGCTGCCTTCAAAGCGATTATGGATCAAAAACAAGTTGCCTTTCTTGTTCCGACAACCATTTTAGCGCAGCAGCATTACGAAACGATCAGGGATCGTTTTCAAGATTACCCAATTAACATTGGTGTATTAAGCCGCTTCCGGACGAGAAAAGAGCAGAATGAAACGATTAAAGGCTTGAAAAATGGAACGATCGATTTAGTCATTGGAACACATCGTTTGCTTTCCAAAGATGTTCAATTTAAAGATTTAGGCTTGTTGATTATTGATGAGGAGCAGCGATTTGGAGTTACACATAAAGAAAAAATAAAACAAATGAAAGCAAACATTGATGTGTTAACTTTGACGGCAACTCCGATTCCAAGAACACTCCACATGTCCATGATCGGCGTGCGTGATCTATCAATTATTGAAACTCCTCCAGAAAATCGCTTTCCTGTTCAAACATATGTAGCGGAATATAACCCAATGCTTGTGAAAGAAGCGATCGAACGTGAATTAGCGCGAGGAGGTCAAGTATACGTTTTATATAACCGGGTTGAGGATATCGACCGGAAAGCCAATGAAATCTCTATGCTTGTTCCAGATGCAAGAGTAACCTTTGCACATGGAAAAATGTCTGAAAATGAGCTTGAATCGGTAATATTAAACTTTTTGGATGGCCAATATGACGTGCTTGTCAGCACAACTATTATTGAAACAGGTGTGGACATTCCGAATGTAAATACATTGATTGTTTATGACGCCGATAAAATGGGGCTTTCTCAGCTCTATCAATTGCGCGGGCGTGTCGGTCGTTCCAATCGTGTCGCTTACGCATATTTTACTTACCGGAAGGACAAAGTTTTATCAGAAGTTGCTGAAAAACGATTGCAGGCCATTAAAGAATTTACTGAATTAGGTTCAGGTTTTAAAATTGCGATGCGTGATTTGGCCATTCGGGGAGCCGGTAATTTGTTAGGTCCTCAACAGCATGGCTTCATTGATTCGGTAGGTTTTGATTTATATTCCCAAATGCTGAAGGAAGCGATCGAACAACGGAAAGGTGAACGGCCAAAAGAGACAAAAAGGGAAGTTGAAATTGAGCTTGAATTAGATGCCTACATTCCGCAGTCTTACATTGATGATGGAAAACAAAAGATTGACATGTACAAAAGGTTTAGAGGCATCGAAACGTTTGATGATTTACAGGAACTGCATGAAGAATTATTGGACAGATTTGGCGAGTATCCAAAGGAAGTAGACTTTTTGTTTAAAGTAGCGAAGCTAAAGTTATATGCACGGCAAGAAAAAGTCGAAGTCATTAAACAAACGAAAGATCTAATCACGATTCTTATTTCAGAGGAAGCAAGCAGCTCCTTTGACGGACAAAAATTGTTCGAGCTAACGGATGAATTCGGTCGCATAGTCGGGTTTGGCATGGAAGGGAAAAGGCTGAAATTAACATTGCAAATTCATAATTTAGAAACTGAAAAATGGCTGTCTATTTTAATGAAGCTGTTGGCAGGCTTAAAAGACGCAAAGAAAGAAGAAGTTTCTGCCGGCTAATATTGAAACAGGGTTAAAATGGAAATGCTGGCAATGGGTTTTTAAGCAGTGTTTGGAAAAAATTCGCTTTCATCATGTATATTACGTGGGTAGTGAAGGATACTAATTTCAACGATGCTGATTGTTCCAAAAATGGAAAAAGGGCAATCGCTACTTTACTAATCTTTAGATGAAAGTGAGGCAGCATAAGATGAAAGCAACTGGTATCGTTCGACGGATTGATGATTTAGGCCGTGTAGTCATTCCTAAAGAAATTCGAAGAACATTGCGTATCCGTGAAGGCGACCCATTAGAAATTTTCGTTGACCGAGATGGTGAAGTAATACTGAAAAAATACTCCCCAATCAGTGAATTGAGTGATTTTGCGAAAGAATATGCTGAAGCGTTATTCGATAGCTTAAACAGCCCCGTTCTCATATGTGATCGTGATGCTATTATTGCTGTTTCCGGAGTTTCGAAAAAAGAGTATTTGAATAAAAATATAAGCGAGCTGCTGGAACGGGTGATGGATGAACGGCAATCGGTTTTCATTTCAGAAGAAGAAGAAATTGAAATCGCTGATGGTGTAACAGAACAAGTAAAATCTTATTGCATTGGACCGATCATTGCAAACGGTGATCCTATCGGGGCTGTTGTCATATTTTCGAAAGAGCAGCCTTTAACAGAAGTAGAAAGTAAGGCAGTTGAGACAGCCGCTAGTTTTTTGGCAAGACAAATGGAACAATAAAGGGAATAATTACTTTTTTACTTCTTCCACAAGCAGACTGTCTCCAACACCACGTTAATAAAAGAGACCACAGAATTCACAACAGTTTCTGTGGTCTCTTCTTTATTTCCACTCTTCACGTATTTAACGAACGACGGCGCTACCTGTTTAAAACATCTTTCGGATGGAAAGCTACAACGTAAAACATGATTGTGTTGGATGGATTTATTTCCATCATTTTCAAAGTTCATCTATATGATATTTCGACACGGTTTGTTGAAGTTCTGGTTTTCCTCTTTAGGAACAGACTAAAACCTTTTGTTCCTCTAATTCACCTTCTTATTTTGGGGAATTTTTCTAAAATCCTGCCGATGAATTTGCCAAGAAAGCTCATCACTTCGAAGGGCGGACAGCCAATTCCCTTCACAATAGTCAACAGGATAGCAGGCATTTCATCGCTGTTAAATTTTATTGAGCGTGGCAAGGAGCAGAAAATAAACCTTTCAGGAAAGGTGTCTCTAGGTTTGCGATAACCACGAAGGTTAAAAATGGGGTATGTGTTAGATTTTTTTTATTTACGGAACTTATGCCGGAATTTGGACTTAAAAGCCGTGAAGTTTAGCCGAGCGCTCTAAAGATTCTCTTTCGGCCGAATGTGGATGAGATTATGTTATAATATGCTGGAAAAAGATGAAGCATGAATTTTGGAAGGAGTAAACGTGTGATTCAAAATGTGCCTCAAGCAAGAACGAACAAATTTTTGCAAGGTGCGGTTTTATTGACGGCTGCTGGAATCATTACGAAAGGATTAAGTGCTATCTACCGAGTTCCTTATCAAAATATTGTAGGGGATATCGGTTTTTATATTTATCAGCAAATATATCCGTTTTTAGCAATTGTCATGGTTTTATCGACAACGGGATTTCCGGTTATTCTGTCAAAGCTGCTGAATGAGTATAGCGATGGCAGCAATTTTAAAAATTTCCGGAAAATATTGGTCGTCTGTTTTTCTTTTTTTGCTTTGATCAGTCTGTTTTCGTTCACGGGCTTGTTTTTAGGAGCTGACAAGCTTGCGCGTTGGATGGGTGATCCGAAACTGGCGCTTTTATTAAAAGCGGCTGCATGTTCGTTTCTGTTTTTTCCATTTATTTCAATGCTAAGAGGCGTTTTTCAAAGCTGCCATGAAATGCTGCCGGTATCTTTGTCGCAAATCGTTGAACAAGCTATACGGGTCGGTGCTTTTTTATCGATCACTTGCTTTTTCGTTTATAATGGATTCGATCTTTATGAAACAGCTGCCGGCGCCATTTTTAGCTCCCTCGTTGGGTATATCGGGGCGTTTATGCTTTTGCTTGTATATTGGAAAAAAAGAGTGCCGTTACCGCTTTCCCGATCATCGATAGAAGCGGCTGTATCTGTGAAAAAGATCTTAACCAAATTGCTGATTTATACTGTGACCTTTTGTTTGACGAGCATGCTGATGATTTTTATGCAATTGGCAGATTCATTTCAGCTGTATAAACTGATGGTCAACAGCGGTGCAGATCCTGAAGCAGCGAAAATAGCAAAAGGCATATATGATCGGGGACAACCGCTATTGCAGGTAGGAACGGTTGCAGCTACATCTCTCGCATTGTCTCTTGTTCCGCTTATTTCATCGTTTCGGCATAAAGCATTTCAATATATTCAGCAGCATGTCGCCTTATCTTTTAAAATTTGTTTGATTGTCGCCATCGGGGCTACGGCAGGTTTAATTTCCATCATCGAGCAAGTTGATTTCATGCTGTTTGCCGATACAAAAGGGGCGGGCGTATTATCGGTGTTCAGCATTTCGATTTTATTTAGCTCGGTTGCGATAACGTCTGCCGGCATTTTGCAAGGAGTCAATGAAACCGTCTGGCCGGCTTTATCTGTTTTAGCCGGAGTAGCCGTGAAAATCTTACTCAATGAATGCTTCATTCCGTTTTTCCATACATACGGGGCGGCATTGGCGACTGTTTGCGGATATGGAGTCGTGTGCTTGTTGAATCTAGCGGTTTTAAATCGGAAAAAATATAAGTTAGCTTCTTTCAAGGCTGTATGGAAAATGATTGGCTCTGCTGTTGTCATGTTTTTATCGATCAAGCTTTACTTTTTTCTATTTGATTTTTTTATATCAGACGAAACGCGTATGAGCGCTTCCATTCAATCATTGACAGCTGTCGTTTTCGGAGCGGCTGTGTATATGTTTTTCATCATCCAATCAGCCATTTTTACAGGGAAGGAAATAGAGAGCTTGCCTTTTAAAAATAAGATCAGTGCATGGAAAGAGAGGAAGGAAAATGGATAAGCAAATTACGATTGTTGGCCTGGGCGCGGGGGATGTCGATCAGCTGCCGCTAGGGGTTTTTAAAATTTTGACCTCCAGTCTGCCGCTATTTGTAAGAACAGAGGATCATCCTGTTTTAAGTGAAATTAAAGACGAAATTGGCTCGTTTCAGTCTTTCGATTCCGTTTATGAAATGTTTGATCAATTTGAAGATGTTTATGCGGAAATTGCAAAAAAACTATTGGAGGAAGCAGAAAAATATCAGCATATCGTATATGCGGTACCTGGACATCCGCTTGTTGCAGAAAAAACCGTTCAGCTTTTGCTGAAGGAAATGGAGCAAGGAAAAGTAAATGTGTCGATACAGGGCGGACAATCGTTTTTGGATGCAATGTTTCAAGCTCTGCGCATCGATCCTGTCGAAGGCTTGCAATTCATTGATGCGCAGGATATGAAACGGGAAGAGCTTTCCTTTCGGCAACATTTGATTATTTGCCAGGTTTATGACAAGATGATTGCATCGGATGTGAAATTGACGTTAATGGAAGACTTGCCGTTCGATTATGAAGTTTACCTCGTAACGGCTGCAGGGAGCAAATACGAGGACATTAAAAAAGTTCGATTATATGAAATGGATAGATGTGTAGAACTGAGCAATTTAACATCGTTATACATCCCGCCGGTCAAGGATGAACAATTGCTGTATCATCGCTTTTCAGCGTTGCGAAACGTCATTCGAACACTTCGCGGGCCAAACGGCTGTCCGTGGGATCGAAAGCAAACCCATCAATCATTAAAGCGGTACTTAATTGAAGAATGCTACGAGCTGATTGAAGCTATTGATGAAAATGATATTGATCATATGATTGAAGAGCTCGGAGACGTTTTGCTTCAGGTGGTGCTTCATGCCCAAATTGGAGATGACGAAGGATTTTTTACCATTGATGATGTGATTCGCATGTTAACAGATAAAATGATCCGCCGCCATCCCCATGTTTTTGGCAATGTCGAGGCACAAAATGCAGAAGAAGCTGTAAAGAGCTGGGAGGAAGCAAAAAAATCTGAAAACAGGAATGAGAGCAAATCACTTTTAGATTCTGTTTCAAAGGCGCTCCCAGCTCTGTCAAAAGCTTATCAATATCAAAGAAAGGCGGCGAAAGTCGGTTTCGATTGGCCGGATGTACTGGATGCTTGGGAGAAGGTGTCAGAAGAACTGCAGGAGTTTAAAAAGGAAATCGATAATGGAGATGGTGGAACGGAAAAAGCAAAAGAAGAGTTCGGCGATATTCTGTTTGCTCTTATTAATGTTGGAAGATTTTACGAAATTGAGCCTGAAGAAGCATTAGTCATGACAAACGAAAAGTTTTCGCGGAGATTTCGGTTTATAGAACAAAAGGCCCGTGATGCTGGGAAAAATTTAAAAAGTATGTCTTTGGCAGAAATGGATCAATATTGGGAAGAGGCTAAAATGAAAGAGGGGGATCGGACATGAGATTAGATAAATTTTTAAAAGTATCGAGGCTGGTGAAAAGACGCACGCTTGCCAAGGAAGTGGCAGATCAAGGAAGAGTGACAATCAACGGGCATCCAGCAAAAGCGAGCTCCAATGTGAAGGTTGGCGACGAGCTGTCCATTCAATTTGGACATAAGGTAGTGACAATAAAAATCGAATCTATAAATGAAACAGTAAAGAAGGAAGAGGCAAAAAATCTTTATACCATTTTGAAGGAAGAACAAAGGACAGATTTATAAAACGCTCCCTGTATTGTACAAGGAATCATCAAGGCTTGTTCTAAACCCTGCACATCTTACATAAAAATGTAAAAGGAAAGCATCCATTAATTAGAGTGCGGGGGGATGATAATGAGCCAGTATTATGGCGGTAACCATTCACATAAAGAAACCGTGCAGGAGCATAACGTAGTCATGAAGGACCGGAAGCTGTTAGATATTTCTGGCGTGAAGCAGGTGGAAAGCTTTGATAATGAGGAATTTTTGCTTGAGACGGTAATGGGTCCGCTCGCGGTTCGGGGAGAACATTTACAAATGAAAAACTTGGATGTCGATAAAGGCGTCGTATCCATAAAAGGAAAAATTTATGAAGTTTCTTATTTAGATGATTTCAGCTCGGAGAAGGCTAAAGGCATTTTTAGCAAGTTGTTTAAATGACCCTTACCACTCAATTTTACACCATGATTGCGATGATCGGCATGGGCAGTTTTCTAGGCGCCGCACTAGATACTTACAATTTTTTTTTAAAAAGATGGGATCGAAAAAGGTGGGTTGTTTTTTTAAACGATTTAGTATTTTGGGCGGTTCAAGGACTTTTAACTTTTTATGTTCTATTGTATGTAAATCAAGGGGAATTAAGATTTTATGTATTTTTAGCACTTTTATGCGGTTTTGCCGCCTATCAAAGCCTCCTACGGAACGGATACATGACCTGTTTGCGGATTATGATAAAAATCGCTGTTTCTATATACCAATTTTTTGTAAAAATCGTTTTACTGCTTCTTATCAATCCTATTAAATGGATAGTTCATATGGCGATAGCATGTTCTATGTCTCTTTTACTATTTTTATGGAAGTTTATTAAATGGTCTTCACAACTCTTATTCAAGTTATGTAAAATTTTATTAGCGCCATTACTATGGGGATTGAACATACTTTGGGGAAAAGCTCCTCAACCAATAAAGCAAAAGATGCTGCATTCGAAACAAATCATAGAAGGAATATTCATAAATATAAAGAATATGTTACGTAAGCTGTATCGTTGGTTCCGTTAAATTTAGGAGGGATTGCAGGAATGAGAGAGAAACGAGAGTTGAATGTAGCTATGCTGCAGCAAATAAATGAACCCGGACAAGAAGTTAAAGCTGAGATGAGACAAAGAAGAAAACGAGGGCTAATTCGACGATTAGCTGCATTTGGTATAATGGCTGTTACTTGTATTGCGATTATGGCGTCAACGCTCGTTTCTCAATCAATTGCTATTAATAAGAAGCTTGAAGAAAAAAAACAGCTTGAAACAAAACTGGAGAATTTAAAAGAAGAGGAAAAAGATTTGAAGGCGGAAATCATCAAGCTGAAGGATGAAGAATATATCACAAAGCTTGCAAGAAAA
Organism: Aeribacillus sp. FSL W8-0870; assembly: GCF_037963755.1. Taxonomy (NCBI): domain Bacteria; kingdom Bacillati; phylum Bacillota; class Bacilli; order Caryophanales; family Bacillaceae; genus Aeribacillus; species Aeribacillus sp. FSL W8-0870. The sequence continues at coordinate 70,578 of NZ_CP150165.1, forward strand.
GATTATTTTTTATCTGATGAAGGAGAAGTCATTTTTAATATTCCGGGGAATGAACAGTAATATTGACCCCGTTTTTTTATTTTTGTATAATTAAATAAATTATTTTTAATTTTTTTATGATTTAAGGAGGAGCATTTTTTTTATGTCAATTGAAGTTGGCAGCAAGTTACAAGGTAAAGTAACTGGCATTACGAATTTTGGAGCATTTGTGGAGCTGCCAGGAGGCTCAACAGGACTTGTTCATATTAGTGAAGTTGCTGACAATTACGTGAAAGACATTCATGATCATTTAAAAGTCGGCGATGAGGTTGAAGTCAAGGTTATTAATGTAGAAGAAGACGGAAAAATCGGATTGTCCATCAAAAAGGCAAAAGATCGTCCAAAAAAACATGATCATCGTTCCAAAGAAAGTTTTGAGCAAAAAATGAGCCGCTTTTTAAAAGAGAGCGAGGACCGTCTTGCTTCACTTCGGCGTCACACTGAATCAAGACGAGGAGGGAGAGGAGCAAGAAGGGGGTAACTTGCTGCTGTTAATGTTATAGATGATCGCAGACCGCCACCTGAAGATTCAGGTGGTGTATTTAAATTGTCCGAAAATTATTTTTTTATTTTATTGTTGACGGCTCTCATGTTCATATGTATTATAGAACATGTGCGTATTTTACATGAACATAAAGATGCAGTTGATTTGGCGGCGTAGCTCAGCTGGCTAGAGCGTACGGTTCATACCCGTGAGGTCGGGGGTTCGATTCCCTCCGCCGCTACCAATTGAATATTGGCCCGTTGGTCAAGTGGTTAAGACACCGCCCTTTCACGGCGGTAACACGGGTTCGAATCCCGTACGGGTCATGAGAAGAGGCTCTTTCTTTAAAAGAAAGAGTCTTTTTTTATGGAAAAGTTTAAAATTTTGTATTTATATAGGATAGATAAATTTAATTTTTCACCGATTTCAACAAGTTCCGACTCATGTTTTTCGGCTTTCGCTTTTAAAACGGACCAACACGGTGTTACAATCATCTCTTTGAAATGACGCGACTCAATGTCTCAATGGGCTGCTCTGTCCCTTTTAAAAGATTTGTCGTCTATAACAGAAATCGTCGAAATATTCTTATAAACAATTTCCTCCTTTTGACAAATTCCTTTATGAAAAGCTTGTATAATGACTATCAATTACGGTAGTAGGAGGAGTGTCGCTATAATGGAAAAAGTTGAGAGAAGATTTCTGATACCTTTTGCCAATGTCCAATTGGAAAGAACACAATCACTTCTATGGAGATCTTGGAAAAGAGCGGGGCTGCATTTGCATTCTTTTCTGTTTCACAAAGGGTTTGTTTATGTATTGGTCGGGTTTTTGCTGGGGAGAGCTTTTATTTTATCTGAAATTATTCCGTTCGCCCTTCCTTTTTTTGGAGCTGTATGGCTTTTAAAAAGGGACAAGGCATTGCTTGCTGCACTATCACTAATTGCAGGGGCATTCACCATCTCATTGGAATTATGTTTGTTAGTGCTTTCTTCTATATGTATATTTCTTTTGCTTCATAAAATGACTAGTTTTTTCATTAAAACAGATGAAATAAAAATATTGCCTTTTACGATTTTTTCGGGACTTGCTGCCAGCCGCCTTTTATATTCAAAGTTAACTGCAGGATTTATCAGCACGTACGATCTTTTAATGACAGGGGTTGAGGCAGGTCTGTCGATCATCCTGACGTTGATTTTTTTGCAGAGCATCCCGCTTCTTTCAGTGCGGAAATATAAACAAACTTTACGAGTCGAAGAGATTATCTGCTTGATGATTTTGCTTGCGTCCGTCATGACGGGCTTAGTTGGAATCAGTTACCAAAATATACAGGCAGAACACGTTCTTTCACGATATATTGTCCTATTGCTCGCTTTTACCGGAGGTGCAGGCATCGGATGTACAGTTGGTGCTGTAACAGGTTTGGTGCTTAGCCTGGCGAATGTTTCCAATTTGTATCATATGAGCCTACTTGCATTTTCAGGTTTATTGGGAGGTCTGCTAAAGGAAGGACAAAAAGCAGGAGCGTCAGTTGGCCTGATCATTGGCTCACTTTTAATCACGCTATATGGAGAAGGATCGGCTGATGTTTGGACAACCTTATGGGAATCGGGCGCCGCGGTTTTGCTGTTTTTACTGACCCCGAAAAGCTTTACAGAACAGTTGGCAAAGCATATTCCTGGAACAAACGAGCATGTTTTGGAGCAGCAAAAGTATGTTCGAAATATACGTGATATAACTGCTCGGCGGGTTGATCAATTTTCTAACGTTTTTCGGGCATTATCTGAGAGCTTTTCGACTTTTTACCCGGAGGATGGAGAGGATATTGAAAGAGAAACGGATTTATTTTTAAGCAAGATCACCGGACAGACATGCCAAACTTGTTTTAAGAAGGAGAAATGCTGGGTCAACAATTTTGACCAGACATATCAATTAATGAAGCAAGTGATGAATGAAACGAAAGAAAAGACGTATGCAAATAATCGCAGATTGCAGAAAAAGCTTCACAGGCATTGTTCGAAAGCTAATCTAGTGGTCGGGACGATTGAGCAGGAAATGCACTTTTTAGAAGCGAATCGGAAATTAAAAAAGCAAGTGCAAGAAAGCAGAAGATTGGTAGCTGAACAGCTGCTAGGAGTTGCTCAAGTAATGTCCGACTTTTCTCGGGAAATGAAAAAGGAACGGGAACATCATTTTCTGCAGGAAGAGCAAATTTTCTATGCTCTTCAAAACTTCGGTTTAGAAATTGGCCATATTGATATATACAGCCTTGAAAAAGGGAACGTCGATATAGAAATGAGCATTCCGTATTGCGGCGGCCATGGAGAATGTGAAAAAATTATTGCTCCGATGCTTTCCGATATATTAAACGAAATGATCATCGTGAAAAATGAAGAATGTGCAGGTTATCCAAATGGATTTTGCCACGTTGTGTTCGGTTCTGCAAAAGCATACAAAGTAGAAACGGGTGTTGCTCATGCTGCAAAAGGAGGAGGTCTTGTTTCAGGCGACAGCCATTCCATGATTGAATTGGGCGTCGGAAAATTTGCCATAGCCATTAGCGATGGAATGGGGAACGGGGAAAGGGCTCATTTTGAAAGCAATGAAACGATTAAATTGTTGGAAAAAATTCTTCAATCAGGCATTGATGAAAAAATTGCTATCAAAACCATCAACTCTATATTGTCGCTGAGAACGACAGATGAAATTTATGCAACATTAGATTTGTCTATCATTGATTTACAAAGCGCCAATTGCAAATTTATGAAAATCGGATCTACTCCGAGTTTTATTAAACGAGGAAATAAAATTATCAAAATCGAGTCTAGTAATTTGCCGATCGGCATTATCGATGATTTTGAGGTGGACATTGTAGACGAACAGCTAAAAGCAGGAGATTTATTAATTATGATGAGTGACGGAATATTTGAGGGACCAAGGCATGTAGAAAATTATGATTTATGGATGAAAAGAAAAATAAAAGAAATAGAGACTGATGATCCACAAGAAATAGCCGATTTAATTATGGAGGAGGTGATCCGCTCCAGATCGGGGGCAATCGATGACGATATGACGGTTGTGGTGGCTCGAATTAATCATAATACACCGAAATGGGCGGCGATCCCTGTTTCAAATTTTTATAAATCGAAAAAGATAAGCTGATTTTCTGCCATGCTTAGTATAAAACGTTTTCCTTCTGGTGAGGATGGTAATAAATCATTGACCAGGAGGAGGAAAAATGAGAAAAGGGACATTAAAACAAATTTTGTTGTTAACTGACGGATGCTCAAATCATGGTGAAGATCCAATTGCTATGGCGGCTTTAGCTAAGGAGCATGGGATTACTGTCAACGTAATTGGGATTTTAGAAGAGAATGTGATAGATCAAGATGCAATGCAGGAAATAGAAGGAATTGCTGAGGCAGGGGGAGGAGTGAGCCAGGTAGTTTATGCCCATCAGCTTTCACAAACAGTACAGATGGTCACTAGAAAAGCGATGACACAAACATTGCAGGGAGTTGTTAATCGTGAATTAAAGCATATTTTAGGAAAATCAACTTCTATTGAAGAGCTGCCGCCTGAACAGCGTGGTGAAGTTATGGAGGTTGTGGAAGAGCTTGGTGAAACGGTCAATTTAGAAATTTTAATTCTCGTAGATACGAGTGCAAGCATGGGGCCAAAGCTTCCAACGGTAAAAGAAGCGCTTTTTGATTTATCCATTAGCCTAAATTCAAGAATAGGCAATAATCAATATTCGCTGTTTATATTTCCTGGGAAAAGATCAGAAACAGAAATTTTATTGGATTGGACTCCGAAACTGGATTCTTTATCAACCATTTTTCCGAAATTAACGACAGAAGGATTGACACCAACTGGTCCGGCGATAAAAGGAGCTATACAACATTTTAAACAAAAACGCTCATTGAGGGGAATGCTCGATGATGAATACCTCGATGAACAAAGCATGTAAAGTTCTTCCCGGTACCATTATTAAAGGAAAATGGCATGGAAACACGTATCGGATATTAAAAATGCTGGGGTGCGGAGCAACAGGGTCGGTTTACCTTATTGAATCCAGTAAAGGGTATGCAGCATTAAAAATAAGTGAAAATAGCATGGGAATCACTTCAGAAGTAAACGTGTTAAAGAGACTGGCCAAGGTCCAAGGTTCGTGCCTTGGGCCTTCTTTGATCGATGTGGACGATTGGTTTAACACAGCTAGCGGAAAGATGCTTCCGTTTTATGTTATGGAGTATGTTAAAGGTGAACATTTTATCCAGTTTATTAAAAATAATGGTGCGATTTGGATTGACGTGCTAATCTTGCAGCTTTTGTCCAATTTGGAGGAGCTTCATCAGTCAGGCTGGGTTTTTGGAGATTTAAAGCCTGACAATCTAATTGTTACAGGACCTCCTCCCAAAATTCGCTGTATTGATGTAGGTGGCACAACGATAAACGGAAGATCCATTAAAGAATTTACAGAGTTTTTTGACAGGGGATACTGGGAATTGGGGACGAGAAAAGCTGAACCGAAATATGATCTTTTTGCAGTCGGTATGATTATTATCAATGCTGTTTTTCAAAAACGCTTTTCAAAAAAAGGAAACAGTAAGGAGCAATTGATGCAAATCATTAACTCCCATCCTTTTTTAAACGAAAGAAAACAAGTGTTGACGAAAGCTTTATTTGGCTCCTATTCATCCGCTTTGGAAATGAAGCAGGATCTTTTGCATCATGTTTCAAACGCTAATTTGCAAAGAAAGAGAAATGTACAAGCACAATCTAAAACGAAAAGGACAGCTAACAATCGAAAAAGAAAGAAAAAGAAAAGCAAAGGGCTGATCGAAACATTGGTGATCATGGTTTGCCTGGCATTTCTATATTCTTTATATATTTTTGCGACCCTTCTGTAAATGGCTGCTGCTTGTTTAAAGCGGCAGTGCTTTTCCCCCTTCTCATGCTTCCGCGAGTGCCCCGACTATTTCAAAAAATGTCCGATCTGAACTGCTTCCCTTTTAGGAAAATAACAGTAAAATGCAAAAGGCTTTGTCTTTGCAGAAGGCAGGCAAATAATGATAGGATAAAGATAACTAGAGAAATATTGGATGTGACGGTCTTTGATTCAAAATGTATGTGCGTTTATTGAAAAACATCAATTGCTCCAAAAAAATAGTACGGTCATAGTAGGTGTGTCCGGCGGCCCGGATTCACTGGCACTTCTACATTTTTTAAATACATTTAAAGATCAATATGGCATCACTGTTATAGCAGCACATGTTGATCATATGTTCCGAGGCATAGAATCACAAAAAGAGATGGAATTTGTCATCAATTTTTGCCGGGAATTAAACATACCTTGTTACGCTAAGCAAATCAATGCGGCCCGTTATGCTGAGAAACACCGGTTGAATGCCCAGCAGGCTGCTAGAGAATGCCGCTACCAATTTTTCTTAGAGTTGATGGATCAGCTTCAGGCGGATGCTTTGGCTCTAGCTCATCATGGAGATGACCAAATTGAAACGATTTTAATGAATCTTGTTCGCGGAACAATAGGGAAGGGACTAGCGGGAATTCCTGTCATACGGCCTTTCGGCAGAGGGAGAATCATACGCCCCTTTTTAGCCGCAACAAAGGATGAAATTTTAAAGTATTGTGAAGAATTTCAGCTGGCGCCCCGATTTGATCCAAGCAATGAAAAAGATACGTATACACGGAACAGGTTTCGCAAATATGTTTTGCCGTTTTTGAAAAAGGAGAACAAAAGGCTGCATGAACATTTTCAATATTTCAGTGAGGTCTTTTTGGATGATGAGCGATTTTTGGAGGAATTAACGAAGGAAAAATTAAATAAAGTAGTGATAAGAAAAACGAATTCTTCCGTTACTATTCATAAACAAGAATATAAAAAGCTTCCTGATCCGATCAAAAGGAGAGCGGTTTATCAAATATTGAATGATCTGATAAAAAGCGGCTCCTTCTCGGCTGTTCATATTGAAAATGTAAACGAATTTTTGATGAAAGCGCACCCTTCGGGGATGCTTCATTTGCCTATGGGGCTCAAAGTCATAAAATCTTATGATGAATGCACCTTTACGTTTCAATCGCCAAATAGTGAATCTTTCTGCTACACGGTACCGGTACCGGGAAAATTACATTTGCCGAACGGGAAAATATTTTTTACTGAAACCTTTTTTGGGATTCCTTCGTATAAAGGTGATGACGTTTTCTATCTTCCAAAAAAATGGTACGTTCCGCCTTTAATTATTCGGAGCAGAAAAAAAGGAGACAAAATGACAATTAAAGGCATGAACGGCACGAAAAAGGTAAAAGATATTTTTATTGATAAAAAAATACCGAGGGAAGAGCGCAACCTTCTCCCAATCGTTGAAAATGGCAACGGCCAAATCATATGGATTCCGCTTGTAAAAAAATCAAATTTAGAGGAAATTAGCATTACCAATGAATCTTATATTGTATTACAATATAAAGAGCAGTGATCTCATCAGGAGGAAAGAAAATGATCGAGGATATTGAAAAAGTCTTAATTTCAGAAGAAGAAATCAAAGAAAAAGTGAAAGAATTAGGGGCGATATTAACGGAGGAATATAAAAATAAGTTTCCCCTCGCTATCGGGGTTTTAAAAGGCGCTATGCCGTTTATGGCGGATTTAATAAAGCATATTAATACATATTTGGAAATTGATTTTATGGACGTTTCCAGTTATGGAAACAAAACCGTTTCATCGGGTGAGGTGAAAATAATTAAGGATTTAGACACTTCCGTCGAAGGCCGGGATCTTTTAATCATTGAAGATATAATCGATAGCGGATTGACATTAAGCTATTTAGTCGATCTTTTCCGGTATCGGAAAGCAGCATCCGTTAAAATTGTAACCCTTTTGGACAAACCGAGTGGGCGAAAGGCAAATATTGAGGCAGATTATGTATGTTTTGAAGTTCCGGATGCGTTCGTTGTCGGTTATGGTCTGGACTATGCGGAAAAATACCGCAATCTTCCGTTTATAGGGATATTAAAGCCTGAAGTTTATCAAAATAAATAATGATCGTTGAAAGGATAGCGTATCAGTTGTGCTGGGATGATTTTCTATGATACTATTGAATATAGTTTGTTTCATTGTGGGAGGAGGTAAGGAATGAATCGGATTTTCCGAAACACCATATTTTATTTGCTGATTTTTTTAGTGGTTATCGGCGTTGTGAATTTTTTTCAGGGCGGTAACCAAAAAACTGAACAAATGACATATAGTACCTTCATCTCCAATTTGGAAAACGGAGATGTTGAAAATATAACGTTAAAACCAGTAAGAGGAGTATATGAAGTCAGAGGACAGCTGAAGGGATATGAAGAAAATCAATACTTTATCACCTATTTATCAGGCGATGACGCATTAAACCTCATCAATACGGCTGCTTCAAAAAATCAAACGGAAGTTAAATGGTCCCCAGCAGATGATACAAACGGATGGGTGCAATTTTTCACATCCCTCATCCCATTTATTATAATCTTTATTTTGTTCTTCTTTGTGCTCAATCAGGCTCAAGGCGGCGGAAGCCGAGTTATGAACTTCGGGAAGAGCAAGGCAAAGCTGTATAACGACGACAAGAAAAAAGTAAAATTTAAAGATGTTGCAGGAGCCGATGAGGAAAAGGCTGAACTAGTGGAAGTTGTTGAATTTTTAAAGGATCCCCGCAAGTTTTCTGAACTTGGAGCGCGCATACCGAAAGGAGTCCTTTTAGTAGGCCCTCCGGGAACTGGTAAAACATTGCTGGCCCGCGCGGTGGCTGGAGAAGCAGGTGTGCCGTTTTTCTCCATAAGCGGATCTGATTTTGTTGAGATGTTTGTCGGTGTAGGTGCTTCTCGTGTTCGGGATTTGTTTGAGACGGCTAAGAAAAATGCCCCATGTATCATTTTTATTGATGAAATTGATGCTGTTGGACGCCAAAGAGGAGCGGGATTAGGCGGCGGTCACGATGAACGTGAACAAACGTTAAATCAGCTTCTCGTTGAGATGGATGGATTTAGCTCCAACGAAGGAATCATTATTATTGCGGCGACAAACCGTCCGGATATTTTAGACCCAGCCCTTCTCCGCCCTGGTCGATTTGACCGTCAAATTACGGTTGATCGTCCGGATGTGAAGGGGCGCGAAGCAGTGCTCAAAGTACATGCACGCAATAAACCGTTGGATGAATCGGTGAATTTGCGGAACATTGCGATGAGAACGCCGGGCTTTTCTGGAGCTGACTTGGAAAACCTATTGAATGAGGCTGCTCTCGTTGCTGCTCGCCAAAATAAAAAGAAAATCGATATGGCGGATATAGATGAGGCAACCGATCGTGTAATTGCAGGACCTGCGAAAAAAAGCAGGGTTATTTCGGAAAAGGAGCGCCGTATTGTTGCCTATCATGAAGGCGGACATACCGTTATCGGTCTCGTTTTAGATGAGGCGGAAATGGTGCATAAAGTAACGATTGTTCCTCGGGGTCAAGCTGGAGGATATGCTGTCATGCTGCCAAAAGAAGACCGCTATTTCATGACAAAACCTGAGCTCCTTGACAAAATAACAGGATTGCTTGGCGGTCGGGTTGCGGAAGAAATTGTTTTCGGTGAAGTTAGCACCGGTGCCCACAACGACTTCCAGCGTGCGACAAATATTGCGCGCAGAATGGTTACAGAATTTGGAATGTCAGAAAAATTGGGTCCATTGCAATTTGGAAGCTCTCAAGGCCAGGTCTTTTTAGGGCGTGACATCCAAAGTGAGCAAAATTATAGTGATGCGATTGCTTATGAAATTGACTTAGAAATTCAGCGCATCATTAAAGAATGTTATGAAAAAGCAAAACGAATTTTGACAGAAAATCGCGATAAACTTGAACTAATTGCAAAAACGTTATTAGAAGTGGAAACACTTGATGCAGAACAAATTAAACATCTGGTGGAACACGGTTCATTGCCTGATAAGTCTGAACAAAAAGCAGCTTCAGAAAATGTGAAAAAAGAAGAGAACAACCAAAAAGATGAAGCTGTAAAAGTCAATATTCAGACAAAGAAAGATGAGGCTCCCTCTATCAAACCGGAGCTTAAAGAAGAATAAGTAATAAAGCCGTCAACTATACAAAGTTGGCGGTTTTCTATTGCCTTCGTGCCCGATAGCAGCCTACTGCGATCAATATGTGATATGATGATGAGGGAATGTTTGAACGAAGGGAAAAGGTGATGGACATGATTTTAGCTTTAGATGTTGGGAATACAAACACCGTGATTGGAGTATACGAAAAAGAACAATTGCTTTACCATTGGCGAATTGAAACCAATCGACATAAAACCGAAGATGAATACGGAATGATGTTTAAATCATTGTTTGAATACGTAGGATTAAAATTTTCGGACATAACGGGAATCATTATTTCTTCTGTCGTTCCACCGATTATGTATGCCATGGAAAAAATGTGCGAGAAATATTTTCATGTAGATCCGCTTATTGTCGGCCCAGGAATTAAAACAGGCCTTAATATAAAGTATGATAATCCGCGTGAAGTTGGGGCGGACAGGATCGTCAATGCAGTTGCCGGTGTTCATTTATATGGCTGTCCGCTTATTATTGTTGATTTCGGCACAGCAACAACTTATTGCTACATTAATGAAAAAGGACAATATGAAGGCGGTGCCATTGCACCAGGGATTAACATTTCCACCGAAGCTTTATACTCAAAAGCCGCGAAGCTTCCTAGAATCGAAATCGCCAAACCCGATCATATTATTGGGAAAAATACAGTAGCCGCCATGCAATCAGGAATTTTATTCGGCTATGTTGGCCAAGTAGAAGGAATTGTCAGAAGGATGAAAGCGCAAGCTAAAAAAGAACCGAAAGTTATTGCAACAGGCGGTCTAGCTGGGTTAATCGCCAATGAATCTGACATGATCGAAATCGTTGATCCATTGTTAACATTAACAGGCTTGCGGTTAATTTACGAACGAAATCTCGGAAGGGAGTAGGAAACAAATGAACGATTATTTAGTCAAATCTTTGGCCTATGACGGAGGAGTGCGTGCATATGCAGTGAAGACGACTGATACAGTGAGTGAAGCTCAACGCCGCCACCAAACATGGCCGACTGCTACCGCTGCTCTTGGAAGAGCAATGACAGCCGGCGTGATGATGAGTTCGATGCTGAAAGGTGATGAGAAGCTGACGATAAAAATAGAAGGCGGCGGTCCAATAGGAGCCATTGTTATTGACAGTAATTCAAAAGGTCAAGTGAGAGGTTATGTATCCAATCCTAAGACCCATTTTGAATTAAATAAACATGGAAAACTGGATGTAGCCCGCGCAGTCGGGAAAAACGGTACATTGTCGATTGTTAAGGATTTAGGATTAAGGGAGCATTTTTCCGGTAAAGTCCCTATTATTTCCGGGGAGCTGGGAGAAGATTTTGCCTATTATTTAGTGACGTCAGAGCAAGTCCCGTCTTCAGTAGGAGTGGGAGTTTTAGTCAATCCTGATAACTCTGTTCTGGCTGCTGGCGGATTTATTATTCAGCTTATGCCGGGAACTGAAGAATCAATCATTACGGAAATTGAGACGCGGTTACAAACAATAGAGCCGATCTCTAAGCAAATTCAAAAAGGGCTGACTCCTGAAGAAATATTGGAAGGTGTCCTAGGCGAAGGGAATATGAAAGTGATCGATTGCATGCCTGTCAGCTTCCACTGCAGCTGTTCTAAAGATAGGTTTGCAAATGCCATTATTAGCCTGGGAGAAGAGGAAATTCAACAAATCATCGATGAGGATGAAAAAGCTGAAGCTCAATGCCATTTCTGTAATGAGGTATATGTGTTTTCAAAAGAAGAGTTGCAGGAATTAAAAGAAGCGGCATCTAGAAAATAGATTATGGCAGGGAGCTGGAGGAATGAGTAAAAAAGCGCTTTTGGTCATAATTTGCAGTCTTGTATTAACAAACTGCGTGACGATTGCCTTTTTGGTAAGTGCTTATACAAGAGAAGCGCAAAAAGAGAAAAATGATGAAATTGTTGCCAAAATCGGCGATAGCCGCATTACGAGGCAGGAATGGTTAAATGAACTGGAAAAACGATTTGGGAAAACAACACTTGAGGAAATGATCAATATTCAAGTTGTGGACGAGCTTGCAAAAAAGAATCATATTGATGTAGATGAAAAAACAGTTGAACGTGAAATACAAATGTATAAAATATCGTCTCAATCATACGGCGATAGCGTGCTTAACGACAAAGAACTGAGAAAACAAATTCGCTATAGTATTTTATTAGAAGAGCTTTTAACGAAAGATGTCAACATTAATGAGAATGAATTGAAGAAATTTTATGAAGAAAATAAACATCAATATATTATGAATGACACGTATCATCTTTCCCATATCGTGGTTGATTCAAAAAAAGAAGTCCAACAAATTATAAATGAATTAAAAGGCGGATCAAGCTTTGAAGGGATTGCAGCTGAACGGTCCAAGGATCAGTTGACGGCGAAGGAAGGTGGAGACCTCGGTTATGTTTCCGAAGGTTCCAGCGATGTACCGCCGGAATATATTGAACAAGCTAAAACAATGAAGGTCAATGAGTGGTCGGACCCAATACCGCTGGAAAGAGGATATGCGATTATATTTTTGCATGAGAAAATAAAAGGAGAACAGCTGGAGTTTGACGAAGTAAAGGATCAGATTCGCAGGCAAATCGCTTTGGAACAGATGGAAGGAAATGTATCAGCAAAGCAGTTGTGGGATGACATCGGCGTAACATGGTTTTATGAAAAATGAAGAAAAAGATTGACAATTCATAAATTTATTGGTATATTATTTTCAATAAAACCAATATAATTACTCGGAAATAGAGGTGTATAAGATGGCAGTTGTTGCAAACTCTATATTAGATCTAATTGGAAAGACTCCTGTTGTAAAATTAGGAAAAATTGTAGAAGAGGACAGTGCAGACGTTTATTTAAAGCTTGAATTTTTTAACCCTGGATCAAGTGTAAAGGACCGTATTGCATTAGCAATGATTGAAGCGGCAGAAAAAGAAGGCAAACTAAAACCTGGAGACACAATTATCGAACCGACAAGCGGAAACACAGGGATCGGTTTAGCAATGGTGGCAGCTGCAAAAGGTTTACATGCTATTTTAGTTATGCCAGAAACAATGAGTTTAGAGCGCCGTAATTTATTGCGTGCATATGGAGCAGAGCTTGTTTTAACTCCTGGTCCAGAAGGCATGAAAGGGGCTATTAAAAAAGCAGAAGAGCTTGCGGAAAAACACGGCTATTTCATGCCGCAGCAATTTAAAAACCGTGCAAATGTAGAAATTCACCGTTTAACAACTGGCCCGGAAATCGTTGAGCAAATGGGCGATCAATTGGATGCATTTGTCGCCGGAATCGGTACTGGAGGTACGATTACTGGTGCTGGTCAAGTATTAAGAGAAAAATATCCGAACATAAAAATTTATGCTGTTGAGCCGGCTGATTCACCTGTATTATCGGGCGGAAAACCAGGTCCGCATAAAATTCAAGGTATTGGAGCAGGATTTGTTCCGGATATTTTAAATACAGAGATTTATGATGAAGTCATTACTGTTACAACTGAGCAAGCTTTTGAAACCGCTAGAAAAGCTGCGAGAGAAGAAGGAGTATTAGGCGGAATTTCTTCAGGTGCGGCCATTTTCTCTGCATTGAAAGTGGCGAAAGAGCTAGGAAAAGGCAAAAAGGTACTAGCAGTCATCCCAAGTAATGGAGAAAGATATTTAAGTACTCCATTATATAAGTTTGACGAAGAATAATAGAATGAATAATAGTTTAAAGGCTGTCGACGAAATTTGTCGGCAGCCTTTTGGATTTTATGTGAAGGGGAAAAATAATACTGTTGATGCCAAGCTCTCCTTCTTGTTGTAAAATAAGTTTATGGGTGAAGGAGAGTGAACGATGGAATCTGTGAGAAAACTGCTGGCAGTCCAAATACCTTTTGAAAAAGAACGATTTTTCAATCGCTTTGAAACGCTGGCAAAACAACAACAACATTACGCTCTTCTCGAAAGCGGAAGAGGCGGCCGCTACAGCATAGCTGGTTTAAACCCTTTTGCCGTCATACAAGGAAAAAACGGGGCAATTACGATCTATAGCGAAAACAAAAAAGAAGTAAAGGAAGGAAATCCGCTCTTGCTCTTTGAAGGATGGATGAAACAGTTTAAATGTGAAAGCGATCCTTCCCTTCCCGACTTTCAAGGAGGCGCTATCGGCTTTATTAGCTATGATGCAGTTCGTTATTTCGAAAAATTACCCAATATAGCTGTGGACGATTTACACGTGCCCGACATTTATTTTATCGTTTTTCAAGATATCGCCGTTTTTGATCATACTGAAAAAACACTTTGGCTGATAACGTATCATAAACATGGGGAAAAAGATGCTGCACAAAAGCGGCTGGAAGAAATGAAAGCTTTATGGTGTAAGCAAAGTGAGGAAACGATTTTCAGCTATACGAATTCAGCTGATCTCAGCCATGAGCCGATAATGTTTATGGAACAGCCGTTTAAAAAAGCTGTTGAAAGAGTAAAGGATTATATTGCAAGCGGTGATGTATTTCAAGTCAACTTATCCGTCAGACAAGCAAAACCGCTTTCGACGCATCCGTTTGAAATTTATAAAGCATTACGGAAAATTAACCCATCCCCATATATGGCCTATATTCATACTCCTGAGTTTCAAATTGCCAGCGGATCTCCAGAGCTGCTCATAAAAAAGAGGGGAAATGTACTGAATACCCGTCCGATTGCTGGAACGAGATCAAGAGGAAGAAGCGATGAAGAAGACCGCCAGCTTTCTGAGGAATTAATCACCAATGAAAAAGAACGTGCAGAACATATCATGCTTGTAGATTTAGAACGAAATGATCTAGGGCGGGTATGTAAATATGGCAGTGTTGAAGTTAACGAACTGATGGCTATTGAGAAATATTCACATGTCATTCATATCGTGTCAAATGTTCGCGGCGAGCTGCAAGAAGGAAAAGGATTTTACGACATTATGCGTGCTGTATTTCCGGGCGGCACAATCACGGGAGCGCCGAAGGTTCGAACAATGGAAATAATTGAAGAGCTGGAGCCGACTAGAAGAGGGTTATATACTGGTTCGATCGGCTGGCTCGGCTTTAATGGAGATTTAGAATTTAATATTGTAATACGGACGCTACTGGCTAAAAACGGTTGGGGTTATGTGCAAGCAGGTGCTGGAATCGTCATTGATTCTGTTGCAGAATATGAATATAAAGAGTGTTTGAAAAAAGCAAAAGCGTTATGGAAAGCAAAAGATTTGAGCGAAGATGAGAATAAGTTAGTTAGAGGTGAGAAGAGATGATTTTAATGATTGATAACTATGATTCTTTTACGTACAATTTAGTCCAATACCTTGGTGAGCTCGGCGAAGAGCTTGTTGTCAGACGAAATGATGAAATTACGATTGAGGAAATTGAACAGCTCAATCCAGCCTATTTGATGATTTCTCCCGGTCCGTGTACGCCGAATGAGGCGGGGATCAGCATGGAGGCAATTAAGTATTTCGCAGGGAAAATTCCGATTTTTGGCGTATGCTTAGGTCATCAATCAATAGCTCAAGTGTTCGGTGGGGATGTTGTTCGCGCAGACAAATTAATGCACGGGAAAACATCGCAAATTTATCATGACGGAAAAACTATTTTCGACGGCTTAGACAACCCGTTCACCGCTACAAGGTACCACTCTTTAATTGTCAAAAAAGAAACGCTTCCGGATTGCTTTGAAATTTCAGCATGGACGAATGACGGAGAGATTATGGGAATCCGCCATAAATCTTTGCCGGTTGAAGGCGTGCAGTTTCATCCGGAATCAATTATGACTGAACATGGAAAACTGATGTTAAAGCATTTCCTTTCCTATTATCGTACGGAAGAAAAGAGTGTATAAAAGTGTACTTATATGTAAATGGTGAATATAAAAAGCAGGATGAGCTGCATATTTCTCCGTTCGATCATGGATTTTTATACGGAATCGGCGCTTTTGAAACATTAAGGACTTATAACGGTCATCCATTTTTACTGTATGATCATATCGATCGCTTAAATGCAGCGGTTCGCGAGCTTGGCATAGATTTTTCTCTTTCTTACTCGGAAGCAGAACAAATTATTAAAAGACTGCTTGAATTAAATCATTTAAATAATGCATATATCCGGATAAATGTTTCAGCGGGTGCAGAGGAGCTGGGGTTGTCGGCGGCTCCTTATAAAAATCCGGTGTTAATCTTTTTTATAAAAGAGTTAAATTTGCCGGAAAGATTGACAAAACAGGGGGTCATTCTTTCGGTTCGGCGAAACACGCCGGAAGGATCATTTCGCATAAAATCGCACCATTTTTTAAATAATGTGCTGGCAAAGAGAGAAATTGGAGATAATCCGAAAACGGAAGGTATATTTTTAACACATTCAGGATATGTCGCAGAAGGGATTGTTTCCAACATTTTTTGGGTAAAAAACAACACCGTCTATACACCGGCTGTCAGCACAGGAATATTAAACGGAATTACTAGACAGTTCGTGTTAACCATCCTTGAAAAACATCGCATCCCTTATGAAGAAGGATTGTATCCATTGGATCATCTGTTATCTGCACAAGAAGCTTTTATCACAAATTCCTTGCAGGAGATTGTCCCAATTACACATATTGGTCAGACTGCATTTGCAGGTGAACAGGGAATTTTGACCAATCGATTAATCACCATTTATAAGAAGGTGCGGCAGCATATTTTGACAAGATCTGAATTCGAAGTGGGTGATGAACAATGGGTGTAATAGAGAAAGAAAAAATATTACAGTGCGGACCGTATCAATTACACTACGAAGATAAAACCCAAGTAATGGGAATATTAAACGTTACGCCTGATTCTTTTTCGGACGGCGGAAAATTTAATGATATCGAGAAAGCTTTAAAGCATGCAAAAGAAATGGTGGAAAATGGCGCCGATATCATTGATGTCGGGGGTGAATCAACCCGTCCGGGCCATGAACCCGTTTCAGAAGAGGAGGAGCTGGCCAGAGTTCTTCCAGTCATTGAAAAATTATCAAAAGAAATTCATGTTCCTATTTCCATTGATACGTACAAAGCGAATGTGGCAAAAAAAGCGGTGGAAGCTGGAGCAACCATCATCAATGATGTTTGGGGGGCGAAAAAGGAGCCGGACATCGCTCGCGTGGCAGCAGAATATAACGTCCCAATCATTCTAATGCACAATCGAGAAAAAGAAGGGTATAACGATCTGATTAAAGACATGATTTCCGATTTAATGGAAAGTGTCGAGATCGCCAAAAAAGCAGGCGTTCGGGACGAACAAATCATCCTTGATCCAGGAATCGGTTTTGCCAAAACTTTTGAAGATAATCTCTACGTCATGCGTCATCTGGAGGAATTTACAAACCTTGGTTTCCCTGTTTTGCTGGGTACGTCGAGAAAAAGATTTATCGGACGAGTTCTCGATCTACCGGTAGAGGAGCGTATGGAAGGCACAGCGGCTACCGTATGCTTAGGAGTGCAAAAGGGCTGTCAATTCGTTCGGGTTCATGACGTTAAACCGATTGCGCGGATGGTGAAAATGATGGATGCGATGCTCGGAAAGGGGCGCGATCACGATTGATAAGATCTATGTAACGGGAATGGAGTTTTGGGGCTATCATGGCGTTTATCCTGAAGAGAATAAACTTGGACAGCGATTTCGAGTTGATGTTATTTTAGAGACGGATCTAAAGCAAGCAGGAAAAACGGATGAACTAGATGATACAGTGAATTATGCGAAAGTGTACACGGTTTGCAAGGAAATTGTGGAAGGCAAGCCCTATAAGCTTATTGAAGCCGTTGCAGAAAATTTAGCATCTGAACTGTTAAAAGAGTTTTCGACTGTTTTGTATTGCACAGTAAAAGTGGTAAAGCCGGATCCGCCAATCCCGGGTCATTACAAGTCTGTAGCAGTAGAAATCAAAAGGGGAAGAACATGAAAAACTATGCATATATTTCTTTAGGATCGAATATCGGCGATCGGGAATATTATTTGGAAGAAAGCATCAATCAATTGAACAGGCATCCAGATGTTGAGGTTATCAAGATGTCTTCTATTTATGAAACCGATCCGGTTGGTTATATTGACCAAGAGTTGTTTTTGAACATGGTCATTAAAATCGCGACGAATTTCACGCCGTTTGAGCTGCTGGCATTTACGCAAAAAATCGAATATGATTTAGGAAGATCAAGGGAAGTTAAATGGGGGCCTAGAACGATAGACCTTGACATTTTATTATATAATAACGAAAATATTGAAACAGAACAGCTTACCATACCTCATCCGAGAATGTTTGAACGATCTTTCGTATTGATTCCTTTGTTTGAAATTGATCGAGATGTACAATGGCCTAATCAGCATCGTTCTTTACTGGTTTTAATAGATCAATTAAAAGATAAAAAAGGAGTGCGAATATGGAAGCAGAAAAATGGGGAAGAAGGATTCGCGCTTTTAGAAAGCTAAAAGGCTATACACAAGAAAGCCTTGCAAAAGACTTAGGCGTTTCTGTATCGGTTCTTGGTGAAGTTGAAAGGGGCAACAGACTTCCCAGCAAGGAATTAGTAGAGATTATTGCTGCTAAGCTGAATGTAAGCGTGAACGAGCTGATGCCTGAGGATACTGAAAAATAAAGGAGGCAGGTGAAATTGTTTAAAATAGGAGATATTCAATTGAAAAACCGTGTTGTGCTTGCTCCGATGGCCGGCGTATGCAATTCGGCTTTTCGGCTGACGGTCAAAGAATTTGGAGCGGGTTTAGTTTGTGCTGAAATGGTCAGCGATAAAGCCATTTTATATAAAAATGCGAAAACAATGGACATGCTCTATATTGATGAACGGGAAAAACCATTAAGCTTGCAAATTTTTGGCGGTGAAAAAGAAACATTAGTGGAAGCGGCAAAATTTGTCGATAACAATACAACAGCAGATATCATCGATATTAACATGGGCTGTCCTGTACCGAAAATTACGAAATGTGATGCCGGAGCAAAATGGCTTCTTGATCCCAATAAAATTTATGACATGGTTGCCGCTGTTGTGGATGCAGTGAAAAAACCGGTAACTGTCAAAATGCGCATGGGTTGGGATGAAGAACATATTTATGCGGTGGAAAATGCCCAAGCCGTTGAGCGGGCAGGGGGCAAGGCTGTTGCATTGCATGGACGAACCCGTGTTCAAATGTATGAGGGAGAAGCCAACTGGGACATTATTAGAGAAGTTAAGCAGGCT
The DNA here is from genome assembly GCF_037963755.1 of Aeribacillus sp. FSL W8-0870. Lineage (NCBI taxonomy): Bacteria > Bacillati > Bacillota > Bacilli > Caryophanales > Bacillaceae > Aeribacillus > Aeribacillus sp. FSL W8-0870. Next base: position 89,449 of record NZ_CP150165.1, read on the forward strand.
GTGAATATTCCAGTGATTGGCAACGGGGATGTCAAAACCCCTCAAGATGCAAAGAGAATGCTGGACGAGACGGGTGCAGACGGGGTTATGATCGGCCGTGCTGCATTAGGCAACCCATGGATGATCTATCGCACTGTTAAATATTTAGAAACGGGAGAATTAATTGAAGAGCCGACAGTTCGGGAAAAGATTGATGTATGCAAACTGCATTTAGAACGTTTAATCAATTTAAAAGGTGAGCACATCGCTGTTAGAGAGATGCGTAAACATGCCGCTTGGTATTTAAAAGGTATTCGAGGCAATGCAAAAGTGAGAAATGCTATTAATAACTGTGAAACAAAAGAAGAACTGGTCTCCCTTCTTGAACGTTTTGCAAGTGAAGTGGAAGAGAAAGAGCGTCAATCCGCATAAAGACAATCTGCTTTCTCTTATACTTTGACGGCTGCCAGTAATCTGGCAGTTTTCTATGTTAAATTTTAAGATTATTGGAGTGGATACGTATGAGCAAAGAAGGTTTGCATAACCAAGAAGAGTTGAATGATCAATTGCAGGTTCGCAGGGAAAAGCTTCATGCATTAAAAGATAAAGGAATCGACCCTTTCGGAAAAAAATTTGAACGCTCGCATCAGGCGATTGAACTAAAAGAGCAGTACGGCGAGTTTACAAAGGAAGAACTTGAGGAAAAAAATATTTTTGTTTCTATAGCTGGCAGAATTATGACAAAACGTGGAAAAGGGAAAGCAGGTTTCGCCCATATCCAAGATTTGTCGGGCCAAATTCAAATTTATGTTCGGAAGGACAGCGTCGGCGAGGATCAGTATGAAATTTTTGATATGGCTGACTTAGGTGATCTTATTGGCGTGAAGGGAACGGTTTTTAAAACAAAAGTAGGCGAGCTCTCGGTAAAAGCAACGGAATTTGTGCTGCTCACGAAAGCTTTGCGCCCTCTTCCTGATAAATACCATGGCCTTAAAGATATTGAACAGCGCTACCGCCAGCGTTATTTAGATCTTATTATGAACCCTGACAGCAAAAACACATTTATAACAAGAAGCAAAATCATCCAATCCATGCGCCGTTATTTAGACAGTCACGGGTATTTGGAAGTGGAAACACCAATGATGCACTCCATTGCTGGAGGAGCGGCAGCACGTCCGTTTATCACTCATCATAATGCTTTGGATATGCCTTTGTACATGAGAATTGCTATTGAGCTTCATTTGAAAAGGCTGATTGTCGGCGGTTTAGAAAAAGTTTATGAAATCGGCCGCGTTTTCCGCAACGAAGGCGTTTCAACAAGACATAATCCCGAGTTTACCATGCTCGAACTGTACGAGGCATATGCAGATTTCCATGATATTATGGAATTGACAGAAAACATGATTGCTCATATTGCACAAGAAGTATTAGGTACAACGACAATCCAATACGATGAATATAAAGTGGACTTGAAACCAAAATGGAAGAGACTTCACATGGTAGATGCGATTAAAGAATATACAAATGTTGATTTTTGGAATGTTACATCTACCGAAGAAGCGCGGGCATTAGCTGAAGAACACGGAGTAGAAATTAACGAAAATATGCAATACGGCCATATTGTCAATGAGTTCTTCGAGCAAAAAGTCGAGGATAAACTAATTCAGCCGACATTTATTTACGGTCACCCTGTTGAAATTTCTCCGCTCGCCAAAAAGAATGAAGCGGATCCAAGATTCACAGATCGCTTTGAATTGTTTATTGTCGGCCGCGAGCATGCAAATGCCTTTACGGAATTAAACGATCCTATTGATCAACGTGAACGCTTTGAAGCTCAATTAAAAGAAAGAGAGCAGGGAAATGACGAGGCGCATATGATGGACGAAGATTTCATTGAAGCTCTTGAATATGGCATGCCTCCAACAGGTGGGCTTGGCATTGGCATTGACAGATTAGTCATGCTTTTAACCAATTCTCCGTCTATTCGCGATGTTCTTTTATTCCCGCAGATGAGAAACAAATGATGATTTTCAAAAGGGAGACGGCTGTCTCCCTTTTGTCTCCCTGCTGGAAATGGAATAATTTTTTTATCATTAGCATTGCATAAATATAGTTAGAATTTTCTGTTAATTAATTTTTGTGAATTTGTGCCAAAAAGACAAAACCTAAAGAAAGGTGGCACTGCCCATTTGGTAAATATATACAGTTAAACCAGAGCGACAACGACAAAAGGGAGATTATGGACTGGCTCGCCCATCAAATTTTCGCAACCAAACATAAGCTGGTTTCCACAGAGCTCTCTTTAACCAACGAGTAATTCGAAGTAGGGATTTCTTACTTTTCATCTCCAATTGAATGAGAACATGTAAGCAATACGTGATCAGGGCTAAGAAAATTTGATTTTGAATAGCTGTTTCACTCATTCCATAAAAGTGCTTAATTTCTACGTGTTGCTTGAGCCATTTGAAAAAGAGTTCAATAGCCCAGCGAGATCGGTAAATATCACTTATCTCTTCTGGTTTTAAATCAAATCGGTTGGTGATGAAACGAAGTAAGTTCCCTTTTGTGTCCATAACTTCTAGTAGACGAAAGACATTTTCAGTACGATTTTGTGTGGTACCAATGTAGACCATTTTATCGGATAGAACGTGACAATCATCAGGAAGTGAAAATGTATAGACTTCACGAATGACTGCGTTTTTCTTCAGTCTTGAAACGAAGAAATAGCCATCATCTGTCATCCGATCAAAACGTTCATAGTCCACATAACCGCGGTCAAACACATACATGGCTTCTTGATCATCCACTAGGACTTCGAGTTGATTTCGGTCATGTTCTTTTGCTGTCGTAATCACTGCTTTTTCAGGATAGACGGTGTCTTTATCCATGAAAACGAGCCGTAAGTGTAGCTTTACACCAGCTTTTGTTTTACGGAATTTTGCCCATTTATAATGGGTCAAATTCAACGGGAGTGTACTTGAATCAATGATTTTCAGTGGCATATTCTTTCCGTTTTGATAATGGTGCCGTTGAATTTTCCAAACAAGATCCAAGAACAAATTTGCAAGAATGA
>NZ_CP150165.1:97500-185000 GCF_037963755.1 Aeribacillus sp. FSL W8-0870
TCGCGGGCGCAGGAAATTTGAGAGGAGCTGTCCTTAGTACGAGAGGACCGGGATGGACGCACCGCTGGTGTACCAGTTGTCCCGCCAGGGGCACCGCTGGGTAGCTATGTGCGGAAGGGATAAGCGCTGAAAGCATCTAAGCGTGAAGCCCCCCTCAAGATGAGATTTCCCATCGCTAAACGCGAGTAAGATCCCTTGAAGATGACGAGGTAGATAGGTCCGAGGTGGAAGCGTGGTGACACGTGGAGCTGACGGATACTAATCGATCGAGGACTTAACCAAGTAAGAGCATCTATTCGTGAAAGAAACGTTATCTAGTTTTGAAAGAATGACATTCCGATGTCATTTGACAACAGGAAGGAAAACAGAAAAGGCTGCTTGGTGGCAATGGCGAAGAGGTCACACCCGTTCCCATCCCGAACACGGAAGTTAAGCTCTTCAGCGCCGATGGTAGTGAGGGTTTGTCCCTTGTGAGAGTAGGACGCTGCCAGGCTGCCTTTATTTAATTGTTTTTAGGAGGATTAGCTCAGCTGGGAGAGCACTTGCCTTACAAGCAAGGGGTCGGCGGTTCGATCCCGTCATCCTCCACCATCTTGCATGCTCGTGAAGATCAATTGGAGAGCATGTTCTGTCTTCTTTGATTATACTTCAGCGTACTACATTGAGATTCTTCTTAAGCAAGCTTACTTTCATTGGAATAACAATTTAAGCAAAGGCAAAAACTGAGTATTGAAGTTGTTATTATGCCGGTGTAGCTCAATTGGCAGAGCAACTGACTTGTAATCAGTAGGTTGGGGGTTCGATTCCTCTCGCCGGCATCATTTTAGTTGTTTTATTATGAATATGTCTTTCAATCAGTTGTCAGACAAGCAATGCTTCATCAAATTTGTGGCAGGTTGTTTTGCCCTGATGTCATTGATCGTCTTCCCAATAGTTAAGACAGAAGAGACAGCTGAAAAAATATTTTTGATCATGAGCCATTAGCTCAGTCGGTAGAGCATCTGACTTTTAATCAGAGGGTCGGAGGTTCGAATCCTCCATGGCTCACCATTTTGACGCGGGTGTGGCGGAATTGGCAGACGCACTAGAATCAGGATCTAGCGCCTTTATGGCGTGGGGGTTCAAGTCCCTCCACCCGCATCATATGCGGAAGTAGTTCAGTGGTAGAACACCACCTTGCCAAGGTGGGGGTCGCGGGTTCGAATCCCGTCTTCCGCTTTTCTCTGCCGGGGTGGCGGAATTGGCAGACGCACAGGACTTAAAATCCTGCGGTAGGTGACTACCGTACCGGTTCAAGTCCGGTCCTCGGCACCATATTTGCGCCCGTAGCTCAATTGGATAGAGCGTTTGACTACGGATCAAAAGGTTAGGGGTTCGACTCCTCTCGGGCGCGCCATATCGGGAAGTAGCTCAGCTTGGTAGAGCACATGGTTTGGGACCATGGGGTCGCAGGTTCGAATCCTGTCTTCCCGACCAGGAATTTAAAGGGGCCTTAGCTCAGCTGGGAGAGCGCCTGCTTTGCACGCAGGAGGTCAGCGGTTCGATCCCGCTAGGCTCCATCTAAATATTTATTCATACAACCAATTCCAATAATCCACTGAACCTTAGGGAGATTCCTAAGGTTTTTTTATTGCCCATGAAAAATGGACATGGACGTATGGATGCGAAAAAATTATCAATAGCTGCTAACATATTCGAAACAGTTGTCAAGCAATTATTTGTGTTGCTTAACATAGTGCTTTGAAGCCGTTAGTATGATCCGAAAAGTGTATAGCGATGGGGGCAAACAAAATTATCGATATCGATCGAAACATAAAAAATGGGAGAATTTCTAATAAATCGCTAAATATGGTTGATCAATGGTATATTTGGTAATATTATTTAATTGATCAGATGAAGAGAAAGTGAGAGTTTAAATATGAGTTCAGCTATACAATGGCTCAGCAGCTTCATTATTTTTTAGGAAAAATTTAAGAAAATAGATAAACATCGCGTAATGAACATTGTTTCTAAATTTCGTTTTATGGTTTTATTGATGAGGTGCAGACTATGTCATATGTAAGAATTTTTTTTCTTATTGCAATCAATGCTTTAAGAGCATATCAAAGCAATTTGTATGAAAAATTTGAAAAAATTTTACCTGAATTTAAGTATCTGGCGAAATATTATATATACTTTTATGCAGCGTCAAATATTTTATTATTAGGGATTATTCTTTTACTAGACCCTTCTCAAAATGTACATATTCATCGTATATTAAATGACTATAAATGGGAAATTTTAATCGCAAAATATTTAATGGAATTATTTGTCATTATAAATTTGTTAAGATTTGAAGTTCCAAAAGGATTTAAAAAAGTTTATGGATTAATACCGTCTATTTTTTATGTAATCACTGCTAATTTTAAAAACGTTTATACATGGATACTGATACAGTTTATATATTATGCATTTTTAGATAAACAACTTTTTTTGATCTTATTGATTTTAAGCTGTATAATCATTTATCTTTCTTTGTTTGCTAAAATATCAGAATTTCAATACATATTAAATATTTTAAAAATGGCTCGTCTCATGTTTGTAATATTGTTAAGTTATCAAATCATTCAAGAAGTATCGCAAAAAGCAGGTTTTAGCTTCGCGAGTGCAACCAATAAAATCGAGGTTTTATTATTTTTATGGGTGGCTTTTCTATTAATTCTGTTAATATCTAACTATTTTTTATTAAGATATATTAAAGCTACTACACGAATTTTCCAGGAAAAACAATTAATCCATTATTTCAAACTATTTTTTATACCCTTCATATTTTTGACTTTGATACAGATCACATCCAGCTTGTTTGTTTTCATCAGCAATATCGAAGAATCACTGATAATCATGTCCTATTTAATTTCATCTCTTTTTGTTAAAATCAAATTTATTGATTTTTTAACTGTGGAAACTTATGGTTATTATTTGTTTTATTTAAAGTCTTTAGACAAAAAAATTCAATCTGAGTTTATGATGAATATTAACTTAAATAATTTCTTCTTATTATTGCCCGTTTTACTATTTCACCTCTGTTATCTCATTTTAAATCAGCAATATATTTATGCTTTCCTGCTGATGCTTGTATACATATTAGACATTAAGGCAGATGAACTAATCATGTTAATCACGAGAAAAATATTGAAGAAAAGTGAATTGCCTAATTTGTTTATACACACAAAAAAAGGTTTATCCAACGTATTATTAATAGCGTTTGTTCCCATTGCCATTATTAGCATTCTTGTAAACAGTAGCAGCATAAAGAGCTCCAGCTTAGCTACAACGATGTTGCTGCTCGTTTCCGTCATACTATTTTGTGTGTCAATATTGGCGCATTATTGGAGGAAGAGCTTTTTTGACGAATTACATAAGTGAGGTAAAAAATAAATGTTAGAAATTAAAAATTTAACGTATAGCATAGGGGAGAAAAAAATTTTAGATCATATATCTTTTTCAATACCTGAAAATGAAGTGACAGCCATTGTCGGGCCAAATGGCGTGGGCAAAACTACAACCGTGCAAATATTGTCGAATATAATCAAAACGGAAAATGCTTCTGTTAAGAGCCTAAATCGTAATAAGAAAATCGTTTACTTGGATATTGAATATTTAGTTTTTGATGAATTGACAGCACAAGAGTTTCTCGAGTTACATTCACGAATTCATAATAAAAATAAAGAAGAGCTTGAAGAGCTATTAAACGAATTTGAAGTATTGAATATTAAAGAATTTTTACCGAACAAGTTAAAAGGTCTTTCTTTAGGGCAAAAGCAAAAATTGATTATATTAATGGGATTTATGTCCAATGCAGATATTTTAATATTTGATGAGCCATTTAACGGTTTAGATTATAAATCTGAAATGAATTTTAAAGAGCTGCTCAGAAAAAATAAGTTTAATTTCACAATTATCATCACTACCCATAATTTTCATGATATCGAAAGGTACACTAAGCAGTGCATTGTGATGGAAGATAGCAAAACGATTAAGCAGATTGCAAACGTAAATACTCAAAGTTATAAAAAAAATATATTTCAGTATTTAGGTTTAGAACAGGAGCAGTATAGATGAATCGTCAGTTCGTCATAAAAAGGGAAGAGTTCATGAAAATTCCTCTGCTTATATTTGGTTTTTTATTGGCAGGATTCTTCTTTGGCGCATTATTAGAAGTCGATTTAAAAAGGGAAGCTCTCGATCTAAATTTTATTGATATTTTTTTCAATAACGCCTCAATCGGCATTATGTTAGTTCTGCTAACAAGTTTCATATCTTATCCGATTATTTTATATAATTCATTTTTTTTAGGGTTAAACATATATTTTGGCATAGAGCTCTTTGGCGTATATAAAACTTTCATGACTTTAATTTTCCATACGCCGATAGAAATAGTAGGATGGATCATATGTATCATCGCTTCTAAAAGAATGAAAGATTTTTATAAAACTGTGTTAAAAAAAGAAATAAACAAAGAAAATGTCAAGGCTGTTTGTATGTTATTGCTGACAATGATAGCTGTTTACTTTGTTGCAGCCATAGTGGAATATTATGCTTTTGAATTTCTGGGGGGACATAAATGGTTAAATTAAAAGCAAATGAAAAAATATTATTAATACTGTTTACGCTTTGGTATTTATTATCCATACAATTTATCAGTCAATACATGATCATGAATCAAGGCAGTGTAATCTATGAAAAGAACATTTTTAAAACGAAAGAAATCATGTTTGTATTCCTAAATTTTGTCATAATGATCTTTTCGATTGTTTTTCTTTTCTTTCAAGCTTTTATCTATCGATTTATCATACTATTATTTAAACCGCAGAAATATCCATCCATATTTTCAAGCTTTTTTTATTTAATGATTGGATATTTGCCATTTTCCATTACGATCATTATCACAAACTTTATTCATCAAGAGTATGTTTACAATATTTCAACGAATATATACGCAAAAATTTTCATAACGATTATTGTAAACGTAATATATATATTCATCATTGTTAAAAAAAATATCATCGATTCCAAAAAGGCGCTATTATTGTGTATGTTTTTAATCGTAATAAATGCTCTAGTTTTATTCATTAATTTCAATTCACTATAAAAAACGATTCAGAGGAACTTGGATAAAATTTTCTTCATTCTTGAATATATGAGAGGATAGGAAAATGGTTAATGAAATAAAAATGTATTTTTCTCGTCACAAACCAATTTATGTTATACTTGCTGCAATCATGATAGGATGCGGACTGCAATATTTCATACTTAGCAATGAGAATATGAAGTCTGTACAGGATGCTTTATCGGAAGAATCGGAGTCATTGATTTTCCAAAACTTCTCTGTCGATATCATTGCCCTCATTGCCTTGCTATATTATATTTTTTGCTCTGCTGCTTCAATCATGAAAGATGGAGTTTTTGAAAAAAATAAAAGCACCCGTAAAATGATTTTACATAAAATATACGCTTCTTATTTGTTCGTATTTATTTGCAACGGAATCATTGTATTATTGACTAGCATAATCGTTATCATACTTTATGGATTTCATCATGATATTTTTTATCATGCATTGTTATTACTTATTGCGAAGTCCTATACCGCAATTTTTTATGTAACATGATCTATGTTTTTGGCTGTTCTATTCAAAAAGTATATGTTTATTTTTTCCATGCTTTTTGTTGTGGAGATTGCAAAAATTGCGGTTTTTGCATTTCTGCGTAAATTTGCTGTTTTTGATTACGTTATATTCAATCATTTAGATATTTCCTCTTATTTCCATTTGCCGTCTTCGGGAATTGATAAGGGATATAACATATTATTTTCCATTGCCATATATTTAGCGTATATATTCCTTCTGCAAGCTTTGAGTGTTTATATATTCAACAAGAAAAGAGAGCGTGTAACCGATTAATTAACATTTATCGTTATTATGGATGGCATTATCACCATTGTAAAGATTTTGAAAAGGCCGTTTAGCTCGCTAGGCTAGCTGTTAAAAATACTTTTGCTTCATATCAAAAGAAAAGAAAAGTCAGACCTGTTCTCTTTTGTCCATTATATGATTAACTGAATATACCAATGGAAAATTTCCGTTTCATAAAAATATGAAAGCACGGCTCCAATACTTATGAAAGGTCCGAATGGTATCGCTGATTTACGGCTTAATTGTTTCGTGATGATGCCAAATAGACCGAATAATGCACCAATTAAGGTAGACAGGAAAAAAGCTAATAAAACTCCTTTAAGACCTAAAGCATATCCTAAAACAGCAAATAGTTTAATATCTCCGCCTCCCATTCCGCCATTGCTTACAATGGCAATGATATAAAGAAGGACAAAACCGACAGTCATTCCAATTATCGAATCATACCAAGGATGAAGCGGAATCCAGGTCCGCAGGAGAACAAATAGAACGAAGAAAAAGATTAAAATTCGATTCGGAATCAATTTGTAAGATAAATCACTCACCGTAATAATGATCAGGAGTGAAACAAAGGGTAGTGCTACTAAAAGCTCCTCGTTAAATCCAATTTTGTAGAAACTAAAAACAAATAGTAAACCTGTAAACAGCTCCATCACTGGGTAAATAGCCGAAATCGGAACACGGCAGCTGCGGCATTTTCCTTTCTGAAGCACATATGAAAAGATGGGTATTAATTCATACCAGGATAAGAAATGGCCACAATGCGGGCAGTGCGACCTCGGCTGAACGATTGAGCGTTTTTTCGGGATGCGAAGACCGACAACATTAAAAAAAGACCCGAAAATGATTCCGATAGCAAAGAAAAAAAGGTAAACGAAAACCATTGCCAAACTCCTCATACATTAGTATTTAGGGCTGTTTTTACCATTTTGTGATTCCTTATTTGTTTCTGATGAATGATTTTTATCTGCTGAATCAAAATAAAAGTCCTGCGGTAATATGTCAAGGTGAAAAATCATAGAAATTGGAAATTCCCTTGTCCGATGATCCGAAAAAAGGCAATACTGAAGAAACCCAGTATTGGTACATGTAATAAACTGGGTCTAAAGGTTGATATTGGTATACCAGATCGATCCTCTTATCGATCTTCCCCCTTTCTTGGCGTGTAGATTTGACCGTTGCGTAGCAGCGCATCGATCACACGCACGAGTTTTCTAGCGGTGAGGACGAGGGCTCGTTTATGTTGGTGTTTGGGCACTTCCTCATACTTCTTCCGGTAGTACGCACGAAACGTCGCATCATGCCGTTGCACCGAGTTGGCAGCCTCCACTAGGTAGTAACGGAGATAGCGATTGCCGGAACGAATGAGGGAGGTGTCCTCGGCTTGAAAACGGCCCGATTGGTGCTTGGACCATGTCAAGCCGGCATATTTTGCCAAGGCGGCCTGGTTGTGAAACCGCTCGATTTGCCCGATTTCGGCCAGGATGCCTGCGGTATAAACCGGTCCGATGCCTGGGATGGTTTGCAGTGTGTTCGGAATGCCTTCAAGATGGCGGGTAATGGCTTTATCGAGCTCTTTGAGCTGCGATTGCAGGCTGCGGATTGATTGAATCGACAGCCCTAACAGCAAGTCGATGGAATCCTCGACACACTTGGACAACCGATACGACGAACGGGCCGCCTTTTGAATCGACTTGGCGATGCATTCCGGATCGGCAAAGCGATTGCGCCCTTTTTGGCGCAGGAAGTCGGCCAACTGCTTGACATCCATTTGGCAGATGTCATCGAGGCTCCACGACTCAAGCAGCAGTTCGAGAATGGCATGTCCGAAGATCGAACTGTCCACCTCTTGGGTAAAGGAACTGCATTTGTAAAACAAGTGCTGGAGAAAATACTGTTTCTCACGGGTTAACTGGTGGACGAGATGATATCGCATGCGTGTCAGTCGCTGAAGCGCGAGAAACTGCTCCTTGAGGACAGCCGTCATCTTCAGACGGCCGAAGCGAAGCCGATCCGCAATGATCCAAGCATCGATGTCATCCGTTTTCTCCAAGTCGACATAGGCTTCTTTAAACTTGCGAATGAGCTTTGGATTGATCGTAAACACCTTGACGTTCCAAGCCTGCAAGGCCTCCTGCTGGTGGAAAAACATAGCTGGATGCCAACTGTAGACCGAGGTGGCTTCCATCCCGATCAGAATTTCGGTTGGCTTTCGCTTGTTAGCCCACAGGAGGATTTGATCCCGAAGGAAGGTGGCGCCCAGAAGATGATTATCCACTTTGAAGCGTGCGCACGTATTTCCTTCATGATCCATAATGCAGGTGGCTAAGTCGCGTGAGCTCACGTCGATCCCGACGTAGAGTTTCATGAGATCACCTCCTATTGTTGTAGGATCGAGGGGTAGGACTCTTCGGGATGCCCCCGGATCGCGCCTGTTGACCAGTCACCCTCGCATATGAGAACTCACGTTGGACCATGGGCTGCCCTGGAAGCTGCTCCTTCCAGCATGGGGAAAACCAACGGGAACAGCCTGCGGGTTAGACGTCCAAACAGGGGCCGAGGAGACAGACTTTACAAGTAGTCAAAGCTACAGGAGTGAGAAGAGTATCCCCGATGATCCTAAGACCATTATCCAGGAACATTGCGAAAAGTCCAACCCCGGTACGCTGAACCCTTTGTGGGAGGGGCGCGCCCCTCCCACAAAGGCAACCACCCAAGATATGCGATTGTCAAGGAGCGTATCGGACTGGAAATTCGATAAAAAAACTTTCTGAAACTTAGTATACGAGGTAGTTAATTGAATTTCCATCGTAATGGTTTGATTCGTTTCGTCCTCTAAAAGCTCCTTTTCCCCCGGTTTCGTGAACGAAAGGACGTCCACTCGGGTGATTCGCTCCAATTTTTCTATTTCTTGTAGGAATTGTAAAAAATGCTTGAAATCTGGTGAAACAACCGACAGATTAAAGGTAATTAGTTTCACGTTTTTATATTTTTCTTTCTCTGTCGATTCGTTCGAAGCTGATTGGTTTTCGCTTTGATTAGACGGAGCATCCGCACTTTCATTTTCAGATTGATTAGTTGCAGACTCCATTTCGGTTGATTCATTTTGCTCCTTATTTTCGTTCGTATTGTTCGTATCTGTTTTATTGTTTTCCGATAATAATTCCGATTCAGACAGCGTTTGCTCATCCTGAAAGGAAATGTTCTGGATTTGGCTGCCGCTGACGTATTCCGCTTCCTGTAAATCAAGCAGCAGCTGGTCCATATTGCGGCTTAACGGCATTTTTTTCTCTAATTGAGCAGTATTTTCTTCCTTATCCGTTTTACTTTTATTCAATTGTGCTTCCAATTGCTTCATTTCCACTTCAAGCTGATTGGCATCTAACTGTGCAAGCGCAACATCGTCTTTCAAAGGCTTTACCGTATACATATACACAACGCCAATAAGCAAAAACAGTAAAACGATTAAACAATAAAAAAAGATTTTCCTTTCTTGGAGGAAATCACTCATCTTCTTCACCCCCGTTTTCGTCCTCTAACGCCGAAGAATGAGTCTCAAGAATAATATTCACATCATATCTCGGAATCTCCTTGAACATTTCTTCATCCACTTGTTCCTCTGAAGCTTCTTCAAATGTGAAGGTTTTAATTTCTTTGATCCTTACATTTGTAAAAAGAGGGGAAGAGACGAGCTTTGAAACATAAGATGCGGCAACATCCAATGATTCGAATTGGGTTTGGATCGTCAATTGTTTATTTTCATATTCATAATGGCTTAAATAGCTATGATTTGGCAGCAATTCCAGCAATTCTTCAATGAAATGTGAGGTAGGTGCGGTCAATTCCTCTGCTTTAGCGACCGCTTCTTCTAAGCTGCCTGATTGACCATTTTTTTGATTTTCTACTTGAGTTTCTAAAATTTCCTTATCCATTTTTAAATTTTCAATTCTCGTATCGGCCAGTTCTTTCTCATTTTTCGTATGAATATATTGATAAACAAGGATCGATAAACAGATTAGCCAAATAACAAGAAAAGAGATAAAAATAATCAAAACCGTCGAACTTTGTCTTTCGGATTTCGGCAATAAATTTATTTCAGGGATCACTTAACTTCCCCCTTTCAAGGCAAGCCCTAAAGCAGGTATAAAATGACGAGGAACTTTATCCATTTTTTCAGGAGAAAGGTAAGCATCTAAAATCGTAACGGGAATTTGAAATTGACTTTCTATTTTTTTTCTAATCAAATCTAAGTTTGGAAAATCTCCTAACAGCATAATTTTCGATACAGCTTTCTGACCTTTATGAATGGAGTAGCGGTAAAAATTCATCATCCGCTCCAATTCCATTATTTGATCATCAATTAAACCTAAAAATTGCGCTTCATCTCCATTATACGTCCAGGTGAGCAGATCATCATCGTATTGGTAGCTTGTCCAATCGTTCATTTGAATATCTAAATCTTGAAATCTTAAGAATTCAGGCTGGTTCTCCGAAAAAATACTGATCATGATTGAGTTTAAATTCAACTCCAAAAATAAATATGCTTCAACTGTATTTTTTGTCATATATGTATATTGGAAATACCGATATACGCCAATTGAACGAATATCAGCAGCGACAGGCTTTAGTCCTGCATCAATCAAAATCTCCGTATATTTTCTCATTTCATCTTCTGGAACAGCAAAAAGAAGCCCTTCCCGTTCTTGTGTATCAGCTTTTCCAGGCAATGGTGATACATCAAAGATTGGATTGTCAAATGGAAGATAAAGTGTATGTCCTAATTCCATAATAAAGTGGCCGTTGATTTCTTTATCTTTTAAATGAGCAGGAAACTTTACCTTTCTCATAATGACAAGGGAATCAGGCGCATAAAACTGGACATTCCGCCTTTTGATTCCCCACTCTTTGACGGTCTCCTTCATAAAATGATAAAACTCCATCTCATCAAGAATTCGCCCATGCTCTAGCAGGCCGTTCGGTATAGACTTTTCTTTGAAATGTTTAATATTTGATAAATCGCCGCCGGAATGATCCACCATCCGAAGCGCATAATCATCGATGACTAAGTTGATGGTTTTTTTAGCCGAAAGAAAAGTGAGCATAGGCGAACCCTCCTGTGACCAAAATATTTTTGCAAAGAGAAATACTCCAGCTTTTGATAAAAAGTAACAGGCAAATTATTATGTTTACATGTTCCAAGTTAAAACGAAAAAGATTTTTAATTATTTTTTTTACTTACTTTATTTAAGAAAGTGCGTAAATTTCCTTCGTTAGCAGGATCACCAACATCCTTTACACGATTTGCAGGATGACCAGAAATTGACCAAGTAGTGCCGTCAAATGAAACTGTAAAATTATTATCTTCTGTTTTAAAATCAATATAATCTTTAAGTTCATTGGCACCATATTTAGCAGCATCTTCTTGACTGCCGTCTTGTGCATATTTTAGTTTGGCAGCTGAAATAATATTTAATGCCTCTGATACAGCAGCCCGGTCTCTAGACTGGCCAATGACATTTGCGATAATCGGGATTACAATAGCTAGTATGATTGCAATGATGATAATAACAGCCAATAGCTCAATTAATGTCATCCCTTTTTCTTTTTTGAGAAGTTTTACATGTTTTCTCATTTCATGTTCCTCCTTTGTTTTTAGTTTTCCTAAATTTGTTTTTAGTTTTCCTAAATTTACTTTCATAAGGCAAAACGGCAAGCGCTTGTCATGTTCCCGCAAACTTTATTAACTCGATTTCTTGACCACCTCCTAAAGGGATTTTTTGGAATCTAGTACAATACGTTTCTTTTAGGTGCTTTATATACGAAAATGCTGCAAGCTTCGTCATCTATTTACATTTGCTGATAAATGCTAAACATAGGAATCATAATGGCAAGAACAATTGTCCCAATGACAAAGGCTAAAATGACGATCATAATTGGTTCGATCAGCGATTTCAAAATTTCAACGCTGCGGTCAACTTCCGCTTCATAGAAATCAGCTATTTTGGTTAACATGAAATCTAATGAACCAGTCTCTTCGCCGATCGCCGTCATATGGGTGACGAGCGGCGGGATTACCCAGCTTTTTCTAAACGGTTCGGATAAGCGGTCTCCTTTTTCTAAACTATCACGTGCGTCCAACACGACTTTTCCAATGACTGGATTGTTGACAACCCGCTCGACAATAGTTAAAGCTTGTAAAATTGGCACTGAACTAGAAAAAAGGGATGATAATGTCCGCGTCATTCTTGCAATAGCTGATTTTTGCAGCAATTTGCCGAAAACAGGCATTTTTAACAAAATAACATGGACAGCGTAATAAAAGGCTTTATTGCTTTTCATCAACAAGCTGAAAGCAAGAATCGCTGCTAATAAGACGAGAAGTACAATCCACCAAAAGTTTTGAACTACATGGCTTGCGCCAACTACGAATTTCGTAATGGCAGGCAGTTCGCTGTCAAATTGGGCAAAAATTTCGGTGAATTTAGGCACAATCGTTAGCATCAGAAATACAACAACTGCAATAATGATAATGATTAATGTGATTGGATAAGCAAGGGTTGATTGAATTTTTTTCTTCAAATCGTATTGCTTTTCAAAATAAGCCGCCAGCCTGTCCAATGTTTCGTCCAAACTCCCGCTGGCTTCCCCGGCGCGAACCATATTGACAAAAATGGCCGGAAAAATTTTCGGATATTTGCTCACCGCATCTGAAAAAGCATTTCCTGTCCGCAATTCCGTTTCAATCTCAGCCAATACTTTGGCCAATGCTTTGCTTTCCGTCTGCTTTGATAAAATATTCGTTGAATCTACAATAGAAACTCCTGCACGGATCAGTGTTGCAAATTGCCGGCAATAAATGACAAAATGCTGGTTTTTCACAGGTCTGCCAATCGATACTTCCTTATAGATCAAGCCTTTTGCTTCATTGATCTCACGGGGGCTTATTCCTTGTTCTCTTAATTTTGCGATCGCATTTGTTTTATTTAGTGCATCAATCGTACCTTTCTTTAGCTGTCCTGTTTTCGTACGACCGACATATTTATAGATAGCCATTTTCATCACCTTTATTGATATATGGCATGGCGCTTTCGTAAGAAATTTTTCCTGAGCTTAATAAGCTTTGAACGGACATTTCCAATGTATGCATTCCTTGAGCTCTATTCGTTTGCAAAACATTGTGGATTTGATGAATTTTTTCATTGCGAATCAAGTTTGAAATGGAAGGATTATTAATTAAAATCTCCGTTGCAACCGTTCGCCCGGATCCGTCCTTTAGCGGGAAAAGGCGCTGTGAAATGATTCCTTGCAAAACGTTTGCTACTTGAAGGCGGATTTGCCTTTGCTGATGGGGCGGGAACACATCTATGATCCGGTCGATCGTCTGAGCTGCACTGCTTGTGTGCAATGTGGCCAGCACTAAATGGCCTGTTTCAGCAGCAGTAATAGCTGTCGATATCGTCTCAAGATCCCGCATTTCCCCCACTAAAATAATATCCGGGTCTTGCCTTAAGGATGCGCGCAGTCCGTTTGCAAAGCTTTTTGTATCTGAACCAATTTCCCGCTGATTGATAATGGATCGCTTATGGGAATGAATATATTCGATTGGATCTTCTAATGTAATAATATGTTTGGAATAGTTTCGATTAATATAATCGATCATCGCTGCCAATGTCGTTGACTTACCTGAACCGGTTGGTCCCGTGACGAGAATTAACCCTTGGGGCTTTTCCATCAATTTCTCGACAATGGAAGGTATTTTAAGCTCTGCGATCGTTGGGATCTTCGTCGGTATAATTCGGATCGCGACACTTATATGATTGCGTTGGCGAAAAGCGTTTAATCGAAACCGTGAAATTCCCTCTAATTCATAGTTAAAATCAAGCTCGCCCTGCTGCTCGAACGTATCCCACATCGTCTCCGGAATAAGCTCTTTTGCCATTCTTTCCGTGTCGTTTTTAGACAATGAATGGTCTCCGTAAGGCTTTAGCTCGCCGTTTATGCGAAAAACCGGAGGAGAGTCGACAATTAAATGGAGGTCTGAAGCATGATCCGTAAAAGCTTTTTTAAGTAAATCTGATATATTGTATGACATGAAGCCCACCTCCTACTCGAGGACAGCGACGCGTAAAATTTCTTCTGTTGTCGTTAATCCCTCTTTTACTTTCAGCAAACCGTCATCGATTAAAAATTTTAATCCTTTTTCCCGTACAAAATTTTGCAAATAAGAAGTTGACGTATTATTCATGATGAGTTCACGAATCTCCGCATCGATCGGCAATACCTCTTGAATGGCTAGGCGCCCGCGGTAGCCGGTCATGTTGCAGCTCGGACAGCCTTTGCCTTTTGCAACCGTCTCGATTTCAAGGCCTCGATTGGCAAAAATTTCTTTTTCTCTTTCAGTCGGGCGGACGATTTCGCGGCAATCCCGGCACACTCGTCGAACTAAACGCTGGGCTACAATGCCAATGATTGAAGACGATATGAGATATGGTTCAATGCCCATATCGATTAATCTCGTTAAAGCAGCAACTGCACTATTCGTATGTAGAGTACTTAATACTAAATGACCTGTAAGTGACGCCCGAATGGCAATTTGTGCTGTTTCTGTATCACGAATTTCGCCGATCATAATAATATCCGGATCCTGGCGCAAAATCGAGCGAAGCCCATTGGCGAATGTCAGGCCGATATCTTCATTTACTTGAATTTGATTGACTCCTTCGATCTGGTATTCGACAGGATCTTCAACCGTGATGATATTTACATCCTCTGAATTTAACTGATTTAAAGCAGCATACAATGTCGACGACTTTCCGGATCCTGTAGGTCCAGTGATTAATATTATTCCATTTGGCTGATTTAGCATAGTAATAAATTTTTCCAAATTTTCATCTGTAAAACCGATTTTTTCCACACTGTTTAATACATTGCTTAAATCAAGAATCCGCATCACGACTTTTTCGCCAAAAATTGTCGGCAGCGTGGCGACACGAATATCCACCGGTTTAAAACTGATCGTTGTTTTAATTCGGCCGTCCTGCGGCAATCTATTTTCTGTAATATTTAAGTTTGCCATAATTTTAATCCGGGCAATGATGACATTTTGCATATGTTTTGGCAGTGACCGCTCTAAACGTAAAATGCCGTCGACCCGGTAGCGGACCTTTACGTCTGTTTCTTGCGGGTCAAAGTGGATATCACTGGCACGCTGGGCAAGACCGTTGGCAATGATTTGGTTGACAAGACGAACAACAGGAGAATCTTCATCCGTTACTTTTGCTTCATCCATTGAATCCTTTGGTGAAAGATCACTCATGATCTCTTCCATCGATTCTTGAAGATCATAATATTTTGTGATCGTTCGATATAATTCATCTTTTGTCGCAATAGCGGGTTCAATATGGCATCCTGTTGCCATTCTCAGTTCTTCTATAGCAAAATAGTCCATCGGATCCGCCATTGCAACAAAAAGTTTATTTTTATCTTTTCGGATTGGCATCACATAATGCCTTTTTGCCAGCTCTTTTGGAATTAATTGAAGAACATCCTGATCAATTGGATATTGATAAATATTAATATGCGGTATTCCTAATTGGAACTCCAATACTTCAATCAGCTGCTGCTCGGTAATAAAACCTTCTCTCAGCAGGGCATCCCCTAATTTTTCATCCGGTGACTTATTTTTTAATGTTTGGTTTAATTGTTCATTTGTAATGAGTCCAGCTTCTAAAAGCAAGTCTCCTAAACGCTTTCTAGACAATTTCCGTTCACCTCCAAAGATGCTGGCTTTATCATATTCATTCAGATTTCCTTTTCTCTAACGGCGTTGCCTTTATTTCACATATTCCGGCTCTTCCTCCACACTTTCCTCCATTAATTGCTTTTCGTATTCCTCTTCGCTTTGAAAACGGTCTTGCCCCATGCTTTCAGTCCCGTCGGTACCATTGTCCGTATTTATATCCTTTTGCTTCGTTTGGTCCGTATTTGTTGAATGATCAGCATTTGCATTACTAGGATCCGCTTGGCTACTATTCGTATTTGTATCGTCCGAATTCGTTTGGTCATTTTCGTTATTCGCATTATTATTTTGATTTTCAGAAGAAGGTAATGCTAATAAAATGATTTCAGGTACAGGCAAGTAAAAGTCAGTGCTAATCAACTCACGGGAAAGCTCCGCGCCGTTTTCGGCTACTGACACTCGGTATACTTCCACTCGCTGACCATTTACACCGTTTTGTATAACGCGCTTGCAGCATGGCTGTAAATCCTTTTTATAACGATAGATGGTGCGATAATGAATCTCTTCTTTATTTTCAATTTTGTATTGATATTTTGTTTTTTGAGGTGCGGACAAGATCGCCATTTTCAATTTTGATCCGTTTTTTTCAGCTTGAATTGTGTATATATAAGGTCCAGGATTTGAAATGACGAAATCTTTATCATCTGTTTGACTGACTTTTACTTCAATCCCTGCTTTTGAATAGGTCGGAATTACTCGCTGCGAATGGCGCTCAATAATCTCTACATTTGTTTGCAGGAGCAAAGAATACAGCATAGAAACGACGAAATTTCCATCATCCTCCCTAAAATAACTCACCTCATTTGCCACTTGCTGCAAAAACGAAAATGAATTTCCAGGTGTTATCTTTTTTCCATTTAATTCTTCTACTAACTCATCTAAAAAGATATAGTCTTTCGGAATTTTCCAGCTTGCTTCAGCAATTACATCATTTTGTTCGTTTGCATCTGTTAAAACCGCTTGAATGTTATGTTCTCCTAAATAAGAGGCCGTTGTTTCAATGTTGTCTATCGTTTTGACTTTATCAATATGGTTCGGCCATTCTGAAAGTTCTTCATCCGTTATATTCACTTTTACAACCAACGGCAGATCAACTGATTTTTTTTTAATAAAGAAGGCATACCACGGTGTTTTTGTTTTTTCGAGCAATTGATCCATCGTTTGATTCAGGTCATACTGAATATCTTCAGATGGAATGGTTAATATTTCCGTGGGTGATTCAATCGTCATATCACTTTGATTTTTCCACTCATTGATCTTATCTGATAAAATGTCTTTAGCTTCATCAACAGTCATTCCACCGACATCAATTCCTCCGACTGTAGAACCATCAGGAATTGTAAAGGCAGCGTTTGCGATATGGGGAGTTCCGAAACTAATGGTCGCAGCTGATATAGCGATTATGAAAGAAAAAAACAAAGCCATTAACCTTTTCATCCTGCTCATAAAGAACCTGCCTTTCTATGTATCATTTGTCTGATCAAGCTTAGAAGGCTGAAACCGGCAAATAAATATATATTACTAAGGTTGACTTTTCATTTCAATGCCAATATTCGGGATCTTTTAGAAGCGCGGTTGATTGCGCAAGGCTCCAGTTCCTTAGAGCTTGTTTCTTCATCGTATGGGTAAAAGAAGAAGTACAATTGATTTGTCTGATCCAGTCTGTAAAAATATAAAATTTTACAAAATAGGTAAAAAATACAGTTTCATTTAGTTAAAAAGACCTATTTTGGAGTAAAATGAAAGCAACGAAGATGAAATATTTTGTATAATAATAGCAAAATTACAGCAATTCATCCACAATAAAATGTAAAAAAATTGAATAAATAGTAAAAATATTATTTTTTTAGTCTAAAAGACCTTATTTTGAAGTAAAATAAAAGTAATAAATAATATATTTTTGTATAATTATAGCAAATTTAGGAGAGAGAAATTTTTACGGATTTAGTAAAAATGTTCCATATACTTACATTCTATTATTATGATTCGTTTAAGACAATGGTTTTTTAGTCAAAAAGTCCAATTTAAGAGGATATAGTTCCAATTCACTACAGCCATTGCGACTATTACTTAATATTTAAAAAAATGGGTGAATATTCTATGAGAATGAAGATTGTGAAGAAAATGGACGGGTTTACACTTGTGGAGATACTAATTTCTCTCGTCATTCTTTCCATCATTATTTTGGCATTTCTTAATCTTTTTGTTTTTACAAATAAAACAACTGTAGTAAACAATGATCAATTAGTGGCAATTCATCTGGCGAAATCAACAATGGAAAGAATTAAGATGAATCCTTTTTCTTATATTGATGAACCAGATAATGATCGCTTTAATCAGCCGCAAGTTTATACTGCTGACAGCTGCTCGAACCGTCCAGATCCCGATGAATGTGAACTTTTGTTTTCTCCACTTATAAATAATAAAACGTATGCAGTTCAAGTAACGGTCAGTCAAACTGCTAATGAAAAAGCGATTCGATTAATGAATGTACTTGTTGAAGTGAATTTACAAAATTCAAAAACACCCATTACTTCAAAGGTTGAAGGGTATGTGAGCTATGAGTAAAAAAATCATATCCTCTAGTAAAGGAATTACGTTAGTAGAAGTTCTTTCAGTGGTTTTATTGGGTTCTGTTATCGGACTGATCGCTTACTCTGTTCTTTTTAGCGGATTAAAAACATATGACCGTGCGATGGAAGAAGCAGCATTGCGCGATGAAGCAGATTATATACTCGCCCATTTAATTGATGAGCTGTTTGTGTTAAAGGTTAGTGAGATTAAGGAGCAGAAATTGCCGGATCCAAGCGGGAATTACTTTTTGATCAAAAATGACGGCAGCAAAATTGGTTTTGATCATGAACATTCACGTGTAGTGATTAATAACAAAGAATTGTCGTTAACAAACGGAAATATCGTGCTTTCTCGCGAATCAAAATTGATAGAAACTGAACGAGAAGATGTGTTTGAAATTTTGTTAGTTTTACAATCTGCTAAAACGCAGCAAACAATGAAACTGAAAAGTATTGTGAGCATTATTAATGATCGAAAAGTCCTGCGGTAATATGTCAAGGTGAAAAATCATAGAAATTGGAAATTCCCTTGTCCGATGATCCGAAAAAAGGCAATACTGAAGAAACCCAGTATTGGTACATGTAATAAACTGGGTCTAAAGGTTGATATTGGTATACCAGATCGATCCTCTTATCGATCTTCCCCCTTTCTTGGCGTGTAGATTTGACCGTTGCGTAGCAGCGCATCGATCACACGCACGAGTTTTCTAGCGGTGAGGACGAGGGCTCGTTTATGTTGGTGTTTGGGCACTTCCTCATACTTCTTCCGGTAGTACGCACGAAACGTCGCATCATGCCGTTGCACCGAGTTGGCAGCCTCCACTAGGTAGTAACGGAGATAGCGATTGCCGGAACGAATGAGGGAGGTGTCCTCGGCTTGAAAACGGCCCGATTGGTGCTTGGACCATGTCAAGCCGGCATATTTTGCCAAGGCGGCCTGGTTGTGAAACCGCTCGATTTGCCCGATTTCGGCCAGGATGCCTGCGGTATAAACCGGTCCGATGCCTGGGATGGTTTGCAGTGTGTTCGGAATGCCTTCAAGATGGCGGGTAATGGCTTTATCGAGCTCTTTGAGCTGCGATTGCAGGCTGCGGATTGATTGAATCGACAGCCCTAACAGCAAGTCGATGGAATCCTCGACACACTTGGACAACCGATACGACGAACGGGCCGCCTTTTGAATCGACTTGGCGATGCATTCCGGATCGGCAAAGCGATTGCGCCCTTTTTGGCGCAGGAAGTCGGCCAACTGCTTGACATCCATTTGGCAGATGTCATCGAGGCTCCACGACTCAAGCAGCAGTTCGAGAATGGCATGTCCGAAGATCGAACTGTCCACCTCTTGGGTAAAGGAACTGCATTTGTAAAACAAGTGCTGGAGAAAATACTGTTTCTCACGGGTTAACTGGTGGACGAGATGATATCGCATGCGTGTCAGTCGCTGAAGCGCGAGAAACTGCTCCTTGAGGACAGCCGTCATCTTCAGACGGCCGAAGCGAAGCCGATCCGCAATGATCCAAGCATCGATGTCATCCGTTTTCTCCAAGTCGACATAGGCTTCTTTAAACTTGCGAATGAGCTTTGGATTGATCGTAAACACCTTGACGTTCCAAGCCTGCAAGGCCTCCTGCTGGTGGAAAAACATAGCTGGATGCCAACTGTAGACCGAGGTGGCTTCCATCCCGATCAGAATTTCGGTTGGCTTTCGCTTGTTAGCCCACAGGAGGATTTGATCCCGAAGGAAGGTGGCGCCCAGAAGATGATTATCCACTTTGAAGCGTGCGCACGTATTTCCTTCATGATCCATAATGCAGGTGGCTAAGTCGCGTGAGCTCACGTCGATCCCGACGTAGAGTTTCATGAGATCACCTCCTATTGTTGTAGGATCGAGGGGTAGGACTCTTCGGGATGCCCCCGGATCGCGCCTGTTGACCAGTCACCCTCGCATATGAGAACTCACGTTGGACCATGGGCTGCCCTGGAAGCTGCTCCTTCCAGCATGGGGAAAACCAACGGGAACAGCCTGCGGGTTAGACGTCCAAACAGGGGCCGAGGAGACAGACTTTACAAGTAGTCAAAGCTACAGGAGTGAGAAGAGTATCCCCGATGATCCTAAGACCATTATCCAGGAACATTGCGAAAAGTCCAACCCCGGTACGCTGAACCCTTTGTGGGAGGGGCGCGCCCCTCCCACAAAGGCAACCACCCAAGATATGCGATTGTCAAGGAGCGTATCGGACTGGAAATTCGATAAAAAAACTTTCTGAAACTTAGTATACGAGGAGTGCAAAATAATGAAAATCTTAATGAATGAGAAAGGATACTCCTTGATCTTAACCATGTTGATCTTTTTACTATTTACAGTCTTGTCTGTTTCCGTTTTGACAGTTGCTTTATCTGGAGTGAAAAGAAATCAAACAAGCGAGGATTATGTTCAAGCTCGTGAATTAGCCAATAAAGGAATTGAACATATTACGAATCAGATTCAAAGCGATTTGAAAAATGAACTAGGAGAAGAAGGAATCACCCGCAGCGAGTTTATAACGAAATTAAATACGATTTTAAATCGCTATAAAGACGTGATAAATAGTGTTCACAATACTGGCGCAACTGGTGAATATCGAGTATATATACGAAATATAGAAAATGTAATAGAAAATGGTGAAGAAAACCCGCTAAAGAAGAAGATAACCTTTTTAAGCAGAGGATTTGTTGATGGCAAGGAAAAAACGGTTATTTCAGAAGTTGAAATTGGTGCACAATCTGTTTTGGAGACATTACATTATGCGCTCGGTGCCAACAAATTATGTAAAACTCCAAATGCCTGTATACCTGGTGAAGGAAATATGTTTTTGCACGGCGGAGTTTCGATCACAGGGGATATGAAGGTAGACGGGAATTTAATCATAACAAACCGCGGATATGCATATTTAAGTGGTGAGAAATGGATTGCGTCCGTTTACCCGAGCATTTTACCAACACAAGGAAAAGCAAACGCAAACTTACTACTTGGTGGAAATATTTTTACCTTTAATCATACCCCTCCATATGAACAACATATTACAACTTCTAATTTTGGAAGTTCTTATACAAAGCTAACAGATCGTATTGATGATGCTTTTTACAATCGGCAAGCCCCGGTTATTGTAAAAAGGCAGCCGATCCGTGATGACATTCAAATTCCTGCACAAAAATCGGTTTTTTATTATAAACATAATTCTCCCGGTGTAACGATCATAAAAGCTAATAATAGAATAATCTCAAACCAAAATCGCCCTAATGACAAAGTTTATGCGAGTCATGATGAATGTTTTTTTATATGGTGTAATGAGAAATACGATGGAAATTACACATTTACTGGGAATAATCTTTTTAAAAGCTTTGCCACTGCAGGTTCATTAACAATTCGCAATTCAAATAATCAATTCAGACAGACCACCTTTAAGGAGGGGGCCTATATAGAGAAAGATTTAACAATTGGCAACGGGTCTGATTCGTACAACCCAAATAATTATGACAAAATTCGGGTGGACGGCCCCATATTTGTGAACGGTGATCTGACGATTAGAGGGGCTGATGCGGAATTTAATTCTATTATGTATGTAATGGGGGATGTGACGATTGAATATTCGCGCATCAATGGATTAGGCCAAAACGGTTCGTTAATTATTTTTGCAAATGGAAATATAAACATTAGAAATAATAGCGTTAACCAGGATGAACCTAGTAATATTAAAGGGTTTTTCTATTCAGAACAAGCATTAGAAATGTTTGGAGTTGGTTCAAATATTCGTATAGAGGGAGGAATATCAGCGAGGCGCATTGTTTTAAATGCGATAAGAGGGCGTGCTAGTAATCGATATTTTGAGGGAGCACAAAGGATTACGAATAACGATTATTTTGAAGGTGCACAAAACCAAATAGGCAAGCTTTCTAGGCTGCAAATTATTTATGATCCGGAAATTATCAATACGTATGCAGATATAAAGTCTAGAGAGCCCGTTATTAAAAGCCTGGATCCGCCTAAAATTATTAATCGTGACATAGAATAAATACCTTTCATCTTATTTTTTTGCCGAAATGACCGCCGCCTCTAGTGTATAGCGAAGGCGGTGGAGGAATCGGCTTCTTTTTTAGCTTTTTGTGATGTTTTTCCGTTGCAATACTTTCCGTTATGATCATAAAATGAAAAATTAAGAAGTGACAGTCTAAAAGCCAATTTTTCGAGAAAATTGTCGAAAGCCGAAATGGATATTTTTGCTATTACAAAAACATCTTTAATTGATTTGAATGATGCAAACCGTTTTAATTAATCTGAGAAAAGCGATGGAGGCGAGATTTGCTTATCCTTGTAAAAAAGTATGGACGAAACAATTATTCGCTGCAATGCGGTTTGAGAAGCTCAAGCCTCTT
Organism: Aeribacillus sp. FSL W8-0870; assembly: GCF_037963755.1. NCBI lineage: Bacteria > Bacillati > Bacillota > Bacilli > Caryophanales > Bacillaceae > Aeribacillus > Aeribacillus sp. FSL W8-0870. The sequence goes on from NZ_CP150165.1 coordinate 120,237, forward strand.
TTATCCTCTTGTAAATGGAAATATACAACAAACAGAAGAAACAGCTTAAAACAGAACGAACAAAAACGACAAATTTACGAACAACTAAGAGCTCGCTTCTTCTGAAGATCCTCCACAGCTATTGCAATCAAGCTCGCTTTCTTTAAAACCTTCAATCGGAGTATAATTAATTGATCGCTACTTTAGAAACATAAACTGTTCCATTCTTGAAGCATATGAGCAGTGAAAGCTTCGTTTGATTTAAAAGCCAGCTCTAAATGTGCTTTTTTGTTTCATATCGCTCTTAGGCTCATACTCAAGAACGATTGAATATTGAGCACTGTTCATCGCATATAATGGGAAAGTATAATACTGTATCATTTCAAAATTCATATATGGCCAAAACAGAAAAAGTCATTTGGATGGTAAGGAGGAATGATAATGCCTGAGGAATGGCAAATTATGTTGATTCGCATTGTTTTAGCAGTCATTTTAAGTGGATTTATTGGCCTTGAACGAGAATTTAAACGGCATCCAGCAGGCTTTCGCACGCATTTGTTAGTTGGTGTCGGCTCCTGCATGATGATGCTGCTGTCTCTTTATGGCTTTGAAGAATATATGGATCGTTATGAAAATATTCGTTTTGACCCAGCAAGAATTCCTTCTTATGTCATTAGCGGCATTGGTTTTTTAGGTGCTGGAACGATATTAGTGAGAGGGGTTACGGTAAGAGGATTAACGACGGCAGCCTCGATTTGGGTTGTTGCAGGACTTGGCCTTGTTGTTGGGGCAGGAATGTATCCGTTGGCGATTTTTTCTACCTTGATTGTATTGTTAAGTTTGATCTTTCTCAATAAGGTGGAGGCTTTTTTTGCTGAGAAGTCAAGCAAAAAATGGATACAAGTTAATCTTCCAGAAGATGATTTGGTGGAATTTACTCGGAAACTTGAACAATTAAATATTTCTGTTTATAAAATTCATTTTACATTGTCAAAGCCAAAAGAAACTAAACATGCGAAGCGTTCATATTTACTTGAAATTGGCCTTCCAAAAGATGAAATGCCTGAAATCATAAACGAATTATTGAAATTTCAAGAAGTTAAAAAAGTTTTTTAAAGAGCGGGTTTTTTCCATATTGTAAATGGCAATATTATTAGTGAGCTTTTTTGTTGAAATGACACAAAAAAAAATTTATATTATAATTAAGGTCAAATATAGTCAAAGTCAAGTGACTAGTTGTTATCGTTTAGGAAATAAGCATTACGTAAACATCTTGCCTCCTATCCCTCAAGGATATTGCACATTTCTTGAGTGTTTTGCAATTCCAATCAAAAAGTTGAAGGAGGTGTTTTTCGAGGTGCGGAATATATCTGATATTATCGAGCAATATTTAAAGCATGTATTAGATTCAAGCGGAAAAGAAATTGTTGAAATTAAAAGAAGTGAAATTGCGGATAAATTTCAATGTGTTCCATCGCAAATCAATTACGTGATCAACACTCGTTTTACAATTGAACGGGGTTACATTGTCGAAAGTAAAAGGGGTGGAGGCGGTTATATCCGAATTATGAAAATTCGAATCAATGACCGTATCCAGCTGATCAATCAAATTTTAAATGCCATTGGTAAAAGGCTGTCACAATCGTCGGCGGAGGATATTGTTTTGAGATTGGCTGATGAAGAGGTTATTTCAGAAAGAGAAGCGAAAATTATGTTGAGCGTAATTGATCGGTCTGTTTTATATATTGATTTGCCTGATCGAGACGAATTGAGGGCAAGGATGATGAAGGCGATGCTCACCTCGTTAAAATACAAGTGAGGATGTGATGGACGATGATTTGTCAAGAATGTCATGAAAGGCCCGCTACTTTCCACTTTACAAAAATTATCAACGGCGAAAAGACTGAAGTGCATATATGTGAAAAATGTGCACAGGAAAAAAGTGATGTATTCATATTCAATATGAATCCAGGCTTTTCTATAAACAACTTATTGTCCGGATTATTAAATATGGACAGCGCCATTAGCAGCCAAGGGCAAAATGTTTTCAAGAAAAATCAGGTCATTCAATGTGAGAAATGTAATATGACGTTTGATCAATTTACGAAAATTGGTAAATTCGGGTGCTCCCATTGTTACAAAACGTTTTATCACCAAATTACCCCGATTTTAAAACGTGTTCATGGCGGGAATACAACTCACGGCGGTAAAGTACCGAAACGGACCGGTGGAAGTATTCATTTGAAAAAGCGCCTGAAAATGCTTAAACAGGAACTGCAAGAATTAATTGCGAAAGAGGAATTCGAAAGAGCAGCTCAAGTTCGGGATGAAATTCGGTCCATTGAAGCGAAGATAAATGGACGGAACGAAAGGGGAGTATGACATGTCCTTTCAAAAATTTATTCGTTCAGCCATGAGCCCTTGGATGAATCAAGAAGGACCTGATTCCGATATTGTGCTGAGCAGCCGAGTCAGATTGGCGCGAAATATAGAAAATATCAGCTTCCCTACCATTATGTCGAATGAAGAAGCCTTGGCTGTTTTAAATACATTTGAAGAATCATTTTCACAAAGAGTGTTTGACGGTTTAGGGACATTCGTGCTGCTGAAAATGAATGAACTTCAGCCTATTCAAAAACGCGTACTTGTAGAGAAGCATTTGATTAGTCCTTATTTAATGGAAGAATCAGCACTTGGAGGGTGCCTTTTATCTGAAAACGAAGAAGTGAGCATCATGATAAACGAGGAGGATCATATTAGAATTCAATGTTTGTTCCCGGGCCTTCAGCTAAAAGAAGCGTTGAAAATGGCAATGAATCTTGACGACTGGATTGAGGAAAAAGTTGATTATGCATTTGATGAACATAGGGGCTACTTAACTAGCTGTCCAACAAATGTCGGTACCGGCTTGCGGGCTTCCGTGATGATGCACCTTCCAGGACTTGTCTTAACACAGCAGATTAACCAAATTATACCTGCTATCAATCAATTAGGATTGGTTGTGAGAGGTCGGTACGGAGAAGGAAGTGAAGCGATAGGTAATATATTCCAAATTTCGAACCAAATTACGCTAGGCAAATCAGAAGATGATATTGTCGATGATTTAATAGGTGTTGTCGGGCAATTAATTGCTCAAGAACGGGCTGCAAGAGATGCTTTATATAAAACGAATCCGCATCATCTAGAAGACCGTGTATATCGTTCTTACGGCACTCTCAAATACAGCAGAATTATTCCATCGAAAGAAGCAATTCAATGTTTATCAGATGTGCGCTTAGGAATTGACCTGGGAATTATTCAAAATGTTTCACGCAGTGTTTTAAATGAGCTTATGATTTTAATTCAGCCCGGATTTCTGCAACAATATTCAGGAGGAGTTCTACGGCCGAATGAACGGGATATTCGCAGGGCAACATTAATTCGTGAAAGGCTTCAATTAGAAAGGAAGCAAAGGGAGGATGATGAACAATGATGTTTGGGAGATTTACGGAACGGGCGCAAAAAGTGCTTGCTTTAGCGCAGGAAGAAGCTGTACGCCTCGGACATAACAATATCGGCACAGAGCACATATTGCTTGGGCTCGTGCGCGAAGGAGAAGGAATTGCCGCTAAAGCGCTTCACGCTCTAGGATTAAGTCCAGAAAAAATCCAAAATGAAGTGGAAAGCCTGATAGGACGGGGACAAGAAATTTCGCAAACGATCCATTACACACCGAGAGCAAAGAAAGTCATTGAACTGTCAATGGATGAAGCAAGAAAATTAGGACATTCTTATGTCGGAACAGAACATATTCTATTGGGATTAATTCGAGAAGGCGAGGGAGTTGCTGCGCGTGTTTTAAACAATCTCGGAGTAAGCTTGAACAAAGCGCGTCAGCAAGTTTTACAGTTGTTAGGCAGCAATGAAGTATCCTCAAGCCATCAAGGAAGTTCGATGACAAACGCAAATACTCCGACGCTTGATAGTCTTGCGCGGGACTTAACGGCTGTTGCACGGGAGGGCGGACTTGATCCAGTCATCGGCCGAAGCAAAGAAATTCAGCGTGTCATCGAGGTTTTGAGCCGAAGAACAAAAAATAATCCTGTTTTAATAGGTGAACCTGGTGTTGGGAAAACTGCCATAGCAGAGGGACTTGCTCAGCAAATTGTGAATAATGAGGTTCCTGAAATTTTGAGAGATAAGCGCGTTATGACCCTTGATATGGGAACAGTTGTAGCTGGCACAAAATATAGAGGGGAATTTGAGGACCGCCTTAAAAAGGTAATGGATGAAATTCGCCAAGCAGGAAACATCATTTTATTTATTGACGAGCTTCATACACTGATCGGCGCAGGCGGGGCGGAAGGTGCAATTGATGCTTCCAACATTTTAAAACCTGCTTTGGCTCGGGGAGAATTGCAATGTATTGGGGCAACAACTTTGGATGAATACCGTAAATATATTGAAAAGGATGCTGCACTTGAACGGCGCTTCCAGCCAATCCAAGTCGACGAACCGTCCATTGAAGAGAGCATTCAAATTTTAAGAGGCTTAAGAGACCGATATGAAGCACACCACCGGGTATCCATTTCCGATGAGGCGATTGAAGCTGCTGTTAAACTTTCAGATCGGTATATTTCCGATCGGTTCCTGCCTGATAAAGCGATTGACTTGATTGATGAAGCAGGCTCCAAAGTCCGTCTTCGTTCATTTGCAACACCTCCGAATTTAAAGGAATTGGAGCAAAAATTAGAAGAAGTGCGAAAAGAAAAAGAAGCTGCAGTCCAAAGCCAAGAATTTGAAAAAGCAGCTTCATTAAGAGATACAGAGCAGCGGCTCAGAGAGGAATTAGAGGAAACGAAAAAATCATGGAAGGAAAAACAAGGTCAAGAAAATTCTGAAGTGACCGTAGAGGATATTGCAATGGTTGTTTCAAGCTGGACGGGAATTCCGGTTGTTAAACTTGCCCAAACAGAATCAGAGCGGCTTTTGAATCTCGAAGAAATTTTACACTCGCGCGTTATTGGTCAAGAAGAAGCTGTCACTGCAGTCGCAAAAGCTGTCAGACGGGCACGTGCAGGCTTAAAAGATCCGAAGCGTCCGATCGGTTCATTTATCTTCTTAGGACCGACAGGTGTAGGGAAAACGGAATTAGCCCGTGCATTAGCTGAAGCAATGTTTGGTGACGAAGATGCTATGATTCGAATCGATATGTCAGAATATATGGAGAAGCATTCTACGTCAAGGCTCGTTGGTTCGCCTCCTGGATATGTAGGCTATGAAGAGGGAGGACAATTGACGGAAAAAGTGCGCCGCAAGCCATACTCAGTCGTATTATTGGATGAAATTGAAAAAGCTCATCCAGATGTGTTTAACATTTTGCTGCAGGTGCTTGAAGACGGAAGACTCACAGACTCAAAAGGGCGTACCGTTGATTTTCGAAATACGATTTTAATTATGACTTCAAATGTAGGGGCAAGCGAATTAAAACGGAATAAATATGTCGGCTTTAATGTTCAAGACGAAAATGAAAATTATAAAGATATGAAAAACAAAGTGATGGATGAACTGAAAAAAGCATTTCGTCCTGAATTTTTGAACCGGATTGACGAAATTATTGTGTTCCACTCTTTAGAGAAAAAACATTTGAAAGAAATTGTTTCGCTGATGGCGGATCAGCTGACAAAACGATTAAAAGAACAGGATATAGAACTCGAATTAACGGATCGTGCAAAAGAAAAGCTGGCTGAAGAGGGCTTTGACTTAGAATATGGAGCGCGTCCGTTGCGGAGAGCGATTCAAAAATATGTCGAAGATCGCTTATCAGAGGAATTATTGAAAGGCACGATCTCGCAAGGTCAAAAAGTTGTATTGGACGTGCAAAATAATGAATTTGTCGTAAAAACTGCAGAAAAGGTTCAATAATCCAATGGGCATACTGCTTCACGTATGCCCCTCTCTTTCATTATATTGTCGTTTATCGATTGAACAAAGTGGGGAATAACCGAATGTCAAAGATCAAATCAAAATTTATTTGTCAATCGTGCGGATATGAATCGCAGAAATGGATGGGAAAATGTCCAGGGTGCGGCGAATGGAATTCAATGGTTGAAGAAGTTATCAAGCCAAAGGGAAAACACCGCATTGCTTTTAGTCATTCCGAATCATCCACTGTCAGCAAACCTTCTCCAATTCATCAAATCCAAGCTGCGCAAGAACCTAGAATGCTTACAGGACTTCATGAGTTTAACCGCGTATTGGGAGGCGGAATTGTAAAAGGATCTCTCGTTTTAATTGGAGGGGATCCTGGAATTGGAAAATCCACTCTCTTATTGCAAGTCTCCTCACAGCTGGCAGAGAGAGGGAACGATGTTTTATACATTTCGGGAGAAGAATCTTTAAAACAGACAAAACTTCGCTCCGACCGACTCGGGGTAAAAGGCGAAAGACTTTTCGTGCTTTCTGAAACGGACTTAGAAATCATCATTCAATCCATAATGGAAACTGAACCGGCTTTTGTCATCATTGATTCCATTCAAACGATTTATAACAGTGAAATTGCTTCTGCTCCTGGAAGCGTATCTCAGGTTCGAGAATGTACGGCTGAATTAATGAGATTGGCAAAGACAAAAGGAATTCCGATTTTTATTGTCGGTCATGTAACAAAAGACGGCACAATTGCAGGGCCGCGCATTTTAGAACATATGGTTGATACTGTATTGTATTTTGAAGGTGATCGACACCATACGTACCGAATTTTACGGGCAGTTAAAAACAGGTTCGGATCCACTAACGAAATAGGAATTTTTGAAATGAAGGAAGCAGGTCTTAAAGAAGTGCTCAACCCGTCAGAAGTGTTTTTAGAAGAGCGTGCAAAAGGGGCATCTGGTTCAACAGTAGTCGCTTCCATGGAAGGGACAAGACCTGTTCTAGTCGAAATACAAGCTTTAATCACCCCGACAAGCTTTGGAAACCCCAGAAGGATGGCAAATGGGATTGATCATAATCGTGTTTCTTTGTTGATGGCGGTATTGGAAAAACGTGTTGGTTTATTGCTCCAAAACCAAGATGCCTACTTAAAAGTTGCCGGCGGGGTGAAATTAGACGAGCCTTCAATTGACTTGGCAATTTGCATCAGTATAGCTTCAAGCTTTAAAGATGTTCCGACGAACATTTATGATGTTTTTGTAGGTGAGGTTGGTTTAACAGGAGAAATTAGAAGGGTTTCACGAATTGAACAGCGTGTACAAGAAGCTGCCAAACTGGGATTTAAGCGGATTTTTTTACCGAAAGCCAATCTGGGCGGTTGGAAATGGCCGGAAGATATAGAAATTGTCGGTGTGCAAAACATTTCAGAAGCGCTCGAACTTGCAATAGGGGGATAAGCTATGAAACAAGAAAAATCGCTTAAGGAAATCTTGCAATTTGTAGCCCCAGGCACACCAATCCGGGAAGGAATTGAAAACGTGCTGCGCGCAAAGACCGGGGGGCTAATTGTTGTAGGATATAACGAAAAAATCAAACAAATTGTAGACGGGGGATTTTATATCAATTGCCCTTTTTCCCCCGCCTATTTATATGAACTAGCTAAAATGGATGGAGCCATTATTTTAAGCGACTCAGGGCAAAAAATTTTATACGCAAACGCACAGCTCGTTCCGGATACGAGCATAGAGGTAAGAGAAACAGGCATGAGGCATAGAACAGCTGAACGAGTAGCAAAGCAAACAGGAAATCTCGTAATTGCTATTTCTGAAAGAAGAAATGTCGTCACATTATATTTTGGCAATTTCCGCTATGCTTTGAGGGATATCGGCGTCATTTTGACGAAGGCCAATCAAGCTTTGCGGACGTTGGAAAAGTATAAATCTGCCACTGACCAATCCATTAATAATTTAGGATCTTTAGAGTTTGAAGATTTAGTCACGATCGATGAAGTGATCCAAGTTTTACATAGAATAGAAATGGTGCTGCGAATTAAGAGTGAAATTATTAATTATATTTACGAACTCGGTACAGAAGGGCAGCTGATTCAGCTTCAGATGACCGAGCTTTTAGCAGATATTGAAAAAGAAGCGGCTCTGCTTATCAAAGATTACAGCATGGAGCGGCTGAATGATCCTATTCCTGTATTAAAGCAGCTGCAAGAATTGTCCAGCTCAGCATTATTAGATGATGCGGTTTTATTGAAGCTGCTCGGATATCCCCATTTTACCAATATGAATGAACCTGTTGTTCCTCGAGGTTACCGGTTTTTGCATAAAATACCAAAGCTTCCTTCCGTTATTATTGAAAATTTAGTGACAACCTTTGAAAATTTGAAACAAATTGCAAATGCTACCGTAGAAAAGCTTGATGAAGTGGAAGGAATAGGTGAAGTTAGGGCGAGGAAAATTAAGGAAGGATTAAGGCGCCTCCAAGATCAGTATAACATTGCAAGGGAGCTCTAACACATCCTTTACAGTAATTTATCAATATTTTTACAATCCTTGTTTTTAGATGTTTGAAAGGTTTGAAAGTGTATATAATGAAATAAAGGAGGTGGAGGTATGTTAAAACGAATTGTTCAAATATTTTTCTTTTTTGTTGGCGGAACGTTAGGTGTTTTGTTTATACCGGAATTATTATTTCTCTTAAATCTTGATGATGTTCCATTTCTGATGACACCATATACATTGGCGATATTAGGTGCAATTTTATTTTATATAACCTCCTTCTGGCTAGTGGATTATGTGGTGAATTGGATAAAATTTATAGAAGAGAAATTAGTGAAAGCTCCGGTTACGGATGTATTATTTGGCAGTTTAGGATTAATTTTTGGTCTGATTATTGCTTATTTGATTGGAATTTCATTATCTGAACTTCCATACCCAATTATCAATAACATTGTTCCGATCTTTTTAACCATAATTTTAGGATATTTAGGTTTTCAAATCGGATATAAAAAGCGCGACGAACTGTTGAACTTGTTTTCGATTACAGCAAGAATCAGCAAGAAGAAAGCCTCTCAAGAAGAAGAGGAAAATGTTGAAAAGAAAAGCTTAAAAATATTAGATACAAGTGTTATTATAGATGGCAGGATTGCAGATATTTGTCAAACAGGTTTTTTAGAAGGGACCATTATTATTCCTCAATTTGTGTTGGAGGAACTTCAGCATATAGCGGATTCTTCAGATGTGCTAAAAAGAAATCGAGGAAGAAGAGGTCTGGATATTTTAAATAAAATCCAAAAAGAGCTGGACATTAAAGTGGAAATATGGGAAGGCGACTTCGAAGATATACAAGAAGTCGACAGCAAGCTTGTAAAACTGGCAAAAATCATTCAAGGCGTTGTGGTCACAAACGATTTCAATTTAAATAAAGTATGTGAGCTCCAAAACGTCTCTGTTTTGAACATCAACGATTTAGCCAATGCGGTAAAACCGATTGTACTACCAGGGGAAGAGTTAAATGTCCAAGTAATTAAGGATGGAAAAGAGCATAACCAAGGTGTTGCTTATCTTGATGATGGCACGATGATTGTTGTCGAGGACGGAAGGGACTATATCGGGAAAAATATTGATATTCTCGTTACAAGCGTTCTTCAAACATCTGCCGGACGAATGATTTTTGCAAAGCCAAAGCTGCTGGAAAAAGCATTGTAATAAGGGAGAAAGAAGATGGAATATCGGGTTGTCATACCAGCTGCAGGGCAAGGGAAAAGAATGAGGGCAGGAAAAAATAAACAGTTTATCAAACTTAATTCTTTACCTGTGATTGTTCATACTTTAATGGTGTTTGAAAAAGATCCTCAATGCACCGAAATTGTTCTAGTCATAAACGAGAAAGAGCGTGAAGAATTTCTTTCTTTACTGAAAAAATATAAAATAAAAAAAGTGCAAAAACTAGTTCCCGGAGGACAGGAACGCCAATATAGTGTTTACAACGGGTTAAAAGCTGTTGAAGAAGATGGTATAATATTAATTCACGACGGTGCAAGGCCTTTCATTCGCAGGGAAACCATTCATCAGCTTGTTGAAAAGGCTCATTTAGAGGGCGCAGCGGTCGTAGCCGTTCCTGTAAAGGATACTGTGAAAAGGGTTCGCAATATGGAAGTCATTGATACTGTTGAACGTTCTAGCTTGTGGGCAGTTCAAACGCCACAAGCTTTTCGTCTTTCCATCGTATTAAAAGCTCATGAAGCGGCCAATAGGGATCAATTTGTAGGAACAGACGATGCAAGTCTTGTAGAAAGAATTGGCGAAAAAGTTTGTATTGTACATGGGGATTATTCAAATATAAAGCTTACAACCCCTGAAGATTTGATTTTTGCCCGTGCGATTTTAGAGAGTGAAAGAGGGGAAAGGGAATGATTCGGATTGGACAAGGTTTTGATGTTCATCAGCTTGTGGAAGGAAAACCGCTTGTGATCGGTGGAGTCAACATTCCTTATGAAAAAGGATTGCTTGGACATTCTGATGCTGATGTTCTTCTTCATGCATTGACAGATGCCTGCTTGGGAGCGATTGGAGGAGGAGATATCGGCAAGCATTTTCCTGATACGGATCCTGCATATAAAGATATTGACTCGGCGAAATTGCTTCAAGAGGTATGGAACTTGGTAAAGGAGAAAGGCTATATATTAGGCAATGCGGATTGTACAATTATTGCTCAAAAACCAAAAATGGCGCCTTACATCCATCAAATGCGTACTAGAATTGCGGAGCTCTTGGAGGCTGAACTTGACCAAGTGAATGTTAAAGCAACGACGACGGAGGAGCTTGGGTTTACAGGACGCGGGGAAGGAATCGCTGCACAGTCAATCGTTTTATTGCAAAAGAAAAAGTAATCTTTGAACATCAATGGTTTGGTGGTACAATATTTTAAAGAATTACGGTTTGATTATTGGAGGGACAAAATATGGCTGACAACGGAATACGGGTTCGCTATGCACCGAGTCCGACGGGGCATTTACATATTGGAAACGCACGCACTGCATTATTTAATTATTTGTTCGCTAGAAGCCAAAATGGGAAATTTATTATCCGAATTGAAGATACCGATCAAAAGCGGAATATCGAAGGAGGAGAACAAAGCCAGCTTTTTTATTTAAAATGGCTTGGAATTGATTGGGACGAAAGCATAGACAAGGGCGGAGATTACGGTCCTTATCGACAATCGGAGCGGACAAGCATTTATAAAAAATATTATGAAGAGCTCTTGGAAAGAGACTTGGCGTATAAATGTTATTGTACGGAAGAGGAGCTTGAAAACGAGCGTCAAGCGCAAATCGATCGCGGTGAAATGCCAAGATATTCAGGGAAATGCGCGCACCTTTCTAAAGAACAGCAAGAGGCACTCGAAAAAGAAGGACGGAAACCAAGCATTCGTTTCCGGGTTCCAAAAGGAAAAATATATAAATGGAACGATATCGTAAAAGGAGATATTTCTTTTGAGTCCGATGATTTTGGGGATTTTGTCATCGTGAAAAAAGACGGAACACCGACTTATAATTTTGCCGTCGCCGTCGACGATCATTTAATGGAAATCAGTCATGTGTTGCGCGGAGAAGACCATATCTCCAATACACCGAAGCAAATGATGATTTATGAAGCTTTTGGATGGGAGCCGCCTGTTTTTGGTCATATGACGTTAATCGTCAATGAAAACAGAAAAAAATTAAGCAAGCGTGATGAGAGCATCATTCAATTTATTGAACAATATGCTGAATTAGGGTATCTGCCTGAAGCGCTCTTTAATTTTATCGGTTTGTTAGGATGGTCTCCTGTTGGGGAAGAAGAGATTTTCAGCAAAGAAGAGTTTATTAAAATTTTTGATCCAAACCGATTATCAAAATCACCTGCTGTTTTCGATACACTGAAATTAAAATGGATGAACAATCAGTACATGAAAAAGCTTGATCTCGAAAAAGTAGTCGACCTTTCGCTGCCCCACCTTGTAAAAGCCGGGCGCATCAGTGAAAATATGTCAGAAGATGAAAGAGATTGGGTGCAACGTCTCATTTCCCTGTATCAAGAGCAAATGAGCTACGGTGCAGAAATTGTCGAATTAAGCGAAATGTTTTTTAAGGAAGAGATAGAGATCGATGAAGAAGGAAAACTTGTGCTTCAAGAAGAACAAGTTCCTTCCGTGTTAAGCGCATTTTTGGAAGAAGTGAAAGCAATTCAAGATTTCAAAGCAGATGAAATCAAAAAAGCGATTAAGTCAGTTCAAAAAGCGACAGGTCAAAAGGGGAAAAAATTGTTCATGCCGATTCGCGTTGCGACGACCGGGCAGACACACGGTCCTGAGCTGCCGCTTGCCCTTGAGCTCTTAGGAAAAGAAAAGATTATCACAAGGCTGGAAAAAGCACTAGATTAACTTTTTAAAAAAATTGTAATATAGTATGTATGAACAGATGACGGAAAAACGTTGAGAAGGAGAAGTAAGAAAGCAAACGGCTTTTCAGAGAGAACCTCCTTTGGCTGAAAGAGGTTTAAGCACGCGCTTTCTGAAATGCCCCTTCGAGTCTTTTGTCGAAACCAGCGGGAGTAGACAAAAGCGGAGACTCACCGTTATAAGAGTTAAAGTTGAGGGAAAAGAAAAGCTATACTTTTCCCTAAACAGAGTGGAACCGCGCTTATTTGCGTCTCTGTATCTACAGAGGCGCATTTCTTTTTCAGTAGGGTATTATGATTACTTTTTATGGGAGGGAGAAAAATATGTGGAAAATATTAAAAGAAGATGTGGAAGTCGTTTTTGACCAAGACCCTGCTGCGAGATCTTATTTAGAAGTGATCTTAACTTATTCAGGCCTTCACGCCATATGGGCTCATCGGTTGGCGCATGCGTTTTACAAACGGAAATTATACTTTATCGCCAGGGTCATTTCGCAAATAAGCCGCTTTTTCACGGGAATTGAAATCCACCCTGGTGCCAAAATCGGTCGTCGTTTTTTCATCGATCATGGCATGGGTGTCGTTATTGGCGAGACTTGTGAAATTGGCGATAATGTTACTGTATATCAAGGAGTTACATTAGGCGGAACAGGTAAAGAAAAGGGGAAACGGCATCCTACCATCAAAAATAATGTTCTCATTGCAGCTGGCGCGAAGGTATTAGGATCTATTACGATTGGAGAAAACTCGAAAATTGGCGCAGGTTCCGTCGTTTTGCGCGATGTTCCGGATAATTCGACTGTTGTAGGCATTCCGGGGAGAGTTGTTGTGCAAAACGGGAAAAAGGTGAGAAAAGATTTAAATCATAGAGATTTGCCGGATCCTATTTCAGATAAATTAAAAGAGCTTGAAAAAGAAATAGGAAAATTAAAGGCAGAATTAGATAATCTGAAAAAAAGGAGGGTGTTCAATGAGTATCAAAATTTATAATACATTATCCAGGAAAAAGGAAGAATTTATTCCTTTAGAGGACAACAAGGTAAAGATGTATGTTTGCGGTCCTACCGTTTACAACTATATTCACATCGGAAATGCTAGACCAGCCATTGTATATGATACAGTTCGTCGATATTTGGAGTACAGAGGGTACGATGTGAAATATGTGTCGAATTTTACCGATGTGGATGATAAATTGATTAAAGCTGCAAATGATTTGGGCGAAACGGTTCCGGAAATTGCAGAACGATTTATTAAGGCCTATTTTTCTGATATTGATGCACTGGGATGCAAAAGAGCGGATGTTCATCCTCGTGTAACGGAAAATATGGAGACAATCATTGAATTCATCCAAGCTCTCATTGACAAAAATTATGCCTATGAAGTCGACGGAGATGTGTATTATAAAACACGGTATTTTAAGGAATACGGAAAGCTTTCGCATCAATCAATAGATGAGCTTCATGCCGGTGCCAGAATACAAATTGGCGAAAAAAAGAGAGATCCGCTTGATTTTGCACTTTGGAAAGCAGCAAAAGAAGGGGAAATTTCATGGGATAGCCCTTGGGGAAAAGGACGTCCTGGCTGGCATATTGAATGCTCCGCAATGGCAAGAAAATATTTAGGGGATACAATTGATATTCATGCAGGCGGCCAAGATTTAACTTTTCCGCATCATGAAAATGAGATCGCACAATCCGAAGCGCTTACCGGCAAACCTTTTGCGAAATATTGGATGCATAACGGTTATATTAATATCAACAATGAGAAGATGTCTAAATCACTCGGAAATTTTATTCTTGTTCAAGACGTTTTAAAGCAGTATGACCCACAAGTATTTCGATTTTTTATGCTGTCTGTACACTACCGACATCCTATCAATTATTCGAAAGAACTTTTGGATAGTACAAAAAACGGATTGGAAAGAATCCGCACCTCATATATCAATTTAAAGCATCGGCTGGAAAGTAGTGCGAATCTCACTGATGATGATGAAAAATGGCTGGAAGAAATCAGCCGGCTAAAGAAGGAATTTATTCATGAAATGGACGACGATTTCAATACGGCGAATGCTATATCTGTCATTTTCGATTTAGTGAAAAATGCAAACTATTATTTGGAAAGAAAAAACACCTCCGAAAAAGTAATTAAGGCATTTTTGCAGCTATTTAATGAATTTGGCGATGTATTAGGTTTGACATTTGATGTTCAAGAGCTGCTGGACGAAGACATTGAAAGGCTGATAAACGAGCGAAATCAAGCTAGAAAAGAAAGAAATTTTGCTTTAGCCGACAAAATTCGAGATCAGCTCAAGGAAATGAACATTATATTGGAAGATACGCCTCAAGGAACAAGGTGGAAAAGAGGATAAATATGATTGAGCTTGAAAAAATAAAAGAAGCACGGCAGCTTAACGGTCTTGTTTTAGCATATATGGGCGATGCTGTATATGAAGTATTTGTCAGGCATCATCTGTTATCAAAAGGAACTGTCAAACCGGGCCAGCTTCATAAATTGGCGAAGTCGTTTGTTTCAGCCAAAGCGCAGGCAGCGATTTTAAAAACATTAACTGACAACGGCTTTTTCAATGAAGAAGAGCTGGAAATAATGAAAAGAGGGCGAAATGCCAAATCAAACACGGTGCCGAAAAATACCGATGTACAAACATACCGATACAGCACGGCTTTCGAATCTTTAATCGGCTATCTTTTTTTAACAGGTGATCAAGATCGGCTAAACAACGTCATAGATGCTGCAATCGCTGCAACATACGAGAAAGGGGGAGTTGAACGTGGCGGATGAATATATATACGGGAAGAATTCGGTTATCGAAGCATTGAAATCGAACAGGGATATTAACAAAGTGTTTATTGCGGAAAATTCATATACTAAACAAGCGCAGCAAATTATAATGCTGGCGAAAAATAAAGGGGTAGCAGTTCAATTCGTTCCAAAGAAAAAGCTCGATCAGATCGTTTCGGGCAGCCACCAAGGAGTCATTGCGCAAGTTGCTGCATATAAGTATACGGATTTTGAAGATTTGTTCAAATTGTCTGACGAACGCGGGGAAGCGCCCTTTTTTCTGATTCTAGATGAAATTGAAAATCCGGCAAATCTCGGCTCGATTATGAGAACAGCTGATGCTGCTGGAGTACACGGCATTATTATTCCAAAGAACCGGGCGGTCGGTTTAACCAATGTAGTGGCAAAAACGTCAACGGGAGCAATTGAATATGTTCCCGTAGTCCGCGTGACAAACTTGGCACGCACGATTGACGAGCTGAAAAACAGAGGTATATGGATTTACGGCACTGATGCAAAAGGGGAAGACGATTATCGGACAATTGACGGGAAACTGCCCGTTGCATTAGTAATCGGCAGTGAAGGGAAAGGAATCAGCCGCTTAGTAAAAGAAAAGTGCGACTTCCTTGTGAAAATCCCGATGGTTGGTCATGTTACTTCTTTGAACGCCTCCGTTGCTGCCAGTCTATTAATGTATGAAGTTTTTCGTAAACGGCGGCCATCAGGAGAGTAACCAATGGATATTTTATTAGTCGATGGATACAACATTATTGGTGCTTGGCCTGATCTGCAAAAATTAAAAGATGAAAACAATTTGGAGGATGCAAGGAAGATCCTGATCAACAAGATGGCCGAATATCAAGCATACACGGGGATGAAGGTGATTGTCGTTTTTGATGCTCATTTAGTGAAAGGAATTGAAAAAAAATATTTAGATAATCGCGTGGAAATTATTTTCACGAGAGAAAATGAAACCGCTGATGAACGGATTGAAAAGCTGGCCAAAACATTAAAAAATATTAAGACGAAAATTTATGTAGCAACATCCGACTATATAGAACAATGGACGATTTTTTCCCAGGGAGCTTTGAGAAAATCGGCGCGCGAGCTATATAACGAAGTGGTGTCTATTGAAGAAAGCATTCGAAAAAAAATTCAGCAAATTCAGGGCGAGCGCCCCGCTTCGAAGATTCGCCTTTCTTATGAAGTTGCCGAAAGGTTCGAAAAATGGAGAAGAGGAGATTTATCGTAATTTTGACATAAGTTGACGTTTATGGAAATCTTGCAGTATAATATTTCTAATAATTGTATGCGCGGTCGGGGTGATTTGCATGAGTGTTCAAGACAACAAGGGGGAAAAAATAAAAAAATTGCAGAAGCTTGAAGATGAACAAATTGTAGAGCTCGTCCACAAAGGCGACAGCGCTGCATTGGATTTCTTGATCACAAAATACCGGAACTTTGTGCGGGCCAAGGCAAGATCCTACTTTCTCATCGGGGCGGATCGTGAGGATATAATTCAAGAGGGGATGATTGGATTATATAAAGCGATTCGTGACTTTAAAGAGGACAAGCTTACCTCCTTTAAGGCATTTGCCGAGTTGTGCATTACCCGCCAAATGATTACTGCCATTAAAACTGCTACCCGTCAAAAACATATTCCTCTAAACTCGTATGTTTCATTGGATAAACCCATTTATGATGAAGAGTCAGATCGCACACTGATGGATGTAATATCTGGAGCAAAAGTAATGGATCCAGAAGAACTCATCATTAACCAAGAAAAGTTTGATGATATAGAATTGAAAATGGGGGAAATATTATCTGATCTTGAACGGAAAGTGTTGTCCCTTTATTTGGAAGGTCGTTCCTATTTAGAAATTTCAGAAGAATTAAACAGGCATGTAAAATCTATTGACAATGCCTTGCAGCGGGTGAAAAGAAAGCTAGAAAGATACTTAGAGCTGAGGGAATTTACTTCATAACTCATTGACATAAAAATTGCCATTATGTTACTGTTTAATAGAGTAAGTATCGGTAGGTGTAATATGAGGAAAAAAATAGTTCTAGCTTGTTCTCAATGCGGCAGCCGAAATTATTCAACGATGAAAAAGGCGACCGAAGAACGGTTGGAAATCAAAAAGTTTTGTAAAACGTGCCAAGCTCATACCACTCATCGGGAAACAAAGTAAATTGCACGATTCTTGGATTTCTGGAGGTAAACAAATGCAGCGCTTGACTGGATTTTTTCGAGATGTCGTAAAAGAAATGAAAAAGGTCAGCTGGCCGAAAAGAAAGGAATTGGTTCGCTATACGATTACGGTCATTACAACGGTAGCCTTTTTTGCTATATTTTTTGCTATTGTCGACTTAGGAATTTCTGAGTTATTAAGGCTTATTCTTGAATAAAAGCCTTTTATCCATGATATAATAGATATTATTCATAAGTTCGTCAGTAAACCCGGTAAACGGGTTTTTTCATTGCCTAAAAATGAAATGGGGAGGGAAGGACAAGGTCCTCTGATATGGAAAAGAACTGGTATGTTGTGCATACATATTCCGGCTATGAAAATAAAGTAAAAGCGAATTTAGAAAAACGCGTAGAGTCAATGGGCATGCAGGACAAAATTTTTCGTGTGATCGTCCCTGAAGAAGAAGAAATGGATATGAAAAGCGGAAAGAAAAAAGTGACGAAAAAAAAGGTTTTCCCTGGGTATGTTTTAGTAGAGCTCATCATGACGGATGATTCATGGTATGTGGTTCGCAACACTCCCGGAGTTACCGGATTCGTCGGCTCTGCAGGGTCTGGATCTAAACCAACTCCGCTTTTGCCGGAAGAAGTACAGGCAATTTTCAAACGCATGGGAATAGAAGAGGCTCGTGTGGAAGTTGATTTTGAATTAAAAGAAACGGTAAAAGTAAATGACGGCCCGTTTGCTAATTTCACAGGCGTTATCGAAGAAATCGATACAGATAGAAAAAAAGTCAAAGTTCTCGTCAATATGTTTGGGCGTGAAACACCAGTTGAACTAGATTTTTCCCAAGTTTCCAAATTGTAAAATGTAGAAAAACAAACTTGAAATCATTAATTAAAAATGGTAATATTTCTTAAGTCGATATGTCTCTGAAAGAGACTGAATGATGCATTAATCTTTCTCTCATTCATATAAAGAAGGATGTTGCATGAGTGGGAGGGTTTTACCCTATTACCACATCACGGACTTAAGGAGGTGTGTCTCGTGGCTAAAAAAGTGATTAAAATCGTGAAATTGCAGATTCCTGCAGGTAAAGCTAATCCTGCGCCGCCAGTAGGACCTGCTCTCGGTCAAGCTGGGGTTAATATCATGGGATTCTGTAAAGAGTTCAACGCTCGCACGGCTGATCAAGCTGGCTTAATTATTCCTGTTGAAATTACGGTATTTGAAGACCGTTCATTTACATTTATTACGAAAACTCCGCCTGCTGCCGTTCTTTTGAAAAAAGCAGCTGGAATTGAATCAGGTTCTGGTGAACCGAATCGTAATAAAGTGGCAACAATTAAACGCGATAAAGTTCGCGAAATTGCCGAAACGAAAATGCCTGACTTAAATGCAGCTAGCGTTGAAGCAGCAATGCGTATGGTTGAAGGCACAGCCCGAAGCATGGGCATTGTGATCGAAGACTAATCAATATGCATTGGTGTAGTAGGTTGCGAGTTTGTTTATTCAAGTTCGCAACCTTTATTCGTGGGAGGTTATTCCGCTAAAACCACATAAGGAGGAAAATGATATGGCAAAAAGAGGTAAAAAATATTTAGAAGCTGCAAAGCTTGTTGATCGTTCAAAAGCTTATGACGTAAAAGAAGCAATTGAATTAGTAAAGAAAACGAATATCGCAAACTTTGATGCGACAGTTGAAGTTGCATTCCGCCTTGGCGTTGATCCTCGTAAAAACGATCAGCAAATCCGCGGGGCTGTTGTGCTGCCGAACGGTACAGGTAAAACACAACGTGTATTAGTGTTCGCTAAAGGGGAAAAAGCAAAAGAAGCGGAAGCTGCTGGTGCGGATTATGTCGGCGACAGCGACTACATCAATAAAATTCAACAAGGCTGGTTTGACTTCGATGTTGTTGTGGCTACCCCTGATATGATGGGTGAAGTCGGTAAACTTGGACGTATTTTAGGTCCTAAAGGTTTAATGCCGAACCCTAAAACAGGAACGGTAACATTTGAAGTTGAAAAAGCTGTCAAAGAAATTAAAGCTGGTAAAGTTGAATACCGTGTAGATAAAGCTGGGAACGTTCATGTTCCAATCGGAAAAACTTCTTTTGACAGTGAAAAATTAGTTGAAAACTTTACAACAATCTACGATGCGCTATTAAAAGCAAAACCGGCAGCGGCAAAAGGCACTTACATGAAAAACGTTTCTGTAACGTCTACAATGGGCCCTGGAATTAAAGTAGATCCTTCCAGCTTTGTCGTGAAATAATAAACCGGTTTGACAAGCAGGATATATTTTAGTAAAATAAAAATGTTGTGTAATTAAATAGAATTCATTTATACCGTAGACAGTAGGTGCCGAAAGGCTTAATATCCTACCGAGGTGTATGATATAGATTAAGCGGAACGTTTGCTTATTTGTACGATACCTCCATGTCTGCGGGCATGGAGGTATTTCATTTCACCGGCGGTATAAGTGTTCATTTTCAATTTGCAGGAGGTGTAAACAAATGAGCAGCGCAATTGAAAAGAAGAAACAGATCGTTGAAGAAATTGCAGCCAAATTCCGTGAAAGCGTCTCTACTGTTATCGTAGATTACCGCGGTCTTAATGTAGCGGAAGTAACGGAATTGCGCAAAAGACTTCGTGAAGCAAATATAGAGTTCAAGGTTTACAAAAATACGTTAACTCGCCGTGCTGTTGAACAAGCAGAAATTTCTGGATTAGAAGAAGTGCTGACTGGTCCAAACGCTATCGCATTTAGCACTGAAGATGTCGTGGCGCCTGCTAAAATTTTGAATGATTTTGCAAAAGAGCATGAAGCGCTTGAGATTAAAGCTGGCGTCATCGAAGGCAATGTTGCAACAGTTGATGAAATTAAAGCGATTGCTGACCTTCCATCTCGCGAAGGCTTGCTTTCTATGTTGCTTTCTGTACTGCAAGCTCCTATTCGCAACTTTGCACTTGCAACAAAAGCAGTTGCAGATCAAAAAGAAGAGCAAGGCGCTTAAAGCAAATTTTCGTATTAAACTATTAGAATTTAAAACATAAGGAGGAAAAACAAATGACAAAAGAACAAATTATTGAAGCGATAAAAGAAATGACTGTTCTTGAACTTAACGACTTAGTAAAAGCAATCGAAGAAGAATTTGGCGTAACTGCTGCTGCTCCTGTTGCTGTGGTTGGTGGCGCTGGCGGCGGTGAAGCTGCTGCAGAAAAAACTGAATTCGATGTTATTCTTGCTAATGCAGGTGCACAAAAAATTAAAGTTATCAAAGTTGTTCGTGAAATCACAGGCCTTGGCTTAAAAGAAGCAAAAGAATTAGTTGACAACACTCCAAAACCATTAAAAGAAGGCGTATCTAAAGAAGAAGCTGAAGAACTTAAAGCAAAACTTGAAGAAGTTGGAGCAGAAGTTGAAGTTAAGTAAAAGCTGTTAAATAAATAGAAAAGCTCGCTGATTCATTGGCGGGCTTTTCTTTTATGTATGAATTTCTGCCCGTAGAAAATACTCCTAAAAAAGGGGTGCAGAAAATGAGCGAACATTATTTTTCGGAAAAACCGGAAGTGGAAAGCAATAGGAGAAAAATTGAGTGCACGTTGAGAAATCATCCATTTGCGTTCATGACCGACCGCGGAGTTTTTTCAAAACGGGAGGTTGATTTTGGAACGCAGCTATTAATTGAAACTTTCGCTGCTCCCGAAATTCCAGGAGATATTTTGGATGTAGGCTGCGGATACGGACCGATCGGATTGTCAATTGCAAAATCGGAACCCGATAGAATGATTGATATGATCGATATAAATGAAAGGGCAGTCGAACTTGCAGAACTGAATGCTCGAATAAACAACATTCAAAATGTCCGTGTGTTTCAAAGCAATTTGTTTGAAAAGCTGGAAGGGAAATGGTATGCTGCTATTTTAGCAAACCCTCCCATTCGGGCTGGAAAACAAGTCGTCCATCATATATTTGAAAAAAGCTTTGATCATTTAAAAGACCATGGAGA
This sequence comes from Aeribacillus sp. FSL W8-0870, assembly GCF_037963755.1. Lineage (NCBI taxonomy): Bacteria > Bacillati > Bacillota > Bacilli > Caryophanales > Bacillaceae > Aeribacillus > Aeribacillus sp. FSL W8-0870. The sequence goes on from NZ_CP150165.1 coordinate 141,576, forward strand.
GCTTTGGATCGTTATCCAAAAAAAGCAGGGGGCTCCTTCCGCTAAACAAAAGCTGGAGACTCTGTTTCGTTCGGTAGAAGTGGCAGAGAGAAAAAAAGGCTATTATATTTTTAAAGCAAAAAAAGATTGACCTGCAATCCAGGATATGTTAACATTATAAAATGCCAATATATTAATTTCCATTTGTAGCTAAATTTTTTCTTGGATGTATAGAACCAATCCATTAAGGAAAAAATAATAAAATCAACTATTTCTGCGCAGTGGTTTTCTTTTTTCATAAAGAAAATCCTTTTTCTTTTTACTTGTAATAGTATTTATTTTATTATATAAAACATGGAATGCTATTTACAAGATATTATTATGCTGATTTGAGGGGTGACTCAGTTGACAAGTCAACTAGTTCAGTACGGACGACACCGCCAACGCAGAAGTTATGCGCGAATTAAAGAAGTGTTGGAATTACCTAATCTTATTGAAATCCAAACCTCTTCGTATCAGTGGTTTCTTGATGAGGGTCTTCGTGAAATGTTTCAAGACATATCTCCTATCGAAGATTTCACTGGTAACCTCTCGCTTGAGTTTATTGACTACAGCTTAGGTGAACCGAAATACTCCGTTGAAGAAGCAAAAGAACGCGATGTTACTTATTCTGCCCCGCTGCGGGTAAAAGTGCGCCTAATTAATAAAGAAACAGGCGAAGTGAAAGATCAAGATGTATTTATGGGCGATTTTCCGCTTATGACGGAAACCGGCACATTTGTGATCAATGGCGCAGAACGAGTAATTGTTTCCCAATTAGTCCGTTCACCTAGTGTTTACTACAGCGACAAAATTGATAAAAACGGTAAGAAGGGCTTTACAGCTACCGTCATTCCAAACCGTGGCGCTTGGTTAGAGTACGAAACAGATGCAAAAGATGTTATATATGTCCGCATTGATCGCACTCGCAAATTACCAGTTACGGTTCTTTTACGTGCCCTTGGGTTTGGCTCTGATCAAGAAATCATCGATGTGTTCGGAGAAAATGAATATTTAAGAAATACGTTGGATAAAGACAATACCGAAAGCCCAGAAAAGGCGCTTCTTGAAATTTACGAACGCCTGCGTCCTGGTGAACCGCCAACAGTTGAAAATGCAAAAAGCTTATTGATCTCCCGTTTCTTTGATCCAAAAAGATATGATTTAGCAAGTGTCGGCAGATATAAAATTAACAAGAAACTTCATATCAAAAACCGACTCTTTAATCAACGATTAGCAGAAACTCTAGTCGACCCTGAAACTGGAGAAATCATTGCTGAAAAAGGAACTATTATTGATAGAAGAACGCTGGATAAAATTTTGCCTTACCTTGAAAAAGGAATAGGGTTTAAAAAATTCACTCCTGATGGTGGAGTAGTTGATGAAGACATCACGTACCAATCTATTAAAATTTATGCTCCAAACGATCCGGATGGAGAAAAAATTCTCAACGTTGTTGGCAACGCAAACATTGATGAAAGTGTAAAAAACATTACGCCAGCAGACATTATTGCGTCCATCAGCTACTTCTTTAATTTGCTATATGGAGTAGGAAATACAGATGATATTGACCATCTAGGAAACCGCCGTCTTCGTTCGGTAGGGGAGCTTTTGCAAAACCAGTTCCGAATCGGACTTTCACGGATGGAGCGTGTTGTGAGGGAAAGAATGTCCATTCAGGATGCCAATACGATTACTCCGCAGCAATTAATCAACATCCGTCCAGTAATTGCAGCCATTAAAGAATTTTTTGGCAGCTCCCAATTGTCCCAATTCATGGATCAAACCAATCCTCTTGCAGAACTGACGCATAAGCGCCGTTTATCTGCATTGGGACCTGGCGGACTCACACGTGAACGAGCAGGCTTTGAAGTTCGCGACGTCCATTATTCCCATTATGGACGCATGTGTCCAATTGAAACGCCTGAAGGTCCAAATATCGGATTGATTAACTCATTATCAACATATGCAAAAGTAAACCGTTTCGGTTTTATTGAAACGCCGTATAGAAGAGTTGACCCTGAAACAGGGAAGGTAACAGACCGAATTGACTATTTGACAGCTGACGAAGAAGATAACTATGTTGTTGCTCAGGCTAACGTGCCAGTAGCAGAGGATGGAACGTTTTTAGAAGATAATATTGTTGCCCGTTTCCGCGGGGAAAACATAGTGGTGAAAAAAGACCGTGTCGACTACATGGACGTTTCGCCTAAGCAAGTTGTATCAGCAGCAACAGCTTGTATCCCGTTCTTGGAAAACGATGACTCCAACCGTGCATTAATGGGTGCGAACATGCAGCGCCAAGCTGTTCCTTTGCTTCAACCAGAAGCGCCTATTGTTGGTACCGGAATGGAGTATGTATCGGCTAGAGACTCTGGAGCAGCTGTCATCTGCAAGCACGCAGGCGTTGTCGAACGAGTTGAAGCCAACAGAATTTTAGTTCGCCGTTATGAAGAAGTGGACGGCCAAAAGGTTAAAGGTGATCTCGACGAGTACAAATTGTTGAAATTCGTCCGTTCCAACCAAGGAATGTGCTACAATCAGCGCCCAATTGTATCTGTTGGAGACGAAGTCGAGAAAGGCGAAATTTTAGCTGACGGTCCTTCCATGGAAAAGGGAGAGCTTGCTTTAGGCCGAAATGTACTTGTCGCCTTTATGACATGGGATGGATATAACTATGAAGATGCCATCATCATGAGCGAGCGTCTTGTAAAAGAAGACGTCTATACTTCCATCCATATTGAAGAATATGAGTCTGAATCCCGTGATACAAAATTGGGTCCGGAAGAAATCACTCGTGATATTCCAAATGTCGGAGAAGACGCTCTTCGCAACTTGGATGAACGAGGCATTGTCCGCATTGGAGCAGAAGTTAAAGACGGCGACTTGCTTGTTGGGAAAGTAACGCCAAAAGGAGTTACAGAACTGACTGCTGAAGAACGATTATTGCACGCTATTTTTGGAGAAAAAGCACGTGAGGTTCGTGATACATCACTTCGTGTTCCGCATGGGGGCGGAGGTATTGTTCTTGATGTAAAAGTGTTTAACCGTGAAGACGGAGATGAACTGCCTCCAGGTGTCAACCAGCTGGTGCGTGTATACATTGTACAGAAGCGTAAAATCTCTGAAGGAGATAAAATGGCAGGCCGCCATGGAAACAAAGGGGTTATTTCCCGAATTCTCCCTGAGGAGGACATGCCGTTTTTGCCGGATGGAACACCAGTTGACATCATGTTAAATCCATTAGGAGTACCTTCCCGGATGAACATCGGGCAAGTATTGGAATTGCACCTAGGAATGGCGGCTAAGAAGTTGGGCATTCATGTTGCAACTCCGGTATTCGATGGTGCGACAGAAGAAGATGTATGGTCAACAATTGAAGAAGCTGGGATGGCCCGTGATGCGAAAACGGTCCTTTACGACGGCCGCACTGGGGAACCTTTCGATAATCGCGTGTCTGTCGGAATCATGTATATGATCAAACTGGCGCACATGGTTGACGATAAACTGCATGCTCGTTCCACAGGTCCATACTCGCTTGTTACACAGCAACCGCTCGGCGGTAAAGCACAGTTCGGTGGACAGCGGTTCGGAGAAATGGAGGTTTGGGCTTTAGAAGCCTATGGAGCAGCATATACATTGCAAGAAATCCTTACTGTAAAATCAGACGATGTTGTCGGTCGTGTAAAAACATACGAGGCAATCGTAAAAGGCGAAAATGTGCCTGAACCTGGAGTTCCTGAATCTTTCAAAGTATTAATTAAGGAGCTTCAAAGCTTAGGACTGGATGTTAAAATTCTCTCAAGCGATGAACAAGAAATCGAAATGAGAGAATTGGAAGATGAGGTAAATTCCACCCAGTCAGATGGCCTCTCTTTAACGACTGATACAATCGAAGAGGAAGTTGTTGATAAAGAAGAAAAAGATGCAGTTGCCAAAGAGTAAAGGAATTTTTTGCTACGGAAGATAAAAAGGGAGGTAGGCCCCTTGCTGGATGTAAATAATTTTGAGTATATGCACATCGGTCTTGCTTCACCTGATAAAATTCGTTCATGGTCATATGGTGAAGTGAAAAAACCAGAAACGATCAACTATCGTACTTTAAAGCCTGAAAAAGACGGTTTGTTTTGTGAACGTATATTCGGTCCGACAAAAGATTGGGAATGCCACTGCGGAAAATATAAACGGGTTCGCTATAAAGGCGTAGTATGCGATCGATGCGGTGTTGAGGTTACGCGAGCAAAAGTGCGTCGGGAGAGAATGGGGCATATCGAACTTGCTGCCCCTGTCTCTCATATTTGGTATTTCAAAGGGATTCCAAGCCGTATGGGACTAGTTCTTGACATGTCACCTCGAGCATTGGAAGAAGTTATTTATTTTGCCTCTTACGTCGTGACAGATCCTGGGGACACACCACTTGAAAAGAAACAGCTTTTATCTGAAAAAGAGTATCGCACATACCGCGAGAAATACGGAAATGCCTTCCAAGCATCAATGGGTGCGGAAGCAATTAAAAAATTATTGCAAGATATCAATCTTGATAAAGAAGTAGAAGCGTTAAAAGAAGAGCTTAAATCTTCTCAAGGCCAGCGGCGCACAAGAGCGATTAAACGCCTTGAAGTGATGGAGGCATTCAGAAATTCCGGAAATGACCCTTCATGGATGGTGTTGGATGTACTTCCTGTCATTCCGCCTGAATTGCGGCCGATGGTTCAATTGGATGGCGGACGCTTTGCAACTTCCGATTTGAACGATTTGTATCGCCGTGTTATTAACCGAAACAATCGTTTAAAAAGACTGTTGGATCTTGGAGCGCCAAGTATCATCGTGCAAAATGAGAAACGGATGCTTCAAGAGGCTGTTGACGCACTTATTGACAATGGACGCCGTGGTCGTCCAGTTACTGGACCGGGAAATCGTCCACTGAAGTCACTCTCTCATATGCTGAAAGGAAAGCAAGGACGCTTCCGTCAAAACCTGTTAGGAAAACGGGTTGACTACTCTGGACGATCCGTTATCGTTGTCGGCCCAAATCTGAAAATGTATCAATGCGGTTTGCCAAAGGAAATGGCGCTTGAGCTCTTTAAGCCTTTTGTCATGAAGGAGCTTGTTGAAAAAGGGCTGGCACATAACATTAAAAGCGCCAAACGGAAAATTGAACGCGTCCATCCTGAAGTTTGGGATGTGTTGGAGGAAGTCATTAAAGAACATCCGGTTCTGCTTAACCGGGCACCGACTTTGCACAGATTAGGAATCCAAGCGTTCGAACCGACGTTAGTCGAAGGGCGTGCCATTCGTCTACATCCGTTGGTATGTACAGCCTATAATGCTGACTTCGACGGTGACCAAATGGCTGTTCACGTTCCGTTATCGGCAGAAGCACAAGCAGAAGCAAGGCTGTTAATGCTTGCGGCTCAAAACATTTTAAATCCGAAAGACGGAAAACCGGTTGTTACGCCTTCACAAGATATGGTGTTGGGGAACTATTACTTAACAATGGAACGTGAAGGAGCGATCGGAGAAGGGAAAATTTTCAAAGATCCTGATGAGGCGCTCATTGCCTATCAAAACGGCCATGTACATTTGCATACACGAATTGCAGTACATGCCGGTTCCTTAAAGAACGAAACATTTACAGAAGAACAAAATAAAAAGCTTCTGATCACAACGGTAGGAAAATTAATATTCAACGAAATACTGCCGAATTCGTTCCCGTATATTAATGAGCCGTCAACTAAGAACATTCAAGAATGCACGCCTGATAAATATTTTGTTGATCCGGCACAGGTAGATGTGCGGGAGCACATTAAAAACCAAGAAATCATTCCTCCATTTAAAAAAGGAATTTTAGGAAAAATTATTGCCGAAGTCTTTAAGAGATTCCATATTACTGAAACATCGAAGATGCTTGACCGCTTAAAAGATTTAGGCTTTAAATATTCGACTAAAGCCGGAATTACAATCGGTGTTTCTGATATTGTTGTGTTGGCGGAAAAAGAAGCAATTTTAAAAGAGGCGCAAGCTAAAGTTGACAATGTCTTGAAGCAATTCAGACGCGGATTAATCACTGAAGATGAGCGGTACGATCGTGTTATCTCTATTTGGAGTGCTGCTAAAGACACCATTCAAAGCAAGCTGATGAATTCATTAGATAAGCGGAATCCGATTTTCATGATGAGCGATTCAGGAGCTCGCGGAAATGCATCTAACTTCACGCAGCTTGCGGGAATGCGCGGACTGATGGCTAACCCTGCTGGACGAATTATTGAGCTTCCGATTAAATCGAGTTTTAGAGAAGGTTTGACAGTGTTAGAATACTTCATCTCGACCCATGGTGCCAGAAAAGGTCTGGCAGATACAGCATTAAAAACTGCTGACTCCGGTTATTTAACACGCCGCCTTGTAGATGTTGCGCAAGATGTGATTATTCGTGAGGAAGACTGCGGAACAGACAGAGGAATTTTAGCGAGAGCGCTGAAAGACGGTTCAGAAGTTATCGAAAAACTCGAGGAACGGATTATCGGACGATATGCAAGAAGATCGGTTATTCATCCTGAAACGGGCGAAGTGCTTGTCAGGGAAAATGAAATGATTACCGAAGACATAGCAGCTCAAATTGTCAATGCAGGGATAGAAGAAGTTTGGATTCGCTCTGCATTCACATGTAATACAAGACATGGTGTATGTAAAAAATGTTATGGACGGAACTTGGCTACCGGCACTGATGTCGAAGTAGGCGAAGCGGTAGGAATTATCGCTGCTCAATCGATCGGAGAGCCGGGTACACAGCTGACGATGCGTACTTTCCACACCGGTGGGGTTGCCGGCGACGATATTACCCAAGGTTTGCCGCGTGTTCAAGAATTGTTTGAAGCCCGTAATCCAAAAGGGCAAGCGGTTATTTCAGAAATTGACGGGGTAGTTGCTGAAATTAATGAAGTGAGAGATAAGCAGCAAGAAATTGTCGTCCGCGGTGAAGTGGAAACACGCACATACACGGCGCCATTTAACGCCCGCTTAAAAGTAGCTGTGGGGGACCGTGTAGAACGCGGCCAAGAAATTACGGAAGGTTCAATAGATCCAAAAGAATTGTTGAAAGTAAAAGACATTTTAGCCGTTCAAGAATATTTGCTTCGTGAAGTGCAAAAAGTGTACAGAATGCAAGGTGTGGAAATCGGCGATAAGCATATTGAAGTAATGGTGCGGCAAATGCTGCGGAAAGTCCGTGTCATCGATTCCGGCGATACGGATGTTCTGCCGGGAACACTCCTTGACGTTCATCAATTTACAGAAGCGAATAAAAAGGTGCTTTTGGAAGGAAAACGCCCTGCAACAGGACGGCCGGTATTGCTCGGTATTACAAAGGCATCGCTTGAAACGGAGTCCTTCTTGTCTGCCGCATCATTCCAAGAGACAACACGCGTATTAACGGATGCGGCCATTAAAGGAAAACGGGATGAACTGTTAGGCTTGAAGGAAAATGTTATTATCGGTAAGCTTGTTCCGGCTGGAACAGGAATGCAGCTCTATAGAAAAATAAAACCGGTCATGAATAAAAAATCCGTTGACGAAACGATTTCGGTTGAATAATTGTCGGGGAAAAGATGGATGCCGTAAAATGCACAGTTGACATCCATCTTTTCCAATGTTAATATTATCAAGGTGTGTAAATATCACCTGTCACTTTGGAGGATATGAAATATGTCTTATGAAAAAGTAGCACAGGCTGAAAAGATTATTATTGGTACAAAGCAAACAGTGAAAGCTCTGAAAAATGACACTGTAAAGGAAGTTATCATTGCAGTGGATGCTGACCCGAAAGTGACAAACAAAGTGGTTCAGCTGGCTGAAGAGAAAGAAGTTCCTTTAATTAAGGTCGATTCTATGAAGAAGCTCGGAAAAGCTTGCGGAATAGAAGTTGGAGCGGCAGCTGTTGCAATTATAAAATAAACATTGTTTTTGTAGATTTCTGCAAAAACAATTGTTTTTACCAAATTATGAACCGCCTGGATGTGTGGGTTTGAAAAAACGTTTGAAGGGAGGAAATGTATATGCCTACAATTAACCAATTAGTGCGAAAAGGCCGCACGCGCAAAGTAGTAAAATCAAAATCTCCTGCGTTAAACAAAGGATACAACAGCTTCAAAAAAGAACAAACAAATTTATCTTCGCCGCAAAAACGAGGAGTATGTACACGTGTTGGAACAATGACACCTAAAAAACCAAACTCAGCTCTTCGTAAATATGCACGTGTCCGCTTGTCAAACGGAATTGAAGTAACAGCTTATATTCCGGGGATCGGACATAACCTGCAAGAGCACAGCGTTGTGCTAATCCGCGGCGGACGTGTAAAAGACTTGCCTGGTGTCCGCTATCATATCGTACGCGGAGCTCTTGACACAGCTGGAGTTGAAAACCGTAAGCAAGGCCGTTCCAAATATGGAACGAAACGTCCTAAAAACTAAAAGATAATATAATAAATACAGAATGAAGGGAGGAATTTAGTGATGCCACGTAAAGGACCTGTACCAAAACGTGACGTACTACCAGATCCAATTTACAATTCAAAATTAGTAACTCGTCTGATTAATAAAATCATGATTGACGGTAAAAAAAGCAAAGCGCAAAAAATTCTTTACAATGCATTTGATATCGTGAGAGAACGAACTGGCAAAGATCCAATGGAAGTGTTTGAACAAGCATTGAAAAATATTATGCCAGTATTAGAAGTTCGTGCACGCCGTGTAGGGGGCGCAAACTACCAAGTACCTGTAGAGGTTCGTCCTGAACGCCGCACAACTTTGGGTCTTCGCTGGTTAGTAAACTATGCCCGCCTTCGTGGTGAAAGAACGATGGAAGAACGTCTTGCGGCTGAAATCATTGACGCAGCAAACAACACAGGTGCGGCAGTGAAAAAGCGTGAAGATACACATAAAATGGCTGAAGCGAATAGAGCATTTGCACATTATCGCTGGTAATAAACATAATATTTATCAATACCCATGAAGGAAGGAGAAATTACCCGATGCCAAGAGAGTTCTCCTTAGAAAAAACTCGCAATATCGGTATTATGGCGCACATTGATGCTGGTAAGACGACAACAACTGAGAGAATTTTGTTCTATACAGGCCGCATTCACAAAATCGGGGAGACTCACGAAGGAGCTTCCCAAATGGACTGGATGGAGCAAGAACAAGAACGCGGTATTACCATTACATCTGCCGCTACAACAGCTCAATGGAAGGGACATCGGATCAATATTATTGATACGCCAGGGCACGTAGACTTCACGGTTGAAGTTGAACGTTCTTTGAGAGTCCTAGACGGAGCAGTTGCAGTTCTTGATGCTCAGTCTGGTGTTGAGCCGCAAACGGAAACAGTTTGGCGCCAAGCAACAACATACGGAGTGCCGCGCATTGTATTTGTTAACAAAATGGATAAAATCGGCGCAGACTTTTTATACTCTGTCAAAACACTTCACGATCGCTTAGAGGCTAACGCACACCCTATTCAGCTCCCGATTGGAGCAGAAGATCAATTTGAAGGTATCATTGACCTTGTGGAAATGAAAGCATATTACTATCTGGATGATCTAGGTACGCGTTCGGAAGCTCGTGAAATTCCAGACGAGTATAAAGAACAAGCAGAAGAGCTGCACACTCGATTGATTGAAGCAGTTGCAGAGCTTGATGAAGAATTGATGATGAAGTACCTTGAAGGAGAGGAAATTTCCGTTGACGAGCTTAAAGCAGCTATCCGTAAAGGTACTTGTAACGTTGAGTTTTATCCTGTTTTATGCGGCTCAGCTTTTAAAAACAAAGGCGTGCAGCTAATGCTGGATGCGGTAATTGATTACTTGCCATCGCCAATTGATGTGCCACCGATAAAAGGCGTCATCCCTGATACAGAGGAAGAAACAGTTCGCAAATCAAGCGACGATGAACCATTTGCTGCATTGGCGTTTAAAGTAATGACAGACCCATATGTAGGAAAATTAACTTTCTTCCGCGTATATTCAGGAACATTAAGTTCCGGTTCATACGTATCCAATTCCACAAAAGGTAAACGTGAACGGATTGGACGTATTCTACAAATGCACGCGAATCACCGCGAAGAAATTCCAATGGTATATGCAGGTGATATTGCTGCTGCAGTTGGTTTAAAAGATACAACAACTGGAGATACTCTATGTGATGAAAATCATCCGGTTATTTTAGAATCGATGGAGTTTCCAGAGCCTGTTATCAGAGTTGCGATTGAACCTAAATCAAAAGCAGACCAAGACAAAATGTCAACAGCATTGCAAAAACTATCTGAAGAAGACCCAACATTCAAATCGCATACGGATCCGGAAACTGGCCAAACAATTATTGCCGGTATGGGCGAACTTCACCTTGACATTATCGTTGACCGTATGAAACGTGAATTTAAAGTTGAATGTAATGTAGGTGCGCCACAAGTTGCGTATCGCGAAACATTCCGCTCATCCGCACAAGTTGAAGGTAAATTCGTACGTCAATCAGGCGGACGCGGACAATACGGTCACGTTTGGATCGAATTCAGTCCAAATGAAGAAGGAAAAGGATTTGAATTCGAAAACGCAATTGTCGGTGGTGTCGTTCCACGCGAGTACATCCCAGCGGTTCAGGCTGGTTTGGAAGATGCTATGCAAAACGGTGTGCTTGCAGGCTATCCGTTAATTGACATTAAAGCTAAACTTTTTGATGGGTCTTACCACGATGTTGACTCAAGTGAGATGGCGTTTAAAATTGCCGCTTCACTTGCCCTTAAAAATGCTGCTCAAAAATGTAACCCGGTACTCCTTGAGCCAATTATGAAAGTTGAAGTAATTGTACCTGAAGAGTACATGGGAGACATCATGGGTGATATCACTTCACGCCGTGGACGTGTGGAAGGAATGGAAGCACGTGGAAATGCACAAGTTGTAAAAGCAATGGTTCCACTCGCTGAAATGTTTGGTTATGCAACCGCACTTCGTTCCAATACACAAGGACGCGGTACATTTACGATGCACTTCGATCATTACGAAGAGGTGCCTAAAAACATTGCAGAAGAAATTATCAAAAAAAATAAAGGCGAATAATTGATTTTCAACCATTGTTCAAGTATAAATACTTATGTAGCCCTTGGATGCGGATGCACTTGCGCCGCCTCCAAGTATTCTATATATTTATTTAAAATGAAACATATTTTTTTAAGGAGGAAAAATTACTTATGGCTAAAGCGAAATATGAACGCTCTAAACCACATGTTAACATTGGTACAATCGGCCACGTTGACCATGGTAAAACTACTTTGACTGCAGCTATTACTACTGTTCTTGCAAAACAAGGTAAAGCTGAAGCTCGTGCATATGATCAAATTGACGGTGCTCCAGAAGAGCGTGAACGCGGAATCACGATTTCAACTGCACACGTAGAATACGAAACTGACAACCGCCACTATGCACACGTTGACTGCCCTGGACACGCAGACTATGTTAAAAACATGATCACTGGTGCTGCTCAAATGGACGGCGCTATCCTAGTTGTTTCTGCTGCTGACGGTCCTATGCCGCAAACTCGTGAGCACATTCTTTTATCTCGCCAAGTAGGTGTGCCTTACATCGTTGTATTCTTAAACAAATGCGACATGGTAGACGACGAAGAATTATTAGAACTAGTTGAAATGGAAGTTCGTGACCTTCTTTCTGAATATGACTTCCCTGGCGACGATGTACCTGTTATCAAAGGTTCTGCGCTTAAAGCACTTGAAGGAGATGCTGAATGGGAAGAAAAAATCATTGAATTAATGAACGCAGTTGACGAATACATCCCAACTCCAGAACGCGATACAGAAAAACCTTTCATGATGCCTGTTGAAGACGTATTCTCTATCACTGGTCGCGGTACAGTTGCAACTGGTCGTGTAGAACGCGGCGTTGTAAAAGTTGGTGACGAAGTAGAAATCGTTGGTTTAGCTGAAGAATCTAAGAAAACAACTGTTACTGGTGTTGAAATGTTCCGTAAGCTTCTTGATCAAGCTGAAGCTGGAGACAACATCGGTGCTTTACTTCGCGGTATCGCACGTGACGAAGTAGAACGCGGTCAAGTTTTAGCAAAACCTGGTTCTATCACACCGCACAAAAAATTCAAAGCACAAGTTTACGTTCTTTCTAAAGAAGAAGGTGGACGTCATACTCCATTCTTCTCTAACTACCGTCCACAATTCTATTTCCGTACTACAGACGTAACTGGAATTATCACTCTTCCAGAAGGCGTAGAAATGGTAATGCCTGGAGATAACGTTGAAATGACTGTTGAACTCATTTCTCCAGTTGCGATTGAAGACGGTACGAAATTCTCTATCCGCGAAGGCGGTCGTACTGTAGGTGCAGGATCTGTTTCAGCTATCCTTGACTAATTGAAAAAAGCGAGTCGAATAGGCTCGCTTTTTTTATTATAAATATGAAGTCTGCAACGCTTTAACTTTTAAAGAAACAACACTAAATTTTATAGGAAATCCTGATTTTTTCTTGCATTAGACACCTGTTTTTTATATAATGTATAACGTTGGTCTTTGACTGCGATGAAGCGGGAGGTTGCTGATACACCCGGCCGCTTTGCCATGGCGGGCGTACAGGAAATTCTCGTGGAGAATTGTCTATGGAAAGTAGGCGAAAAGGAGGGAAAATAATGGCAAAACAAAAAATTCGAATTCGATTAAAAGCGTATGATCACAGAATCCTTGATCAATCTGCCGAAAAAATTGTGGAAACTGCAAAACGTTCGGGAGCAAATGTTTCTGGTCCAATTCCGCTACCGACTGAAAAAACAGTTTATACAATTCTTCGAGCAGTGCACAAATATAAAGATTCTCGTGAACAATTTGAAATGCGTACACATAAACGTTTAATCGATATTGTCAACCCTACACCGCAAACGGTTGATGCGTTAATGCGTTTAGATTTGCCTTCTGGTGTAGACATTGAAATTAAACTGTAACGATAGATTAAAACATTTGAAATTTAGGAGGTGTGACTCATGACCAAAGGAATCTTAGGAAGAAAAATTGGAATGACGCAAGTATTTGCAGAAAACGGTGAATTAATTCCTGTTACTGTAGTTGAAGCATCCCCAAACGTCGTTCTTCAAAAGAAGACTGTTGAAACAGACGGCTACGATGCGATTCAACTAGGTTTTGAAGACAAGCGTGAAAAGCTTGCAAACAAGCCGGAAAAAGGTCACGCTGCAAAAGCAAATACTGCTCCTAAGCGCTTCATTCGTGAAGTTAGAGGTGCTAATGTAGACGAGTATGAAATTGGTCAAGAGGTTAAAGTAGACATTTTTTCTGCTGGGGAACTTGTTGATGTGACAGGTATTTCTAAAGGGAAAGGATTTCAAGGTGCGATTAAACGTCACGGACAATCACGTGGCCCAATGTCTCACGGTTCACGGTACCACCGTCGTCCTGGTTCAATGGGAGCCATTGCACCAAACCGTGTTTTTAAATCAAAAGAACTTCCTGGAAGAATGGGCGGTGAACGCGTAACCGTTCAAAATCTTGAAGTTGTAAAAGTAGATGCTGAACGCAATCTTCTTTTAATCAAAGGGAATGTTCCGGGACCGAAAAAATCATTAGTTATTATTAAATCTGCAGTAAAAGCGAAGTAATTTCAACAGGAAAGGAGGAAACGGAAAAATGCCGAAAGTTACGTTATATAACCAAAACGGATCAGCAGTTGGCGAAATCGAATTAAATGATTCTGTTTTTGGTATTGAGCCGAATAAACACGTATTATTTGAAGCTGTCATTATGCAAAGAGCTTCTCAAAGACAAGGCACTCATAAAGTAAAAAACCGTTCTGAAGTTAGTGGCGGTGGCCGTAAGCCATGGCGTCAAAAAGGTACAGGACGCGCACGTCAGGGATCCATCCGTTCACCTCAATGGCGCGGAGGTGGGACAGTATTTGGACCAACACCTCGCACATATGCATACAAATTACCGAAAAAAGTCCGCCGCTTAGCAATCAAATCAGCTTTATCTTCTAAAGTTCAAGAGAACAATATTGTTGTATTAGAAGATTTAGTGTTGGAAGCTCCAAAAACGAAAGAAATGGCTGGAATTCTCAAAGGGCTTTCCGTTGACAGAAAAGCGCTGATTGTAACAGGAGACGAAAACGAAAATGTAATCCTGTCTGCACGCAATATTCCAGGTGTAACAGTTGTTACGGCTAATGGAATCAACGTGTTGGATGTGTTGAGCCATGATAAACTTGTTATTACAAAAGCAGCGGTGGAAAAAGTAGAGGAGGTGCTTGGATAATGAAGGATCCTCGAGATATTATTAAGCGCCCCATCATCACTGAACGTTCAATGGATCTAGTAGCTGACAAAAAATATACATTTGAAGTAGATGTGAAAGCAAACAAAACAGAAGTGAAGGACGCTATTGAAAAAATTTTCGATGTCAAAGTTGAAAAAGTCAACATTATGAATTACAAAGGAAAACTTAAACGTGTTGGCCGGTTCAGCGGTTTGACAAATCGCCGTAAAAAAGCAATCGTGAAATTAACGGCAGACAGCAAAGAAATCGAATTGTTCGAAGCATAATTTTGAAAGTGAAGGAGGGAAACTGAGATGGCGATTAAAAAATATAAACCAACCTCTAACGGTCGCCGCGGCATGACAGTATCTGATTTTGCTGAAATCACTACTGACAAGCCGGAAAAGTCGTTGCTTGCTCCGCTTCATAAAAAAGCAGGACGCAACAACCAAGGTAAGCTAACTGTTCGTCATCAAGGCGGAGGCCATAAACGTCAATATCGTATTATTGATTTTAAGCGCGATAAAGATGGAATACCAGGACGCGTTGCTACTATTGAGTACGATCCAAACCGCTCCGCAAACATTGCATTAATTAACTATGTTGACGGAGAAAAACGCTATATTCTGGCTCCTAAAAACTTAAAAGTAGGAATGGAAGTAATGTCAGGACCTACAGCTGATATTAAAGTTGGAAACGCACTTCCTCTTCAAAATATCCCAGTAGGTACTGTCATTCATAACATCGAATTAAAACCAGGAAAAGGCGGACAATTGGTTCGTTCTGCAGGTACTTCAGCTCAAGTGCTTGGTAAAGAAGGAAAATATGTATTAGTTCGTTTAGCTTCTGGTGAGGTCCGCATGATTTTGGCAACTTGCCGTGCCACTGTCGGCCAAGTAGGGAATGAGCAGCATGAATTAATTAATATTGGTAAAGCAGGACGTTCCCGCTGGTTAGGCAAACGTCCAACAGTTCGCGGATCTGTTATGAACCCTAGCGATCACCCGCACGGTGGGGGAGAAGGAAAAGCACCTATTGGTCGTAAATCTCCTATGACGCCTTGGGGTAAACCGACTCTTGGGTTTAAAACTCGCAAAAAGAAAAACAAATCCGATAAATTTATCGTTCGCCGTCGTAAAAAATAACGGGGTTGTTCTACGGTTCATCAGAACCGTAGCGCAATCACGAAGGGAGGTAACATTATGGGTCGTAGCTTAAAAAAAGGACCATTCTGCGATGATCATTTAATGAAAAAAATCGAAAAATTAAATGAAACTGGAAGCAAACAAGTCATCAAAACTTGGTCTCGCCGTTCAACTATTTTCCCATCTTTCATCGGTCATACCATTGCGGTCTATGATGGAAGAAAACATGTTCCGGTATACATTACTGAAGACATGGTAGGACATAAGCTTGGAGAGTTTGCTCCAACTCGTACTTACAGAGGCCATGCCGGCGATGACAAGAAGACAAAACGCTAATATGAGAGGAGGATTTTAGGATGCAGGCTAAAGCTGTTGCGAGAACAGTACGAATTGCTCCTCGTAAAGCTCGTTTAGTTATTGACTTAATCCGAGGAAAGCAAGTTGGTGAGGCAATTGCCATTCTTCGCCATACACCTAAAGCTGCTTCACCAATTATTGAAAAAGTGTTAAAATCGGCTGTTGCAAATGCAGAGCATAACTATGACATGGACGGAAACAATTTATATATTGAAAAGGCTTATGTTGATGAAGGACCAACTTTGAAACGCTTTAGACCACGTGCACAAGGTAGAGCGAGCCAAATCAACAAACGCACAAGCCATATTACGATCATTGTTTCGGAAAAAAAGGAGGGATAATTAGTGGGTCAAAAGGTAAATCCAGTCGGTCTTCGAATTGGCATCATTCGTGATTGGGAATCGAAATGGTATGCAGAAAAAGATTATGCAGACCTGTTACATGAAGACCTCAAAATTCGTGAATACATTAATAAACGTTTAAGCGATGCATCCGTTTCCCGCATTGAAATTGAACGTGCGGCAAACCGTTTAAATATCACTATCCACACAGCTAAGCCAGGAATGGTTATCGGTAAAGGTGGTACAGAGGTCGAAGCTTTAAGAAAGGCTTTGAACCAACTAACTGGCAAACGTGTGCACATTAATATTTTAGAAATTAAAAAAGCTGATTTAGATGCAAAACTTGTTGCGGAAAATATTGCACGTCAGCTAGAAAACCGCGCTTCGTTCCGTCGTGTTCAAAAACAAGCGATCCAACGTGCAATGCGCGCAGGTGCATTAGGTATTAAAACAATGGTATCCGGCCGTCTTGGTGGTGCAGATATCGCACGTTCTGAACATTACAGTGAAGGAACGGTACCGCTTCATACTCTTCGTGCAGACATCGATTACGGAACTGCAGAAGCGGATACAACGTACGGAAAATTGGGCGTAAAAGTTTGGATTTATCGTGGAGAAGTTCTTCCAGCTAAAAAGAACAATGAGGAAGGAGGCAAATAATTATGTTAATGCCTAAACGCGTAAAATATCGTAGAGAACATCGCGGGAAAATGCGCGGACGTGCAAAAGGCGGCACTGAAGTTCATTTCGGTGAATATGGCATTCAAGCTCTTGAGCCTGCTTGGATCACCAACAGACAAATTGAAGCAGCACGTATCGCGATGACGCGTTATATGAGACGTGGCGGAAAAGTTTGGATTAAAATTTTCCCGTCTAAACCATACACGGCTAAACCTTTAGAAGTACGGATGGGTTCCGGTAAAGGGGCACCTGAAGGCTGGGTTGCCGTAGTGAAGCCGGGTAAAGTATTGTTCGAGGTTGCGGGTGTTTCTGAAGAAGTTGCACGTGAAGCACTGCGTCTTGCATCTCATAAATTACCGATCAAAACAAAATTTGTAAAACGTGAAGAAATTGGTGGTGAATCAAATGAAAGCTAAAGAAATTCGTGATCTAACCACTGCCGAAATTGAACAAAAAGTGAAATCTTTAAAAGAAGAATTGTTTAACTTGCGCTTCCAGCTTGCGACTGGTCAGCTTGAAAATACTGCCCGCATCCGTGAAGTACGCAAAACGATTGCTAGAATGAAAACTATTATTCGCGAAAGAGAAATTGCTGCAAACAAATAATCGTGAGAGGAGGTTTGCCAAATGAGTGAACGCAACAAGCGCAAAGTTTATACTGGACGCGTCGTGTCGGATAAAATGGATAAGACCATCACTGTTCTTGTTGAAACTTATAAAAAACACCCGCTTTACGGAAAACGCGTGAAATATTCTAAAAAGTTCAAAGCTCATGATGAGCAAAACAAAGCGAAAGTCGGCGATATCGTTCGCATTATGGAAACTCGCCCGCTATCTGCAACAAAACGTTTCCGTTTAGTTGAAATTGTAGAAGAAGCAGTTATTATTTAATTTGGTTCGGATGAAAAAAATTCCGAAGGGAGGTCACGAACATGATTCAACAAGAATCTCGTTTAAAAGTTGCTGATAACTCTGGTGCACGTGAATTGTTAACAATTAAAGTTCTTGGCGGATCTGGTCGTAAAACAGCAAATATCGGTGATATTATTGTCGGTACGGTTAAACAAGCAACACCAGGAGGCGTTGTTAAAAAAGGTGATGTAGTAAAAGCTGTTGTTGTGCGTACAAAACGTGGTGTGCGCCGTCCTGACGGTTCGTACATTCGTTTTGACGAAAACGCATGCGTCATCATCCGCGAAGACAAAAGCCCGAGAGGTACTCGTATTTTTGGACCGGTTGCGCGTGAACTTCGCGATAAAAACTTTATGAAAATCGTTTCTCTTGCTCCAGAAGTACTTTAATTATGAGTTTGGCTTACCAAGGAGGTGTGTAATCGATGCATGTTAAGAAGGGTGACAAAGTAATGGTGATCGCCGGAAAAGATAAAGGAAAACAAGGCGTGATCCTTGCAGCATATCCGAAAAAGAACCGCGTGCTTGTGGAAGGCGTGAACATCGTGAAAAAACATGCGAAGCCTTCTCAAGATAATACACAAGGCGGAATTATCAGTAAAGAAGCGCCTATTCATGTATCAAATGTAATGCCATTAGATCCAAAAACAGGTGAACCGACTCGTGTCGGTTATAAAATTGTGGACGGCAAAAAGGTGCGTGTAGCAAAAAAATCAGGTGAAATTTTAGATAAATAATTTGGAAGGGAGGTCTATTTATGAACCGCCTTAAAGAAAAATACGTAAAAGAAATCATACCTGCACTAATGAACAAGTTTAACTATAAATCTGTTATGCAAGTT
This sequence comes from Aeribacillus sp. FSL W8-0870, assembly GCF_037963755.1. Lineage (NCBI taxonomy): Bacteria > Bacillati > Bacillota > Bacilli > Caryophanales > Bacillaceae > Aeribacillus > Aeribacillus sp. FSL W8-0870. The sequence goes on from NZ_CP150165.1 coordinate 160,195, forward strand.
CCTAAAATCGAAAAAATTGTCATCAATATGGGCGTCGGTGATGCAGTCCAAAATGCGAAAGCGCTGGACAGTGCTGTTGAAGAATTAACTCTCATTTCTGGTCAAAAACCTGTAGTGACTCGTGCGAAAAAATCCATTGCCGGCTTCCGGCTTCGTGAAGGAATGCCGATCGGCTGCAAAGTTACGCTTCGTGGAGAGCGTATGTACGATTTCTTTGACAAATTGATTTCCGTTTCTTTACCACGTGTGCGCGACTTCCGTGGTGTATCTAAAAAATCATTTGATGGCCGCGGCAATTATACGCTTGGTATTAGAGAACAACTTATTTTCCCAGAAATTGATTACGATAAAGTAAATAAAGTAAGAGGTATGGATATCGTAATCGTTACAACAGCAAAAACCGATGAAGAGGCTCGCGAGCTATTAACTCTGTTCGGCATGCCGTTCCAAAATAATCGCTAATTTAGATTGGAGGCGAAAATGTGGCTAAAAAGTCAATGATTGCGAAACAAAAACGCAAGCAAAAATTTAAAGTGCGTGAATACACACGCTGTGAACGCTGCGGCCGTCCGCATGCAGTCATCCGCAAATTTAAGCTTTGCCGTATTTGTTTCCGTGAACTTGCTTACAAAGGTCAGATCCCTGGCGTGAAAAAAGCTAGTTGGTAGTATCGATAAATGGGAAGGAGGTTATTTATAATGGTGATGACAGATCCTATTGCAGATATGCTTACTCGCATTCGCAATGCGAACATGGTTCGTCATGAAAAACTGGAAGTTCCTGCTTCCAAAATTAAACGGGAAATTGCTGAAATTTTAAAGCGTGAAGGGTTTATTCGCGATTATGAATATATTGAAGATAATAAACAAGGTATTTTGCGCATTTTCTTAAAGTACGGGCCTAACAACGAACGTGTTATAACTGGCCTTAAACGAATCAGCAAACCAGGCTTGCGCGTTTATGCAAAAGCTAATGAAGTGCCACGTGTGTTGAATGGATTAGGAATAGCAATCGTTTCGACTTCTCAAGGCGTTTTAACTGATAAAGAAGCGCGCGCGAAGCAAACAGGCGGAGAAGTGCTCGCATACGTTTGGTAATTTTTTAACACGAAATGGAGGTGTCATTCATGTCACGTGTAGGGAAAAAACCGCTTGAAATTCCTTCAGGTGTCACTGTTACGATTAATGGAAATACAGTAACAGTAAAAGGACCAAAAGGAGAATTAACCCGTACATTTCATCCAGATATGGATATAAAAGTTGAAGATCAAGTATTAACTGTTACTCGTCCATCTGACAATAAAGAGCACCGTGCTCTTCACGGGACGACTCGCAGCCTTCTTGCCAATATGGTTGAAGGTGTTTCCAAAGGCTTTGAAAAAAGTTTAGAACTGATCGGGGTCGGATACCGTGCATCAAAATCAGGAAAGAAACTAGTATTGAATGTCGGATACTCTCATCCAGTCGAATATGAACCTGAACAAGGCATTGAAATCGACGTTCCTTCTCAAACAAAAATCGTCGTTAAAGGTACAGATAAAGAGCGTGTTGGCGCAGTCGCTGCAAACATTCGTGCGGTTCGTCCGCCTGAACCATATAAAGGAAAAGGCATCCGCTATGAAGGAGAATATGTGCGCCGCAAAGAAGGTAAGACTGCTAAGTAATGCCGCATAAAGAAAGAAAGGAGTGACGTAGATGATTACAAAACCTAGTAAAAATGCGGTTCGCAAAACTAGACATGCACGCGTGCGTTCAAAGGTTTCCGGTACAGCCGCTCGCCCGCGTTTAAACGTATACCGCTCCAACAAGCACATTTATGCTCAAGTGATTGATGATACAAATCACCAAACGCTTGTGAGTGCTTCTACTTTGGATAAAGAGCTTAACTTGGAATCAACTGGGAATGTAGAAGCTGCTCAAAAGGTCGGCGAACTTGTTGCAAAACGTGCGCTTGAAAAAGGTATTAAATCTGTTGTGTTTGACCGTGGTGGATATTTATATCATGGACGTGTGAAGGCTTTAGCTGATGCAGCTCGCGAAGTTGGCCTTGAATTTTAATCGACAAAGGAGGGAAAAGTGATGCGTCGTATTGATCCAAGCAAACTTGAACTTGAAGAACGTGTTGTTACCGTAAACCGTGTTGCAAAAGTAGTAAAAGGTGGCCGTCGTTTCCGTTTTGCTGCCCTTGTTGTTGTCGGGGACAAAAACGGTCATGTAGGTTTCGGAACTGGTAAAGCGCAAGAAGTTCCTGATGCTATCCGCAAAGCAATTGAAGATGCAAAGAAAAACTTAATTGAAGTACCAATTGTAGGTACGTCCATTCCACACGAAGTAATCGGTAAATTCGGTGCAGGAAAGATTCTCTTGAAACCTGCTGTTGAAGGTACGGGGGTTATCGCTGGAGGACCTGTCCGTGCAGTACTTGAATTAGCAGGTGTTCACGATATCTTATCTAAATCTTTAGGCTCCAATACACCGATTAATATGGTTCGGGCAACAGTTGACGGGTTAAAGCAGCTGAAGCGTGTAGAAGATGTTGCTAAACTTCGTGGAAAAACGGTTGAAGAACTGTTAGGATAAGGAGGGAAAGACAATGGCAAAAAAATTGGCGATTACCCTCAAAAAGAGTGTAATTGGTCGTCCTGAAGACCAAAGAATAACCGTTAAAACATTAGGCTTGCGGAAATTGCATCAAACAGTTGTTCATAATGACAATCCGGCAATTCGCGGAATGATCAATAAAGTGTCACATCTCGTGAAAGTGGAAGAACAATAATCAAATAAGGAGGTGCCAAGGTTATGAAGCTTCATGAATTAAAACCGGCAGAAGGTTCTCGTAAAGAGCGGAATCGTGTTGGTCGCGGTATTGGTTCAGGTAATGGAAAAACTGCTGGACGTGGTCAAAAAGGACAAAATGCCCGATCTGGCGGTGGAGTTCGCCCTGGATTTGAAGGCGGTCAAACTCCTCTATTCCGTCGTTTGCCAAAACGTGGGTTTACAAACATTAACCGCAAAGAATATCAAGTTGTGAACTTGGACAAATTGAATCGTTTTGAAGACGGTACGGAAATTACTCCAGAGCTTCTTTTGGAAACAGGTGTTGTAAGCAAACTGAAAGCAGGTATTAAAGTGCTTGGAGACGGTAAATTAGAGAAAAAATTAACGGTTAAAGCACACAAATTTTCTGCTTCAGCAAAAGAGGCAATTGAAGCCGCCGGCGGTTCTGCTGAGGTGATTTAATGTTCAAGGCAATCTCCAATTTTATGCGCGTGGGTGACATTCGCAATCGAATCTTGTTCACCCTTCTTATGCTGGTAATTTTCCGGATCGGCACTTTTATCCCTGTCCCGGGTGTGAACGCAGACGTACTAAAAGCACAAGACCAATTGAACGTATTTGGCGTTTTGAACATTTTTGGAGGCGGGGCATTGCAAAACTTCTCCATTTTAGCAATGGGGATTATGCCTTACATTACTGCTTCAATCATTGTTCAGCTTCTGCAAATGGACGTTGTACCGAAATTTACAGAGTGGTCGAAGCAGGGTGAAGTAGGCCGCAGAAAGCTTGCCCAATTCACGCGTTATTTAACAATTATTTTAGGATTTATTCAAGCGCTGGCAATGTCATATGGCTTTAATAATATGGCCGGCGGTCTGTTAATCATAAACCCTGGCATTGGAAACTATTTGTTGATCGCACTTGTTTTAACTGCGGGAACAGCCTTTTTAATGTGGCTTGGTGAGCAAATTACCGCAAAAGGCGTTGGGAACGGTATTTCTATTATTATCTTTGCTGGGATTGCTGCCGGCATTCCAACGGCAGTAAACCAAATTTATGCTCAACAATTTGCGGATGTTGGCGATCAGCTATTTTTAAGAATTGTAACTGTCGTTTTGCTTGTTCTTGCCGTTTTATTAGTTGTTGTAGCTGTTATTTTCGTTCAACAAGCATTTCGAAAAATTCCGATTCAGTATGCAAAGCGGCTTGCAGGTAGAAGTCCGGTTGGGGGACATTCAACGCATCTCCCATTGAAGGTTAACTCTGCTGGAGTCATTCCAGTCATTTTTGCAGTATCGTTTATTGTTACCCCCACTACGATTGCATCGTTCTTTGGACCAAATGATGTAACAAGATGGATTCAAAAAACATTTGATTACACGCAACCTATCGGGATGATCATCTACGTTGCATTAATTATCGCTTTCGCTTATTTCTATACATTTGTTCAAGTGAACCCGGAGCAAATGGCTGAAAATTTGCAGAAGCAAGGCGGCTATATACCGGGTATAAGACCAGGAAAAAGTACACAAGAGTACGTAACGAAAATTTTATACCGTTTAACATTTGTCGGTTCTATTTTTCTAGCAGTTGTCTCAATACTTCCTGTCTTTTTTATAAAATTTGCTGACTTGCCTTCTTCAGCACAAATAGGTGGAACAAGTCTCTTGATCGTTGTCGGTGTCGCTTTGGAAACTATGAAGCAGCTTGAGAGCCAGCTTGTCAAACGTCATTACAAAGGTTTTATGAAATAAGAGGTTGTGGGGCGATGAATGTCCCATTCCCTCGAAAAGCGTTTGAGGGGGAGAGTCCATGAATTTAGTATTAATGGGGCTGCCTGGGGCAGGAAAAGGAACACAGGCTGAAAAAATTGTTGAAAAATACAACATCCCGCATATATCAACAGGAGATATGTTCAGAGCAGCTATAAAAGATGGAACCGAGTTAGGGTTACAAGCGAAGTCTTATATGGATAAAGGCGAATTAGTGCCGGATGAAGTTACGATTGGTATTGTTCGGGAAAGATTAGGCAAGAATGATACTGATAAAGGCTTTTTATTGGATGGTTTTCCGCGCACCGTTGCTCAAGCGGAGGCTTTGGAGCAAATTTTAAAAGAGCTTAATAAAGAAATTGATTATGTTATCAACATTCATGTTGACCAAGAAATTTTAATGGAACGGCTAACAGGACGAAGAATTTGCAAAAATTGCGGTGCAACGTACCATCTTGTATTCAATCCGCCAAAAGAAGAAGGAATTTGTGATAAGTGCGGAGGAAATTTATATCAACGAGCTGATGATAACGCTGAAACCGTTGGAAACCGTTTGGAAGTGAATTTGAAGCAGTCGAAACCGCTGCTTGATTTCTATAAATCTAAAGGCTATTTGAAAAATATTGACGGTCAGCAAGAGATTAACAAAGTATTTGAAGATATTTGCAACTTGCTTGGAGGCTTGGGTGAATGATTATTTGCAAAACAAAGCGCGAAATTGAAATTATGCGCGAGGCTGGACGGATTGTTGCTTTAACTCACCAAGAACTCCAGAAATATATTCAGCCTGGTATTACAACAAAAGAACTGGACAGTATTGCTGAAAAGTTTATACGTGAACATGATGCAATCCCCTCATTTAAAGGGTATAATGGTTTTCGCGGCAGTATTTGCACTTCCGTGAATGAAGAGCTTGTTCACGGAATACCTGGAGACCGTGTATTGCGTGATGGAGATATTATTAGTATTGACATTGGTGCGAAATACAACGGCTATCACGGGGACTCTGCATGGACTTATCCTGTCGGTACAATTTCCGAAGAAACACAGAAATTGCTTGATGTTACAAAAGAATCTTTATATAAAGGATTAGAAGAAGCAAAACCAGGGGGAAGACTTTCGAACATTTCTCATGCCATTCAAGTTTACGTCGAATCTCACGGTTTTTCCATTGTTCGTGAATACGTAGGTCATGGCGTAGGGCAAGACTTGCATGAGGATCCTCAAATTCCGCATTATGGTCCACCGAACAAAGGGCCAAGGCTGAAGCCCGGTATGGTTTTAGCGATTGAGCCTATGGTCAATGCGGGAAGCCGTTATGTCAGAACGTTAGCTGATAATTGGACTGTCGTGACTGTAGATGGCAAAATGTGTGCTCATTTTGAACATACAATTGCTATTACTGATACAGGTTATGAAATTTTAACAACACCCTAAGTGAAGGTGATGTGCGTGAGTGATCCTGAGTCGAGTCCGCAAATAGGTCAGTTTGTCTTGATTACGAAAGGGAGAGAAGCTGGCAAATATGCGATTGTCGTGAAAATTCTCGATGATCGATTCGTATTGATTGCCGATGGAGAAAAGCGAAAGTTTCATTCTCCAAAGAAAAAAAACATCCATCATCTTGAATTTTTTGATTGCGTATCTCCGGAAGTTCAGAACAGTATATTGGAAACTGGCCGTGTGACAAATGGCAAACTTCGATATGCAATAAGCCGATTTGTCAATGAACAAGTTACTGATTTGAGGAAGGGAGACAATTGAATGGCGAAAGACGATGTCATTGAAGTAGAGGGTACCGTTGTTGAGACGTTGCCTAACGCGATGTTTAAAGTAGAGTTGGAAAATGGTCATACCGTGCTGGCTCATGTTTCTGGAAAAATTAGAATGCATTTTATTCGTATTTTGCCGGGTGATAAAGTAACGGTTGAATTATCACCATATGATTTAACCCGCGGAAGAATTACGTATCGATATAAATAATTTGCACTCCGGATTATTAAGGAGGTTGGATAAACATGAAAGTAAGACCATCAGTGAAACCTATATGCGAAAAATGTAAAGTCATTCGCAGAAAAGGAAAAGTTATGGTTATTTGCGAAAATCCAAAACATAAACAAAAACAAGGTTAATTTTTGAAGGAGGTGCTCATATTATGGCGCGTATTGCTGGTGTAGATATTCCACGCGATAAACGCATTGTCATTTCTTTAACTTATATTTACGGAATCGGTCGTTCAACAGCTCAAAAAATATTAGCTGAAGCTGGAGTTTCCGAAGATACTCGTGTTCGTGATTTAACAGAAGAAGAATTAGGAAGAATCCGTGACATTGTCGACACTTATAAAGTGGAAGGAGATCTTCGACGGGAAGTTTCTCTAAACATTAAGCGTCTCATTGAAATTGGCTGCTACCGTGGTATCCGCCATCGCCGTGGTTTGCCTGTTCGAGGCCAAAATACGAAAAACAACGCACGTACTCGTAAAGGACCGCGCCGTACGGTTGCTAACAAGAAAAAATAAGTAAAGGAGGTTAACTGTAAATGGCTCGTAAAACAAATACTCGCAAACGCCGCGTAAAAAAGAATATTGAGACAGGCATCGCACATATTCGATCAACCTTTAACAACACGATTGTCACTATTACAGATGTGCACGGCAATGCAATTGCTTGGTCAAGTGCCGGTGCATTAGGATTTAAAGGTTCTCGTAAGTCAACTCCGTTTGCTGCACAGATGGCAGCTGAAGCAGCTGCTAAAGCTTCTATGGAGCACGGAATGAAATCATTAGAGGTTTCTGTAAAAGGACCTGGCGCAGGCCGCGAAGCTGCGATTCGTGCTCTTCAAGCAGCAGGTCTTGAAGTGACATCTATTAAAGACGTCACACCTGTTCCACATAATGGATGCCGTCCGCCAAAACGTCGTCGTGTGTAATTTATCTGTATATATTTTGTAACCCTGTCAATAATGGGTTATGATACAGTTATAGATTCTAGCATTTATAAGATGTTGTTTGTGCACATTCGGGACTTTATGATTGGGGAATTTCGGTTAGACGCGTTTTCTCTTCTTTGTCTAGCCGGGGTTTCGACGTTTTGAAGGAGGGTTTTATTTAGAATGATTGAAATTGAAAAACCAAAAATCGAAACGGTTGAAATCAGTGATGACGCGAAATATGGGAAATTCGTTGTCGAGCCACTTGAGCGTGGATATGGTACAACTTTGGGTAACTCCTTACGTCGTATCCTATTATCCTCACTCCCTGGTGCCGCTGTAACATCTGTTCAAATTGACGGCGTCCTCCATGAATTTTCTACAATTGATGGTGTCGTCGAAGATGTTACAACGATTATTTTAAATTTAAAAAAGCTTGCTCTGAAAATTTATTCAGAAGAAGAGAAGACGCTAGAAATTGACGTACAAGGTGAAGGGCCCATTACGGCAGCAGATATAACTCACGATAGCGATGTTGAAATATTAAATCCTGATCTTCATATTGCAACTCTTGCGAAAGATGCTCATTTGCGGCTGAGAATGACGGCGAAGCGCGGGAGAGGATACAGCCCGGCTGAAGAAAATAAACGGGAAGATCAACCAATAGGTGTCATCCCAATCGATTCGATTTACACACCCGTTTCTAGAGTTTCTTATCAAGTGGAAAATACACGGGTTGGTCAAGTGACAGATTATGATAAGCTGACAATTGATGTCTGGACAGATGGAAGCATCGGTCCAAAGGAAGCTATCGCACTTGGCTCTAAAATTTTGATGGAGCACTTAAACATTTTCGTTAGCTTAACAGATGAAGCGCAAAATGTTGAAATCATGGTTGAAAAAGAAGAGGACCAAAAAGAAAAAGTGCTTGAAATGACGATTGAGGAACTTGACCTCTCTGTTCGTTCTTATAACTGTTTGAAACGTGCAGGTATTAACACAGTTCAAGAACTTGCAAACAAAACAGAAGAGGACATGATGAAGGTGCGTAATTTAGGACGCAAATCGCTAGAAGAAGTAAAACAAAAATTAGAAGACCTTGGTTTGAGTTTACGAAAAGACGATTAACTGATTTTTCAAAGTCTATATAGATCAACTTCCAACAAAGGAGGGAACATCACATGTCTTATAGAAAATTAGGACGTACTAGTGCGCAGCGTAAAGCAATGCTCCGTGACTTAGCAACGGACTTAATTATTAACGAACGAATTGAAACGACTGAAGCCCGTGCAAAGGAGCTTCGTGCTGTTGTAGAGAAGCTGGTTACTTTAGGTAAACGTGGTGATTTGCATGCTCGTCGCCAAGCAGCACAGTTTATTCGCAATGAGGTTGCGAAAACTGTGACAGTTTCAGGCCAAGACGGAAAGGAAAAAGAAAAACCTTTCTATGCATTGCAAAAATTATTTGATGAAGTGGCACCACGTTACCAAGATCGTCAAGGCGGCTACACACGAATTTTGAAAATGGGTCCTCGCCGTGGTGACGGAGCACCAATGGTTATCATTGAATTCGTGTAATTTAGATATAAATGAACTTCAAGGGCGGGACAGTTGTAATGACTGCATCTATGCCCTTTTTTATTTATCTTCAAGTACTTTACAAAGCGGATTGATTTTCTTTTGGCAGCCTCTGCATCTCATATTTATAGACATGATATTCGCGTTTACTTCATCTGTACTTGAGGCAGGAGGAGGGCATCTGTGGAACGGTCGATCATTCAAGTTCAACATGTAACATACCGCTATAATAAAGAAAGTGAAAAGCCTGCACTAACGGATGTTTCCTTTGATGTGTATGAAGGGGAATGGCTGGCCATCGTCGGACACAATGGATCAGGGAAATCAACATTGGCCCGGATGCTAAACGGTCTGCTGCTGCCTGACGAAGGAACCGTTACTGTATCAGGAATCACATTATCAGAAAAAACCATTTGGGATATTCGAAAACGGATTGGAATGGTGTTTCAAAATCCAGATAATCAATTTGTCGGCGCCACTGTACGAGACGATGTCGCTTTTGGTATGGAAAACATAGGTATACCGAGAGAAGAGATGGTAAAACGAATCGAATGGGCGACGAAAATTGTAAAAATGAATGAATTTTTAGAACGGGAGCCTCATCATCTTTCCGGCGGACAAAAGCAGCGGGTCGCGATTGCAGGCGTTTTGGCTGTTCAACCAAGCATTATTGTTTTAGATGAAGCGACTTCAATGCTTGATCCAATTGGACGCCGGGAAGTAATTGAAACCATTTGGTCATTGAAAGAAAAAGGGCTTGTGACGGTCATTTCCATCACCCATGATTTGGAAGAGGCGGCCAAAGCAGATCGGATGATTGTAATGAATGGAGGCAAAAAATTTGTGGAGGGAACTCCGAAAGAAGTGTTTCGCTTGGAAGAGGAGCTGGTAAGCATCGGTTTAGATCTTCCGTTTTCTTACAAGCTGAGCAAACGGCTTCTTGAAAAAGGAGTGCCTTTAGCGACGCGACACCTTAATGTAGAAAGCCTGGTGGACGAATTATGGACATTAAAATCCGACAATTAGAACATCGTTACCAAATGAACACTCCTTTTGAACGGCTCGCTTTGTGTGATATCAATATGGATATCCATGAAGGAACATATTTGGCCGTGATTGGGCATACCGGGTCGGGAAAATCAACGATTTTGCAGCATTTAAACGGCCTGCTTTTGCCAACGAAAGGCTCTATTCAACTTGGAGACCGGCTGATTAAGGCAGGAGAAAAACAGAAAAACTTGAAATCTATCCGAAAAAAGGTCGGAATTGTCTTTCAATTCCCAGAGCATCAATTATTCGAAGAAACCGTCGAAAAAGATATAGCATTCGGTCCAATGAATTTTGGCGCATCGTTTGAAGAAGCGAAAAAAAAGGTAAAAGAAGTGCTGCCGCTTGTCGGTCTAGGAGAAGAAATCCTTCATCAATCCCCGTTTGAGCTAAGCGGGGGGCAAATGCGAAGAGTGGCGATTGCAGGTGTTTTAGCGATGGAGCCGGAGGTGCTCGTTTTAGATGAACCGACTGCAGGATTGGATCCAAAAGGCCGAAATGAGATCATGGAGCTTTTTTATCGTCTCCATAAAGAAAAAAAATTAACAACAATATTAGTAACGCATAGCATGGAAGACGCAGCAAAGTACGCTGATGAAATTGCCGTTTTGCACCAAGGGGAATTAAAGATGAAAGGGTCGCCAAAGGAAATATTCCGGTTGACTGGGGAACTGGAGCAGCTTGGGCTCGATTTGCCGGAATCAATTAAATTTGTCATGAAGCTTGAAGAAAAATTTTCTTTAACGGTTGAAGACAAGCCATTGACTTTAGAGGAAACGGCCGATTTCATTGAAGCCCTTTTAAAAGAAGGTGTCGTATATGATCGATAATATCATCATCGGAAAATATGTTCCTGGTAGCACAGTCATTCATCGAATGGATCCCCGTGCAAAACTGCTAACGATTTTTTTATATGTTTTTATCGTCTTTTTTGCCAATAACGGAATCACTTACTTTTTATTAGGATTATTTACGTTCATCATTATTTTGCTGACGAAGCTTCCGTTCTCTTTCTTATGGAACGGTTTAAAACCTGTTATATGGATCGTTGGGTTTACATTTTTGCTGCACATTTTAGTAACAAAAGAAGGGGACATGCTGTTCCGCTTCGGCTTTTTTTCCATTTATGAAGAAGGCTTGCGGCAAGGGTTTTTTATCTCTCTTCGGTTCATTTTCTTAATTTTTATGACAACGACATTGACCTTAACAACAACGCCTATCGAAATAACGGATGGAATGGAAAGTCTGTTAAAGCCTTTTAAAAAATTTAAACTTCCTGTCCATGAACTAGCATTAATGATGTCTATTTCTCTTCGCTTTATACCGACTCTGCTGGAGGAAACAGAAAAAATTTTAAAGGCGCAAATGGCAAGAGGGGTAGATTTTACATCAGGGCCTGTAAAAGAGCGAATAAAAGCAATCGTTCCTTTGCTTGTACCACTTTTCATAAGCGCTTTTAAGCGGGCGGAAGAGCTTGCTACCGCTATGGAAGCCAGGGGGTATCGCGGAAGTGAAGGACGTACGAAAATCAGGCAGCTGAAATGGGGAGCGATTGATTCCATTATGATGGCCTCTATCCTGCTGTTATCAATTATTTTATTACTATTGCGTGCCTAGGAGTTTTAAAAATGAGGATTAAATGCACAGTTTCGTATGATGGATCAGGATTTAGCGGTTATCAGCGCCAGCCCGGCCACCGGACAGTACAAGGAGAGATTGAGGAAGCATTAATGAAAATCCACAAAGGGGAGCGGATAAAAATTACTGCTTCCGGCAGAACAGACGTCGGCGTGCATGCTGTTGGCCAAGTATTTCATTTTGATACAAGCCTCAAAATTCCGATGGAAAAATGGCCGATTGCTTTGAATACGCTGCTTCCTCAAGATATTTCCATTCAAAATGCAGAGCTTGCCGATCAAGATTTTCATGCTAGATTTTCTGCAAAGAAGAAAGAATACCGCTACCGTTTGTATCGCAGTTTTCAACGAGATGTGTTCCGGCGTCATTATGCATACCATTTTCCAAATCCGTTAAATATTGAAACGATTCGAACTGCCTCCCGTTTCATTATTGGAACACATGATTTTACAAGCTTTTGCTCTTCTAAAACAGAAACGGAAAATAAAGTGAGAACTATTTATGAAGCGGATATATGGGAAGAAGGAGATGAAATTACGTTCCGTTTTGTCGGAAGCGGCTTCCTTTACAATATGGTTCGCATTTTAGTCGGAACATTGATTGAAGTAGGAGAAGGGAAGCGCAAGCCGGAAGAAATAAAACAAATTATCGCAGCCAAAGATAGATCAAGAGCCGGGAAAACAGTTTCTGGATGCGGTCTATATCTTTGGAAAGTTTATTATGACAACTAATCCAGGTGTAACATTTTCTTGACATTCATATCTTAAAAAGATAAGATAACATATGGTATGTATTTCAAGCCCCACGATTAGCCCCGGAAAATAATCGTGTTTTTGAAATAGACTTTTCGACATGAACGATTAAGGAGGGAAAACAATGCGTACAACGTTTATGGCAAAGCCGCATGAAGTTGAGCGCAAATGGTATGTTGTTGATGCAGCTGGCAAAACTTTAGGACGTCTAGCAAGCGAAGTTGCATCTATCTTACGCGGAAAACACAAACCAACGTTTACACCGCATGTAGATACAGGTGACCACGTAATTATTATTAATGCTGAAAAAATCGAATTAACTGGAAAAAAATTAACAGACAAAATTTATTATCGCCACAGCCAGCATCCTGGTGGTTTAAAATCAAGAACTGCATTAGAAATGCGAAACAACTATCCTGAAAAAATGCTGGAACTTGCTATTCGCGGAATGCTTCCAAAAGGTTCCCTTGGACGCCAAATGTTTAAAAAATTGCATGTTTACAGAGGAAGCGAACATCCTCATCAAGCACAGAAACCAGAAGTTTATGAACTTCGCGGATAATTTAATAAGGAGGTTATCATTTTGGCACAGGTTCAATACTACGGTACCGGTCGTCGCAAAAGCTCTGTTGCCCGTGTTCGGTTAGTTCCTGGTGAAGGCCGTATCGTAATTAATAAACGGAACATTGAAGATTACATTCCAACAAAAGCTTTGATTGAAGATATTAAACAACCGCTTGTTTTAACAGAGACAGTTGGCAATTATGATGTACTAGTAAATGTTAGAGGCGGCGGTTTCACTGGTCAAGCAGGCGCTATTCGCCACGGAATTGCTCGTGCACTTTTACAAGCTGATCCAGAATATCGCGGAACGTTAAAGCGTGCAGGCTTATTAACTCGAGATGCTCGCGTAAAAGAGCGTAAGAAATACGGTCTTAAAGGAGCACGCCGTGCACCGCAATTTTCAAAACGTTAATGATTCGAACCTTAAACCACAACAAATTGTTGTGGTTTTTTATTTGCAATTGGAAAGGAGTGGTTGAATGGAACAGCGTGAACTGAAAAAAATAAAAACAAGGAGGAGATTTTGATGAATGTAATTACAGACTTTAATGAAAGACGGCAGGAAAAAAAGCTTCTCACTGAGCGAAAAATGTTAAAAGATCTCCCAATTCGCAAATTGAAAAATATGATTGATGAATGGTTTAATCCTTTTTTTCAAAAACGCTTCCATAAAACTGCAATGGAAGAAGAGTGTGTCCACTCGGCCATTGAATCTTTTTTGCTGGGAGCGGCCTACAGCCGGTTCGGATATTACGGGGAATCGATGGAGCAGGCCAATACACGTTGTATACAGGAAGAACAAGAGCTTATTAACAATTTATTTGACAATATTCTTTATTTGGCAAGGGAATCAAATGATGATTTTGTTATGGAATCCATCTATTTGACATGCCAGCACTTTATTCATTATTGGTGGGAAGAAGGGTTTTTAGCTGGAAAAAAGAGATACAAACTAAAGCTTTAAAAGCAGTTCATGCATGGCTCATTTCAACTTCGTTGGAACGGGCTTTTTTTATGCCTAAAAACGGCTTGTGAAAAAATGATTTGACGGGGGCCATTGCTGAATTCGCCTTTTGATTGGCTTTTTTATTTCAAAAAGGAAAAGTTCAGGAGTTATTGACAGTGCTGCTTATTTTTTGCAAGGAAGAATGAAGCAAAATGGTTTTTTATTTCCTGTGTGAAATATTACTCGTAAGGACAATTTGGGCGACATCCATGCACTGTGGCTATGTTATGAAAACTTTTAAAAAACAAAAAATTGCGGTTTTCAAAATGTTCATCTCGATATGAATGTCTTTTCAACGATTCCAGATTTTCGAAGATAGAAAAAGCTTTTATCATTTGCCGAGCAAACCTCCAATTGTGTAACGCAGGTGAGGAAATCGGCTTTTATTTTTTATTTGGCTTTTTTTGCTGAGCTTTGACACACGTTTCTTTTCTCTTTACCACAAAGATTTTATTAGCACTTTTCATTTAGGCGAATAGGCTTAAAACTTTTGTGACTGTTCAAAAAATTTTAGTGCCTTATACAAAATCATCCATTATAATATTTCTATCAATTTTTTATAAATAAAGAGGTGGAGAAATGGGTTGGTTGAAAAAGTCGTTATGCCTTGTTCTTATTTTTTTATTATTGGTGCCAGCTAGCGGTTTTGCACAGGAAAGAAGTTCAGACACAGCATCTGGAGGAAATAAATACATATTAATCAGCAACGAGTCCGTAGACGTGAATAATACTCAAGACACTGGAGCGTTCAAGATTAATAATGATCAATATACGATAAACAAAAAAATAGGATTGAATGCTTATAAACTGGATGTAATTAGACCGTTTGATACGGAGAAACATGAAGACAAGAAACTTCAACAAAAATCTCTCTCCAAAAAGTTTCTCAATAAAGTTGGCGATACTAAGACATTTTGGGTGCATGATTTTACGACCAATGAAGATAAACAAATTAGCGCCAAGCTGCTGTATTCAGGTACAAAAACGAACGTATGGGTTTATGATAATCAAATTACAGAAGCTGATGCGCAAAAGCTAGGGCAAGAATTTGATCAAGAAATTTATCGGCTCATCACACAAAATTTTGCCAGCGAATCCGATGTGGACGGAAACGGGAAAATTCACATTCTTTGTTATGATATACAAGATGGTTTTGCAGGATTCGGGGGGTATATTGCTGGTTACTTTTATGGAGGAGATTTGCATGATATTCCATACTCCAACAAATCAGAGATTTTTTATATTGATACGTATCCTTTAATGGGAACAGGGACGGAAAAGGATGTAAGTGCTGCATACGAAACATTGGCACATGAATTTCAACATATGGTGAATTTTAACCAAAATGTATTTATAGAAAATGGCTCCCAAATGGATACATGGCTAGATGAAGCTTTGTCAATGGCAGCTGAACATATATATACGGGAAAACCTTTAACGAATTACATTTATTACTACAATATTTCTACCTCCATTACAAATGGTCATTCATTATTGTATTGGGATGATAATGGCGACACTTTGTCTAACTATTCCTTGTCCTATCTTTTTGGACAATATGTCAGAATTCAAGCGAATCAAGGAAACAAGATTTTCAAAGAGATTTTAACAGATACTCATAATGATTATAAAGCAGTAGAGAATGTAGCGAAAAATTATATCGACCCTACCCTTACATTTGGAAAATTGATGACGAACTTCCGCGCCGCCCTTTTACTGAAGAAAAATACGGGAATATATGGTTTTAATGGTGAAGAGGGCTTTGATTCATTAATTCCAAAAATATTTTCGGGAGAATCCGCCAGCTTGCGGGGCGGCGGAGCCATAGTAAAACGGGCTGTTGGTAATGAAACTGTTCCTGCATCTAAAGGAGATGACATCACTTATACTTTTTTTGATGTAGAGGAAAATAAGCCTTCCACTCCTCCAAGCAAACCGATAGTAAACCCGGTAAGTGATAGGGATACATTTATAAATGGGCTGTCTGATCCAGGAACTACTGTTTATGTCCAGCTTGGTTCAAAGATATTGAACTCTGCAGCAGCTGATCGTAATGGATCCTTCCGCATTTCCATCAGTAAACAAAAAGCTGGAACTGTCTTAAGCGTATACGCCAAGAGTCAGGAAGGAAATAAAAGCGAGTCGGTTCAAATAACGGTGCTTGATAAAACGCCTCCTAGCATTCCAAGCGTAAACCTGGTCAGCGATAAAGATAAAACGGTCAGAGGGACAGCGGAGGCAGGATCAAAAATAACAATAAAGGCCGGCAGCAAAGTATTGAGCACCGGCACGACAGATAAAAATGGGAAATTCACGATTTCGTTAAAAACAGCTCAAAAAGCTGGAACAGTTCTTTACGTAACAGCGACGGATAAAGCGGGGAATGTGAGCCCGGCGCGAAAAGTGACGGTAATTGATAAAACACCGCCGCGTACTCCGAGTGTAAATTCGGTCAGCAATAAAGATAAAACGGTCAGAGGGACAGCGGAGGCAGGATCAAAAATAACAATAAAGGCCGGCAGCAAAGTATTGAGCACCGGCACGACAGATAAAAATGGGAAATTCGCAATTTCGTTAAAAACGGCTCAAAAAGCCGGAACAATTCTTTACGTAACAGCGACGGATAAAGCGGGGAATGTGAGCCCGGCGCGAAAAGTGACGGTACTCGATAAAATACCGCCGGGTGCTCCTAAAGTGAACAAAGTGACAAGAAAATCTTCCTCGGTGACAGGAAAAGCAGAGGCGTATTCAACGGTGTATGTCAAAGCAGGAAAGAAAGTAATCGGTTCGGGCAAAGCGAATAAAAACGGAAATTTCTCCGTTTCAATCAAAAAACAAAAAGCCGGAACAGTTCTCCTAGTGTATGCAAAAGATAAGGTTGGAAATGTAGGAAAAAGCACGAAAGTTACCGTCAAATACAAATAATAAAATTGACCGTGCCAGCCTGATCGGTCTCGTTATAACTGAAACGCAACATTCATCTTAGCTCCCATATTTGCGGGAGCTTTTTTTATGACTCTTAAAATGTTTCTTTTTGAAAAAAAGCGCTGTATAAAAACTGAATCAGAAATACAATTTTATTTTCAAGTGAAGCATTCCATTATCCCCAATTGCCCCCAATTTAAACTTCATATCTAGGACCGAAAAGTGTAAGGCGATTATCATTAAAGCACAAACAGCTGTATGACAGAAAGTTGACGGCTTCTACAGCTATATTATCTGTTGGGGAGAATGACGAGTTTGAGCAGATTAGTTAAATTTTGAATGCGCCAATTTTCTGGTGGGAATTGGCTGGAAAAAAGAGATATAAATTAAAATTGCAGTAATCATAAATCCTTATGCTTTTCCATATATTGAATTGAAGGGACGAGCAGGAGGGATGCGGAGTGAAAAAAAAGCTGAAATGGGCGCTGTTTATTGCTGGGTTTCTGATTCTCGTATTTATCATTCAATATCAATTCTCCCTTTTCAATTCATGGAAATCATGGAATCTTCCGTTATCAGGAAAAATCATTTACTTAGACCCCGGTCACGGAGGTCCCGATGGAGGAGCAGTAGGAAAAAAACTGCTGGAAAAAGATATAACTTTAAAAATTGCCAATATTGCTCGAGATTATTTACAAGAGCAGGGAGCGTTAGTGTTATTGACAAGAGAAAAAGATGAAGATTTGGCTTCGGACGATACACACGGATATAGCCGGAGAAAATCAGAAGATATTCGAAAGCGCGTTCGCCTAATTGATGAATCAGACGCCGATTTGTTTTTGAGCATCCATTTAAATGCTATTCCATCTCCAAAATGGAGGGGAGCGCAAACATTTTATGACGGAAAATATCAGGAGAATGAAGCTATTGCGAAATTTATCCAAGATGAATTAAGGAAAAATTTAAGAAATACAGATCGAAAAGCAAAGCCAATAAGCGGTGTCTATTTACTAAAGCATGCAAAAAAACCGGGTGCGCTTGTGGAGGTAGGATTTTTATCCAATCCTTCTGAGGAAGAGCTTCTTGCTTCTGAAGAATATCAGAAAAAAGTGGCAGCCGCCATTTACAACGGGGTTTTGCGTTATTTTTCCAATGAACAGCAAATACCGGAATAAATGGATTCTTCTCAGGCATCTATTTTCAATGGACTGTTGGAAATGTGTTATACTATATACTATTAAAAGTCTTATGGAAAAAAGGTGGTTGTGGATACGATGCGGGAAGAAGATGTAAGGTCCATTGTCGAACAGTTGGAAGATCCATTTTTACATAAATCTTTAAAAGAATTGAATGCGATTGAAGAAATAAAAATCAAGCCCGAAAAAAAACATATTAGTTTAAAAATAGCAATTGCCAAAACGGGAACAAGCGAGCAGTTAACACTCCAGCAGCAAATTGTTGCAAAGCTTAAACAAGCGGGTGCCGAGACTGTTGGGCTGCGTTTTTCGGAGCTTCCAAAGGAAATTGTCCAAAAGTATTATTCTGATAGTACAAGCCCTTCCATTTTATCGAATGAAAAAACAACCTTTATTGCAATAGCAAGCGGAAAAGGCGGGGTCGGCAAATCAACCGTATCTGTCAACTTGGCTGTGTCCCTTGCTCGTCTAGGAAAAAAAGTTGGTCTTATTGATGCAGATATTTACGGCTTTAGCGTTCCTGATATGATGGGGATCATGAACCGGCCGATCGTTCGCGGGGATAAAATTATTCCAGTTGAGCGGTTTGGTGTGCAAGTCATATCAATGGCTTTTTTTGTTGAAGATAATGCGCCTGTTGTTTGGAGAGGTCCGATGCTCGGAAAAATGCTGAATAACTTTTTCCAAGAAGTTGAGTGGGGATCGTTGGACTACTTACTCCTTGATTTGCCTCCTGGTACAGGTGATGTTGCATTAGATGTGCATACATTGCTTCCAACTAGTAAAGAAATCATTGTAACTACGCCTCATCCAACAGCTGCATTTGTTGCTGCAAGGGCTGGTGCAATGGCCATTAAAACGGAGCACGAAATTTTAGGAGTTATTGAAAATATGTCCTATTTTGAAAGTAAATTAACAGGCCAAAAAGAGTATGTATTTGGGAAAGGCGGAGGTCAGAAGCTTGCAGAGGATTTGCAGGTCCCTCTATTAGGGCAAATTCCGCTTGAGCAGCCGGACTGGGATGAAGAGGACTTTGCTCCGTCTGTTTATAATGAAAACCATCCAATAGGGAAAATTTATTTAGATATAGCAAGAAAAGTGATTGAGATAACAGAAAAGTAAAGGAAGGGAGAGGAGGTCTATTGGCCTCCGCCCCCGCCTTCGTTTCCGGAGCTGCCCCCGCCTTGTTGTTTACTTTGAGCTTGCTGAGCAGCCTTCAATAGCGCCTCCTCAATTTTCGGTTGAAAGAGCGGACTTGATAGAACATCTGTAATTTGCTGCTGTAAATATTGGCGGTATTCTTTGCTTTTTAAAACCTTCAATAGTTCTTCTTCCATTTGAGGATTTTTCAGCACATCCATAAGCATTCCTTGATATTCCGGATCTTTCATTAAACGTTTGATCACTTTTTCATGTTCTGTTTGCAATGTTTTCGCAAATCCTTCCGCAAATTTTGTATCTTCAAATGTATTTTTCCAAAATTCCTTCCCTTTTTCTGATGTTAACGCTTTTTCAATCGTATTATTGACGGTTTTTTGATCTAAAATGAGGTTTCGTTGAACTTCTTCATCTTTCATAATTTCTTGAACGGCTTTTTTTCCTTCGTCAGATTTTAATATGTCTACAACCATTTTTTTTGTTTCATCATAATTCATTGGTTCACTTTGCTGCCGATCCGCACATCCTGCAACGATCATCCATATAAGCATCATGATGAGGAGCGAACAATTTCTACCTCTCATATTTCATTTAGCTCCTTTCAATAATAACTTCTACCATTATGTTGAGAAACCAACTGTTTTTTATGCGAAAAAAGTTTTGCCATATGGTAATATACAAGTTGGATTGATAAAATCATATGATATTTTACGAAATATGGAGGGGTTGGCAGTGAAAAGCCGAAATTGGGTACGATTTTTCCTTTCTACTCTCATTGTAGGTGGAGTTGCGACAAGTATTGTTGGTTTTATCTTAAGATGGAGCGAGTATGAAAAGTTGTTTTTGTCTTTTAATATTGTTGAAATTGTTGCAGTATTGTTTTGGTTGATCGGAGTAGGTTTTATTTTCAGCATCATCAGCCAAATGGGCTTTTTCGCTTATTTGACTGTGCACAGGTTTGGCCTAGGCATTTTTCGCTCAGTTTCGTTATGGAACTCTGTTCAAATCTTGTTAATCATTTTTGTGTTGTTTGATTTAGTTTATTTTCGATATCAATTTTTTGCGCAAACTGGAGATTCCATTGTCCCGTATATTTTAGTAGCTGTTGTCATTTTGTTGTTTTCTGCTGTAATTGCTTATTTTAAGCAAAAACAGACGAATAAAGATGCGTTTGTCCCTGCATTGTTTTTTATGGTTGTTGTTTCAGTGATTGAGTGGATGCCGGCCCTTCGTGTCAATGATAGAGATTGGCTGTATTTAATGCTGTTTCCAATTTTAATTTGCAATGCTTACCAATTGTTGATTTTGCCGAAAATGACAAATGACTCGCCAAAAGCAAAAAAGAGCTGAAGGAGTTTTCCTTATAGCTCTTTAAAATGCTTATTGATTTCCAAAATATTGAAAACGATTGGTTTGAATTTACTTCCAAAGTTCTTTTCATTTGAATGATAGTTCTTTCGTTCTTGCATTGCTGTTTTCAATTAATTCTTGTACGGTTACATTTTTAAGGCCGTTTTGTTTCAAATGTTGAATAATCGCCGGCAACGCTTGGTTAGTTTGTTTAACTGAATCTGATGCGTGAAGCAGGATAATATCACCTGGTTTTAAGTGTTTCGTAACATTTTGGATAATCTTGTTGACTCCCGGGTTTTGCCAGTCATTTGAATTTACACTGTAATGGACGACAGTTAATCCATATTGTTCAGCAATATTTAAAACGTTTTGATCGAATTGGCAGGTTGGGGGCCGCAGCAATTTTATATCCTTGATACCAAGCTTTTGAAATGTATGCTGGGCTAAAGATAAATCACGCTTAATTTCGTTAGTGTCCAACTCAGTATAGTTTTTATAAGCATATCCTTTGCTGCCGAGCTGATGACCGTCATCGATAATTCTTTTGACTACTTCAGGATGGCGTTCGGCCCATGAGGCGGATACAAAAAATGTTGCATTGGTTAGTCCATATTTTTTCAAAGTATTTAAAATTGGAATTGCTTTTTCATCTCCCCAGCTAATATCAAATGTCAAGGCAATTTTCTTACCGCTTCCGTCTCCTTTATAAATTGCTTTCGGCCCGTTCTTTGTAGTGAAAACCGGGATATTTGGTATTGTTTGAAAGTACATAAAGACAGCAGTAAAAAAAGCGATTATGATTAAAAAAAGTAATTGTTTGATTTTTTTAATATGGATGATGTAAAAACGGTTCATTGATGCTCCTCCTTGTCCTTATCTTGTAAAATTGTATGAATTGAACTTTTAATTATGAATAAGGATGGAGAATTAAAAATAATTTTAAAAAGGTGTTGACGAAATAGTTTAAAGTTGATATATTATTAATCGTCGCTGTTTGTTAAGTGTTTTAAAAAATGTATTGACAAACATTTTGACGCCATGATATATTATGAAAGTCATTGTGAAAAAATAAAAAGCATTGACTGGACATAATTGTTTTGTTATAATGTTATTTCGTCGAAGTAGTTATATGATCCTTGAAAACTGAACAAAACGAAAAGCGTGCCTGTTGATTCTGACAAGAGCATTTGGTGACAAACTTTTTTTGGAGAGTTTGATCCTGGCTCAGGACGAACGCTGGCGGCGTGCCTAATACATGCAAGTCGAGCGGACCGAAGGGAGCTTGCTCCTTTAGGTTAGCGGCGGACGGGTGAGTAACACGTGGGCAACCTGCCCTGCAGACTGGGATAACTTCGGGAAACCGGAGCTAATACCGGATAACACCGAAAACCGCATGGTTTTCGGTTGAAAGGCGGCTTTTAGCTGTCACTGCAGGATGGGCCCGCGGCGCATTAGCTAGTTGGTGAGGTAACGGCTCACCAAGGCGACGATGCGTAGCCGACCTGAGAGGGTGACCGGCCACACTGGGACTGAGACACGGCCCAGACTCCTACGGGAGGCAGCAGTAGGGAATCTTCCGCAATGGACGAAAGTCTGACGGAGCAACGCCGCGTGAGCGAAGAAGGTCTTCGGATCGTAAAGCTCTGTTGTCAGGGAAGAACAAGTACCGTTCGAACAGGGCGGTACCTTGACGGTACCTGACGAGGAAGCCACGGCTAACTACGTGCCAGCAGCCGCGGTAATACGTAGGTGGCAAGCGTTGTCCGGAATTATTGGGCGTAAAGCGCGCGCAGGCGGTTCCTTAAGTCTGATGTGAAATCTCGCGGCTCAACCGCGAGCGGCCATTGGAAACTGGGGAACTTGAGTGCAGGAGAGGGGAGCGGAATTCCACGTGTAGCGGTGAAATGCGTAGAGATGTGGAGGAACACCAGTGGCGAAGGCGGCTCTCTGGCCTGTAACTGACGCTGAGGCGCGAAAGCGTGGGGAGCGAACAGGATTAGATACCCTGGTAGTCCACGCCGTAAACGATGAGTGCTAAGTGTTAGAGGGTATCCACCCTTTAGTGCTGCAGCAAACGCATTAAGCACTCCGCCTGGGGAGTACGGCCGCAAGGCTGAAACTCAAAGGAATTGACGGGGACCCGCACAAGCGGTGGAGCATGTGGTTTAATTCGAAGCAACGCGAAGAACCTTACCAGGTCTTGACATCCCCTGACAACCCTAGAGATAGGGCGTTCCCCTTTCGGGGACAGGGTGACAGGTGGTGCATGGTTGTCGTCAGCTCGTGTCGTGAGATGTTGGGTTAAGTCCCGCAACGAGCGCAACCCTTGACCTTAGTTGCCAGCATTCAGTTGGGCACTCTAAGGTGACTGCCGGCTAAAAGTCGGAGGAAGGTGGGGATGACGTCAAATCATCATGCCCCTTATGACCTGGGCTACACACGTGCTACAATGGGTGGTACAAAGGGCAGCGAAACCGCGAGGTGGAGCGAATCCCAAAAAACCACTCTCAGTTCGGATTGCAGGCTGCAACTCGCCTGCATGAAGCCGGAATCGCTAGTAATCGCGGATCAGCATGCCGCGGTGAATACGTTCCCGGGTCTTGTACACACCGCCCGTCACACCACGAGAGTTTGTAACACCCGAAGTCGGTGGGGTAACCCTTACGGGAGCCAGCCGCCGAAGGTGGGACAAATGATTGGGGTGAAGTCGTAACAAGGTAGCCGTATCGGAAGGTGCGGCTGGATCACCTCCTTTCTAAGGATATATACATTGAAAAAGGTACGCTTTTCCGTTTTGTTTAGTTTTGAAGGATCACATCCTTCCCCGTTTGCTGGTGAATTCGCAAAGTCGATTTCCCAGCGAATAGAAGCTGAATAAAAAAATACAGGATGGGCCTGTAGCTCAGCCGGTTAGAGCGCACGCCTGATAAGCGTGAGGTCGGTGGTTCAAGTCCACTCAGGCCCACCATAAATAAGACCATCCTGGGGCCTTAGCTCAGCTGGGAGAGCGCCTGCTTTGCACGCAGGAGGTCAGCGGTTCGATCCCGCTAGGCTCCACCATAAGTTTGATGAATATTGGAAGCATTGCTCCTATGCGAGAGCCCATTCGAAGGATCGGATGTTCGGCTCGAAGCAACTCAAGCAGCAAGGGAGCTCATTGAAAGAAAAAGCATTGTTCTTTGAAAACTGGATAACGGAAAGACATTCACGAATAGATCGCTCATGTTAGGAAGAAACGGTTAAGTTAGAAAGGGCGCACGGTGGATGCCTTGGCACTAGGAGCCGATGAAGGACGGGACAAACACCGAAATGCTTCGGGGAGCTGTAAGTAAGCGTCGATCCGGAGATGTCCGAATGGGGGAACCCACTGTCCGTAATGGGGCAGTATCCATACCTGAATCCATAGGGTATGGAGGGCAACCCGGGGAACTGAAACATCTAAGTACCCGGAGGAAGAGAAAGCAACAGCGATTCCCTGAGTAGCGGCGAGCGAAACGGGAACAGCCCAAACCAAGAGGCGTGCCTCTTGGGGTTGTAGGACACTCGATTAAGGAGTGACAAAGGAACGGGGTAGACGAAGAGGTCTGGAAAGGCCCGTCAGAGAAGGTAACAACCCTGTAGTCGAAACTCCGTTCCCTCCCGAGTGGATCCTGAGTACGGCGGGACACGTGAAATCCCGTCGGAAGCAGGGAGGACCATCTCCCAAGGCTAAATACTCCCTAGTGACCGATAGTGAACCAGTACCGTGAGGGAAAGGTGAAAAGCACCCCGGGAGGGGAGTGAAAGAGAACCTGAAACCGTGTGCCTACAAGTAGTCAGAGCCCGTTAACGGGTGATGGCGTGCCTTTTGTAGAATGAACCGGCGAGTTGCGATTTCGTGCAAGGTTAAGCCGAAAGGCGGAGCCGCAGCGAAAGCGAGTCTGAAGAGGGCGAAATAGTACGAGGTCGCAGACCCGAAACCAGGTGATCTACCCATGTCCAGGGTGAAGGCAAGGTAACACTTGCTGGAGGCCCGAACCCACGCACGTTGAAAAGTGCGGGGATGAGGTGTGGGTAGGGGTGAAATGCCAATCGAACTTGGAGATAGCTGGTTCTCTCCGAAATAGCTTT
>NZ_CP150165.1:187500-425000 GCF_037963755.1 Aeribacillus sp. FSL W8-0870
TCCATGGTAAGGAAGAGGTCACCGGTTCGAGCCCGGTTGGAAGCTTTTCAAAAGCAAAGCAAATCTTTTCTTGATTTCTATCTATGCCATGTGCTAAAATGTCGAATGTCGGTTGTCATTAAGTTATGAAAATGAAATGGCCCGTTGGTCAAGTGGTTAAGACACCGCCCTTTCACGGCGGTAACACGGGTTCGAATCCCGTACGGGTCACCATGGAGGATTAGCTCAGCTGGGAGAGCACTTGCCTTACAAGCAAGGGGTCGGCGGTTCGATCCCGTCATCCTCCACCATGTACTAAACAAGCTTTTCTTAAACAAGTTTAATGAGGCTGGCATAACAATTTAAACAAAGGTAAAAACTGAGTGTGATTTAAAGTATTTATTGCGCCGGTGTAGCTCAATTGGTAGAGCAACTGACTTGTAATCAGTAGGTTGGGGGTTCGATTCCTCTCGCCGGCATTTTTAATAATCGGAGGGGTAGCGAAGTGGCTAAACGCGGCGGACTGTAAATCCGCTCCCTTAGGGTTCGGCGGTTCGAATCCGTCCCCCTCCACCATGCCGAAGAATGTTATGAAACATTGAAATCACATTAAACAACAAAATGTTGTATAAAGTGATTTTTTTATTGGTACAATATAATTAGTCAAGAGATGAATGGTGATATTGGGCTATAGCCAAGCGGTAAGGCAACGGACTTTGACTCCGTGATGCGCTGGTTCGAATCCAGCTAGCCCAGCCATTTATTATAAAAAGACAGTTCATGTCTGTTCTTTTTTTTGTAAAAATGTTAGATAGAAAGTAAGATTTAACTAGATTTTACAAAGGGCAAAGCCTCGTCGAATAAGCAGCGAGTTGTCCCGACGCATCCAGCATCCTCGAAAGATCAGGAAGAGGAAGGGACATCTGACAAATGAAAAATGGATTAGAAGAAAAAATTTTTTTACGAGCCATTAGCTCAGTCGGTAGAGCATCTGACTTTTAATCAGAGGGTCGGAGGTTCGAATCCTCCATGGCTCACCATTTGTGCGGAAGTAGTTCAGTGGTAGAACACCACCTTGCCAAGGTGGGGGTCGCGGGTTCGAGTCCCGTCTTCCGCTTTTTAAATTCAACGGGGAAAACTTTATAAAATGAGATGAACTTAATTCCTGACAAGAAATTGTCAGGATTTTTTTATTTGAAATGTTACTAATTCTTCGATTATATCTAATCCTCGCTTTTGAATCTCAAAATAATGTAATAGACTATATGCAGGAGCATTCGCCTTTTTAGTCCCATAACAGCCTTTTAAATTTGGATATACCATTGAAGGCGAATTGTATTTTTCCTTTTAGTATTGGTAATGCGGTTGTTCCGAAATGGAACCATGACCTAAATGATTTTTTGGTTGATTTTAAAAATTAGTCTCTTTTCCAGAAGATTGTTGCTGTAGAGGATGATTTGTGTAAAACATTTTGCATACAATGACTGCCCAGCAAAGGTTTTTACGGGTGTTGTGACGAAGTATATCGACAAACTTCTGTCTTGTTTCATTTTTTGAAATAGCACAGATCCGGATGATTATAAATTCAAATGGCTTAAAGGGGGTGTGATTCGATGCCTTTTATCAACGTAAAGCTGGCTAAAGGAAGAACCGCAGAACAGAAACAGCAGTTTACTGAGGCAATAACAAAAGCAGCAGCGCAAATACTAAACGTGAAAGAAGAATGGGTTACAGTAGTTTTCGATGAATATGAAAGAGATAATTGGGCTTCCGGCGGAACACTTCACTCGATAAAATTTGGGGAAGGTTTCGGGAAAATGGGAGCTGAATGAATATCCATCATCCTGTAATTCAAAGATAAAAAATGACCTCCCCAATTGGAAAAGGGGAGGTGAAGTTTTTTCATTTGCCTAAAGTCGGTCAATATTTTCATCTTGGAGAAACCCAGCTTTCATCGCATAATGTTCCATCACTTGCTGAAGCCACTCCTCTTCCTCCTGTGTAAATGGAGATGCCAATTTATTTTCAATAGTTTTAATTTCAGCTTCATCTAAATTCCCGATAGCACTAATTAATTCTTTTCCGATAAATTCTAATATTGTTTTCATATATTTTTCGACTAACGCTTCTACCTCAGGATCATCGACAGGTCTTCCTGCCAATCTTTTTGTTTCTTGGGATAATTGGATGTATTCTTTGTCAAGGGAGATCATTACCTCTTCAGGCTGATCAAAAAGCTTTTCAGCTACTTCTTTTGACGTATAATGTTCTAACCATTTGCGCTGTTCTTTTTCTGTTTGTATGCTCTGAATAAGACTCATTAAAACATTGCTATCCACTTCTTTTTCTTCTTCTAAAATCGTAAGAATTCGTTTAATGGCTTTGAGCACTTCTTCAATATGTTCCTTTCGTTCTTCAAGCGCTTCTTTTTGGAACTGTAAAGTTTCCTTTAAGTTTAAATCGAAGTTGGTTTCATTAATTAACTCTTTGATTTGTTCTAAACTGTATCCTAAAAATTTAAGACTGACTATTTTTTGAAGTGTCAATACATCATGAGCAGAGTATAATCGGTGTCCAGAACGAGGATTTTTTTTCGGTTTGAGCAGTCCAATTTGATCATAATAATGCAATGTTCGGATTGTTGTTCCCGTCTTTTTAGAAAATTCGCCAATCGTAAAGTAAGTCTCTTCCTTCACTTTAACATCGCCCCCCAAACACTTATCTTTATAAACCTATTGTGATCATAATACCTAACGTGGCGTGAGGTGCAACCCCTCTGAAAAAATTTGTAATGTCATTTTTCATTATGACAAGTTGGACGTTTCTTTATAAAAAGCCCAGAAATGGGAATAAGAAAGGTTTTTGCTACAAAAGGAAAAAATTTTTCTTGCAGATGAAAACATAAATTCCTAAAATTTGCTAGAATAGATTTATAAAAAAATGAAACCTTTGGGGAACGAATTCGTATCATGATGTACCCGCAACTGCGGAGGTAGAAAAATGGAAGAATTTATAAATAAAAAGATCAAACAAATTAAAAAAGGCGACCAAAATGCATTTGCAGAAGTTGTTGAATTATATAAAGATAAAATTTTTCAACTTTGTTATCGAATGCTGGGAAACGTCCATGAAGCTGAGGACATAGCACAGGAAGCATTTATAAGAGTGTATATGAACATCCATTCATTTGATATGAACAAAAAATTTTCTACATGGATTTATCGGATTGCAACCAATTTATCGATTGATCGTATTCGGAAAAAGAAGCCGGACTATTATTTAGATGCAGAAGTTGCGGGGACTGATGGCTTAACAATGTACTCCCAAGTATCATCTGATATTGCAATGCCTGAAAAAGAAGTTGAAGCAATTGAACTGCAAGAAACGATTCAAAAGGAAATTTTAAAACTGCCGGATAAATATCGATCAGTCATCGTATTGAGATATATTGAGGAGCTATCCTTGCAAGAAATCGCAGAGATATTGGAACTTCCAGTCGGAACAGTTAAAACAAGAATACACCGGGGACGGGAGGCTTTACGCAAACAATTAAGGCATTTGTGATTGGGGTGAGTAAGATGAAATGTCCTAAGCATGTAGTGGAGATGATCCATAAGTATTTGGACGGGGATTTGCATGAGGATGAAGGCCGTGAGTTAAAAAAACACTTGCAATCTTGTGAGGATTGCAAGGCACATTATCAAGAATTGGAAAAAGCTGTAGCGTTTGTCAAGAGTATCTCACATGTTGAAGCACCGGCAGATTTTACGCAAAAGGTGTTAGAAAAATTGCCGAAAGAAAAGCGTACGGTCTCAACTAGACGCTGGTTCCGAAATCATCCTTTCTTTTCAGCCGCTGCACTATTTGTTATTCTAATGACTGGAAGTTTATTTGCTTCTTATGAAGAAAGCCAATTCAGCGTAACAAAGTATGATAATTTGGTTGTTGACAACCGTACTGTTATTGTGCCTGAAGGAGAAACGGTGAAAGGTGATATTACTGTTAAAAACGGTGATATTAAAATAGAAGGAAAAGTTGAAGGAAATGTAACGGTGATTAACGGAGACCAATATTTGGCTTCTGCCGGTCAAGTTACCGGAGAGGTTGAGGAAATAAACGAATTGTTTGAGTGGCTGTGGTATGAAGTAAAATCGACTCTGTCAGAGGTTTTTAAACAATAGGCCATCTTTAGTAGGATGGTCTATTTTTATGTTTAAGTGCATTTAGGAAAAGTTATGATATAATAAAGTGGAATTTTGATTAGAGAGATTTTCAAACCTAGAAGTTTGATTAGAATAGATCAATCGCGATTTGATGAACTATTGGAGGAAAACAATATGACCTTAGGGGATTTTTCTCTTTTGCATTACCTCATAGATGTCATTGATATTCTCCTCGTTTGGTTCGTTATCTATAAATTGATTATGGTGATTCGTGGAACGAAAGCTGTTCAGCTTTTAAAAGGAATTATCGTAATCATTATCGTTAGAGTGTTAAGCCAATATTTAGGCTTGAATACTTTGCAATGGTTAATGGACCAAGTGTTGATTTGGGGTTTTTTGGCTATCATCATTATTTTCCAGCCGGAGTTTCGCAGAGCCCTTGAGCAATTAGGAAGGGGGCGTCTATTTGCAAGGGCAGCTAGCCAGGAAGATGATGGGCAAACAAACATGACCGAAGCAATAGCAAAAGCTGTTGAGTATATGGCGAAAAGGAGAATCGGTGCTCTCATTTCGATTGAACGAAAAATAGGAATGGAGGATTATGTTGAGACCGGTATACCGCTAAATGCCCATATTTCTGCTGAACTATTAATTAATATTTTTATCCCCAATACCCCTTTACATGATGGTGCAGTTATTATACAAAAAGATCAAGTGTCCGCTGCTGCCTGTTATTTGCCGCTTTCCGAAAGCCCGTTTATATCGAAGGAGCTGGGCACACGCCATCGCGCTGCAGTGGGAATTAGTGAAGTAACCGATAGTATAACTATCATTGTTTCTGAAGAAACAGGCGGTATATCGATTGCCAAGGATGGTGAGCTGCATAGACATTTAACTCCAGAAACGTTAAAGGAGATGCTCTTGGCTGAGTTTAACCGTACGAAAGCTGCTTCCTCTAGCCGCTGGCAATGGAGGGTGAAAAAGAATGGATAAATTAATGAATAGCAACTGGTTTATGCGCATCATTGCATTGTTGCTAGCGCTCATGCTATATGCTTCAGTGAATATAGAATCGCCTGCTTCGAATAATGAAGAAAAATACAATATATTTCGGTCGCCATCCACAACCGAAACAGCTACAATTACAGATGTGCCCGTAAACGTATACTATGACGACCGTGCATTTGTTGTCACCGGTATTCCCCAAACCGTCACCGTTACGATTGAAGGGCCCAAAAGTATTGTCACTACGACAAAACAAGTCAAGGACTTTGAAATTTTTGCAGATTTAACGGATTTATCCGTTGGCACGCACAGTGTCCGTTTGAAACATAAAAACTTGTCTGACCAATTGGAGGTTGACATTGATCCGGCTGTCATTACAGTAGGTATTCATGAAAAGGTATCTGAAAATTTTCCGGTTGAAGTGGATGTTATTAATAAAAACAAAATGAAGGAAGGCTACATTGCGGAGCGTCCGATTGTTAAACCGGACAGTGTAAAAATTACAGGCGCAAAAGAGCATATTGATGCTGTAGCTGTTGTGAAAGCAACAGTAAGTTTGGAAGGTGCTGATGGAACAGTTGTACAGAAGTCAAAAGTGGCAGTATACGATGCAAATGGGAACATCCTGCCTGTTACAATCGAACCGTCAGCGGTTACCGTAACAGTGCCGGTAGAAAGCCCAACGAAATCGAAATCTGTACCCTTAAAAATCAAAACAACAGGAAAGCTTTCTGATGGACTGAGCATATCATCGATTCAATCGATCCCTAGCCAAGTGATAATTTATGGTCCAAAGGATGTGCTAGAGCAAATAGAGTCTATTGATGATGTATCTGTCGACTTAAGCAAAATCAAAGAAAATGCGACAGTTGAAGCTGATGTTCCGGCTCCGGATGGAGTGACAAACGTAGTCCCGAATAAAGTTCAAATTAAAATAGATATTGAAAAACGAGAAGAAAAGACGTTTAAACAGGTGCCGATCAAAGTCATCGGTTTAGGAAACGATCAGGAAATTGAATTTATTGATCCGGACACAGGAAAGCTGGATGTTGTTGTGCGAGGAAAAGACAGTGTTTTGAAAAACGTAAAAGAATCTGATATCGAATTGTATGTGAATGTTGCAGGGTTAGATGAAGGAGAACATGAAGTAAATGTGGAGGCCAAAAACCGTTACAACCTCTCGACAGTTTTATCGAGTGAAAAAGTGAAGATTCGCTTATCCAATAAAGAAAACTCGTTGGAAGAAGCAGATAATGAAAGAAGAAATCAAATAGAAGAAAATAACGATTCAGTTGAACCATCTGAACAGAAAAAGTCTGCTGAAGAAGCTTCAAATTAAGTGATATTTTTTAAAAGGAGCGATGATTCATGGGAAAATATTTCGGTACAGACGGAGTAAGAGGAGTTGCCAACAGTGAACTCACTCCTGAATTAGCGTTTAAAATAGGACGCTTTGGCGGGTACGTGTTAACAAAAGATAAAAATAGACCAAAAGTGTTGATTGGCCGGGATACCCGCATTTCAGGTCATATGCTTGAGGGTGCTTTAGTTGCCGGGCTTCTTTCCATTGGCGCCGAGGTAATGAGGCTTGGAGTCATTAGCACACCAGGTGTTGCTTATTTGACAAAGGCATTAGGAGCCGAAGCAGGCATTATGATCTCCGCTTCGCATAATCCTGTTCAAGATAACGGAATAAAATTTTTTGGCCCTGATGGTTTTAAGCTTTCCGATGAACAAGAAGAAGAAATTGAAGCGCTGCTCGATCAAGAAGAAGATAACCTTCCTAGACCGACCGGCTCTGATCTGGGGCAAGTGAGCGATTATTTTGAAGGCGTACAAAAATACTTGCAATATTTAAAACAGACGGTTGACGAAGAGTTCACTGGTTTACATATCGCTTTGGACTGTGCGCACGGAGCCACATCATCACTAGCTACACATCTTTTTGCCGACTTGGATGCAGATGTTTCGACAATCGGTGCATCTCCAAATGGTCTGAATATTAACGATGGGGTTGGGTCTACTCATCCAGAAACGTTAGCGGAATTTGTGAAAGAAAAAGAAGCAGATATAGGTTTAGCGTTTGACGGTGATGGGGACCGTTTGATTGCCATTGATGAGAACGGAAAAATTGTTGATGGGGATCAAATTATGTTTATTTGCGCCAAATATTTAAAAGAGCAGGGAATGCTGAACGGGGACACTGTTGTATCGACAGTTATGAGCAACCTAGGCTTTTATAAAGCTTTGGAGGCAAATGGACTAAAAAGTGTTCAAACCGCTGTCGGCGATCGCTATGTTGTCGAAGCGATGAAGAAAAACAACTACAATTTAGGTGGAGAGCAATCCGGACATATTATTTTTCTTGACTACAATACGACGGGTGACGGTCTTTTAACAGCGATTCAGCTTGTCAACATAATGAAGACAAAAGGCAAAAAGCTTTCTGAACTTGCGAGTGAAATGAAAAAATTCCCGCAGCTTTTGATCAATGTAAAGGTGCAGGATAAGCAGGCTGTCATGGAAAATGAAAAAGTAAAAGCTGTTATAGAAGAAGTAGAAAAAGAAATGAACGGAAATGGAAGAATTCTCGTACGTCCTTCCGGAACAGAACCGCTCGTTCGTGTAATGGCCGAAGCGCCGACGGAAGATGAATGCCAGCGGTACGTGAAAAAAATTGTGGAAGTCATCAAAGCGGAAATGGGCGTTGAATGATGAAGAGACGGGGGCTGTCCGATAAGTCTCTAAAATAAATAAGTGGAGAAAAACAATGCGTTTTTCTCCACTTGCTTGTGCGCCCGGCATGGGTGTAATCTATAGGGTGAAAGTCCCGAGCTGCGAAGGCAGAAGTAGCAGTTAGCTTAACGCAAGGGTGTCCGTGGTGACGCGGAATCTGAAGGAAGCGAGCGGCAAACTTCCGGTCTGAGGAACACGAACTTCATATGAGGCTAGGTATCACTGGGTGAGTTTGCAAGACAAAACAAAGCCCTTTCTGCCGAAGGTGATACAGAGTAAATGAAGCAGATGGATGGAAGGAAAGATTACACTCTTACCCGGGGAGGTCTGGCTGGCACGCCAAGTAACCTTGGTAACCTATCTAGTGATAGATAGCTGAACAGTCAGAAGTCAGCAGAGGTCATAGTATTAGTTGGTCTAGAACAACTAAGAAGGACCGAACAATTAAGAGAGAATAGCCCTTGGCATTCAGTGAGTCATGATGAACACAGAAAACGTAGTACCTCACTTGAGGGAGGAAGCGGTGAATCCCGTGGGAGATCTCTTGGAGGGTGGAGTGACCACTGGCATAAAGAGAACAGCTATTCACGGAAGTTATAAAGACTTGCGTCAATTATCTTAATTGAACCGCCGTATACGGAACCGTACGTACGGTGGTGTGAGAGGACGGGAGTTAATCGCTCCCTCCTACTCGATTTATTTTTCGATTTTTACCTGAAAGTAGCTGGCGGATGCCGGTTACTTTCAGGAGGTTGTGGGGAGGCAAGCTCCCTTTCTTTATTGAATATTCATTGTATCGAGAAAACGCTTGAAATCATATAATACAATATGGAAAGACAGAAATGAATTGACGAACTGCTTTTCCATATTGTAATATATAAATTGTTTTAGCACATTCTAGAATAGAAAGGTGGGCAGTTAGAAAATTTTTTATTGTAAAGCGCCTGGACTAAGCAGGAGCGGACATCTGCTTAGTTGACGAGGAGGAGGTTTATCGAAGTTTCGGCGGATGCCTCCCGGTTGCCTTCCCGTACAGCCGTAAAGTCACGTCTTAAAACAAAGAGGCGACTCTTTGCACAAAAAGACTGTGACATAACGGGATACATTTTACAAAACATGTGTGAGGGGACAGAGAAGCTTTGATGGCTGGAAAGAGATCTGTCCCCAGTTGTTCAGGCTTCTTTTGTCCCCTTTAAATGGGGAGGAAACTAAAGACTATGTGCGGAATTGTAGGATATATCGGACAACAAGACTGCAAGGAAATTTTATTGCGCGGTTTGGAAAAATTAGAATACAGAGGCTACGACTCTGCAGGTATTGCAGTATTAAACGGAGAAGGAACATATGTATTTAAAGAAAAAGGACGCATTGCGGAGCTTCGTGAAGGTGTGGACAGAAGTGTTTCAGCTTCCATCGGAATTGGCCACACACGGTGGGCTACTCATGGAGCGCCTAGCAAAGAAAATGCGCATCCTCACCAAAGTGCATCCAAACGCTTTACACTTGTGCATAACGGTGTCATTGAAAACTATTTGCAAGTAAAGCGTGAGTATTTACAAAATGTTGAATTAAAAAGTGAAACGGATACGGAAGTTATTGTTCAAACAATTGAACAATTTGTCAACAAAGGTTTAAGTGTCGAAGAAGCATTTCGCCAAACATTATCCTTGTTGAAGGGATCTTATGCGATCGCTCTATTAGATGAAAATAACCGAGACGTGATCTATGTTGCGAAAAACAAAAGCCCTCTTCTTGTGGGACTTGGCGGAGACTTTAATGTTGTTGCTTCAGACGCCATGGCAATGCTGCAAGTAACAAATCAATTTGTCGAATTAATGGATAAAGAAATCGTTATTGTCACTCGTGATCAAGTGACAATCAAAAATTTAAACGGGGACGTAATAGAACGCGCTCCATATACTGCTGAACTTGATGCAAGCGACATTGAAAAAGGAACATACCCTCACTACATGTTGAAAGAAATTGATGAACAACCGCTTGTTATACGTAAAATTATTCAAAAATATCAAGACGAACACGATCAATTAAAAATTGATCAAGAAATTGTTCAAGCTGTTCATGAAGCGGACCGCATTTATATTATAGCGTGCGGAACGAGCTATCACGCAGGGCTTGTAGGAAAGCAATTAATCGAAAAATGGGCAAAAGTACCGACAGAAGTGCACGTTGCCAGTGAATTTTCATACAATATGCCGCTTTTATCAAATAATCCGCTGTTTATTTTCATTTCACAAAGCGGAGAAACGGCAGACAGCCGTGCAGTGCTTGTTCAAGTGAAGGAGCTTGGACATAAAGCATTAACTATAACGAATGTTCCGGGTTCAACTCTTTCCCGTGAGGCGGACTATACGCTGCTGCTTCATGCCGGACCTGAAATTGCGGTTGCGTCTACAAAAGCATATACAGCACAAATTGCGGTTCTTGCCATTTTAGCAGCTGTTGCAGCTGAAACAAAAGGAATCAAGCTTGATTTTAACCTATTGCAAGAACTTGCCATTATTTCGAATGCAATGGAAACACTATGCGGCCAAAAGGATGAAATGGAACAAATTGCCCGAGACTATCTTTTGACAGCTCGAAACTGCTTCTTTATCGGCCGTGCCGTTGACTATTACGTCTGCTTAGAAGGCGCGCTCAAATTAAAAGAAATTTCCTACATTCAAGCGGAAGGATTTGCCGGCGGCGAGTTAAAGCATGGAACCATTGCGTTAATTGAGAACGGAACACCGGTCATTGCTTTATCAACCCAAGAGCATGTAAACTTAAGCATTCGCGGAAATGTAAAAGAAGTTGTTGCCCGCGGTGCATATCCATGCGTTATTTCCATGAAAGGACTTGAAGAAGATGATGACCGTTTCATCTTGCCAAAAGTTCATGAAGATCTAACTCCGCTTGTTGCCGTCATTCCAATGCAGCTCATTGCATACTACGCTGCCCTTCACCGCGGCTGCGACGTCGACAAACCACGCAACCTAGCCAAAAGCGTAACAGTCGAATAAAGCAATTGGGCAGTGGATATGTGGCTTTGAATAAAGTCATAAAAAATTGCACAGTTTTACCCCTTTAGATTATGATTGTCTAAAGGGGTGTTTTTATGTCCAAAAGAAGAACATTTAAAGCTGATTTAAGTAGATCGTTGCTCAAGTATAGGTTTTGATATTGGCATTGGTTAAACATTCAAGACGACCTTTACTAGATCGCTCTGCTCATTTAAAGGGAATTAAAACGAATAGGCAGCACGAGTTTTTATCAGATTTAGAACGAAACCACTTTTATTTAACTGAATATTCTGATTTTTATGTTGATATTGGAGAACAGTTTCCTTTATTGCCGTTGGAAGAAACAATTGTCATTTCCAATTGTAGTGCCCGGATTAAGCGATAGACCGTTTTCCACCCAGTAATTCCGTCTTCAGTCACTTCATTAAAACCAGCTCTACCGCCATAGGTTTTATTCAGTCATCTTTGAACCTCTAAAACTCTTTCATCCATTCTCCTTTTCTCCTTTCTTTTCTATTAACTTACAATTCAATCTTATTTTGTTTAGAAAAGAGAAAAATATAGTAAAAATCTTTAAAAAGTCAGGAAAAAGTAAACAATTCATTTAATCTTTTTTACGGTGATTTATAAAATTTTTGTAAAGTTATTACTAGCTCAAAAAGTTTAGTTTGTTTTCTGCAAGAAAAAAATACAGAGTGTTGCAGTATATCTTTATCAAAATTTTGAATAAATATACATATATGTATGTGATCTATCCATCAAGGGCTTGACATGGATTCTCTAACGAGAAGCGTGCTTAAATGAAATGTCAGAGAAACAACGTGAAATGTTGATTTATAGGGTGATAACTTCAAAGAAGGATTTTGAATAGTGGAACATATAAAAGATTGATCAAAGATGCAAATATCGAGTATAAGTAAGCAATCCGAAGATTTTTCCGAGGCTTTTCCGTCAGACTTTCTTTTTCTTCTGCCTAAAATCTCTATAATCCCTTTACCGATGAGATCTCAGACTTTGTTGGTCTTTTTCCTGTGGTGTTTCTCACGGTATAGAATCGACATTTGAAAATAAGTATTGCAAAAGAATGTTGAGACTTAAGGATCTAGATGTAACTAATGTTGAAAGCCCTCATTTCAAAAGTGGAACGAATACTTCTTCTATTAATTATTCATGTAAGGTTTCAATTCCTCATAGTTAAGATAAAAACAAAAAGCACTAATATTTAGTCGTTTCGTTGCACCAATGCTTCAATTCCTCATAGTTAAGATAAAAACGGTCAATTACCAAGGACTTAGAGATGACCCTAACAAGGTTTCAATTCCTCATAGTTAAGATAAAAACAGTCCACAAACTAGGATTCCGATAGCAAACAACGGTTTCAATTCCTCATAGTTAAGATAAAAACTAAAAGAAAGTAGATTCAAATATGCGGATATTATCTTGTTTCAATTCCTCATAGTTAAGATAAAAACCTCAAAAAATGTTGTTAAATAAGCATTTCATTTTTAATGCTTGACTGGTTATTTTTATTTTAACGAAAAGGGGAATTTTTATCAAATCTTTGATTTGCTTGTGCTCAATGAAGATTTGAAAGAGTCGTCGATCCCCGGGGATTTTTGCACGATTGGGGGTCGACGACTCTTTTTTATTTCCGTTTAAAACAGATTTCAAAGTTTGCCTGCCGACAATGAAATCCATGTTGTATCAACCATTTTACCTGACCCATCTGTTTTAATAAAGTAAACATCCGGCTCATTCCCTTCTCATTCAATTGAAGGAAGAGTGAGACCATATTTTTAACGTTTCATTCTGGAAAAATTGGTTTAGGTCTATTCGATCGGTTCCTACGATCTAAAATAAGAACATGATCTGAAAAACGAATGGTATTTTTTACTTAAAATTCCCTTTTTTTCTTTCAATTTACCAAAACTTCCATTATTTTCTTATATAATGAAACAGACAGCTATTCCACATATTGGAATCCATTTCGTTTCAATCGGAGGCATGAAGGCAGTGGATGTCAAGTATATCCCTTCTGAATGGGAAAAGACGAAGAAAGGTATTGGCGATCTGGTCGGTCTCGGTGTATGGGGCAAAGGCATGATTGATAAATTAAAAGATCTAAACGATCTTCTCGAAGACGTTCAAGCAGACATCGCCAAATATGACACAGACGGTGTCATCTCTTTCACCCACACAGACCGAAAAAAACAATATCAACTATTATATGAAGATTATCTCGTCTTGCACCGCTTTAGCAGCCGTGTCGGAGAGATTGTTGACCGCACCATCGATGATCCGTTTTATCAAGAGATCGATGCTTTTGTGGAAGCGATGCGCAACTTATCTATATCAAAGATCAAAACGAAAAACCACATTGGCGCCAAAAAAACAGTTGTCGCTCCCAGAGCATACGGCACACAACAAACAATCGACGTGCCGAAAGCGGAAGTTGGACTAGAAGATCTGTTCAGCGAAAGGAACTACTATGCCAGACTGATGGAACAGGAATACGCTTCATGGAAAGAACTGAACCCTAAAGCAAATTTTTCGAAACAAGAATATATACAAACAGCATTGAATTCCCGGGCTTTTCAGTATGAATCGATCAAAGATGGGCAGATGAACAAAGAATTTTGGGGGCAAATAACAGCACTTGCTGTCATAGTAGGCACTTCTTTCATTTGTCCGCCAGCAGGGATGGCATTGGGGGCAGCTTATGGTACACTAGAATTAAGTTCAGCCGTTTCCGGAAAAGACTGGATTTCAGGGAGAGAGTTGAAAACAGACGAACGAGTATTTCGTGGTGTCCTTTCTCCACTGGATATCGTCCCTGGCGTAAAGGGGCTTTCTAAATTCAGCAGCGCCGCCCGTTTTTCCTATCTAAGAGAAGCCAGTGATCTAAAATTATTAGCGACGAAAACGGGCTTGCAGTCCAAATCATCTGTCCGGGATATGGTGGTTCGTGCAGAAAAAGGCATATTCCCCCGCATCAGAAATGCTAAAAGCTTGGCAAAAGAAATCCCGCACCATTTGAAAAACAAAAGCGCAAACAGTGCACTGAAAACCGCCCGGTTCGTAGACAACGCCCTGACCAATCTGAAAAATACAATCCCTGACCGGCAAATGGGATTGGCCATGGAAGGGGTTGGGAACGTTAAAGTTCCGCCCAAAAACACCTATGGATTGGAGAATAAAGTTCGAGCTTATCTGAGTGAGAAGACGGGGTTAAATCTAGGCGAAGGTAAAGCAGGCAACGATGGCGTTGAACTTGGCACTAAGGGTACGGGTAATACTTCTAAAAAGGTAAGCTATGGAGAGCATTATACAAAAGTTGATGGTAAGAAAGCATTGAAACCTAATATTGAATATACAACCAAAGAAGGTTACCATTATAAAACTGATGGTAATGGAAGAATATCAAGTGTAGAAGCTAAGTTGCAACTTGGTAAAGCTGACCGGAATCCGTATGCACAAAGGACAGTTGGTAGGGAAGATAGATTATCAAATGATGATGGAGGACATTTGATAGCTAGTATTTTCAAAGGTCCAGGTGAAATTGACAATCTAGTACCGATGAATGCTAAATTAAATAGGAGTGAGTATAAATCGTTAGAAAACGCATGGAAAAAGGCGTTACAAGAAGGTAAAGAAGTAATAATTAATGTGAAACCCATATATGAGGGAAATTCAGTTAGACCAAGTGAATTTAAAATCAATTACACTATTGATGGAAAAAAATATTCAGATAGATTAACAAATTATACAGGAGGTAATTAAGTTGGAAACTAAAAAAATGGAGCAAATATATCAAAAAATTGCGAACACATTAGTTAAGATGATTCCAGAAGATTGGAGTAAGATTTATTTGTATGCTGAGTTAAGAGAAGGTTATAAAAAAGTTTTTTTCTACTATTATCCTGAAAATGGAGTGAAACCAGTGTATAGTCTTGACATAAATGATTTATTTTATGTCAATGAAGAAGAGTATGATGGGTTAGAAAATGATTTGTATAACTGTTTTTCTAAGTTACGTGAAGAATTTATAGAACAAGACCAAGAACCGTGGACAAACCTAACTTTCATTTTAGATAACACAGGTAAAATGAAGATAAATTATGGATATGAGGATATTTCTCACCTTTCTCCTGTAGAAAAACAAGAAAAATGGGAAGCTGAATATTTAAAGTAGAGCATTCTACTAATATGAAGTTTGAAATGCTTAGTTGAATAAGCATTTCAAACTTTTTTAAGGTATGCAATCTAAAAAGAAAGTTTTTAAATTGGGCAGAATGATGCCCCTTTAAAAGTCAAAAACTCATGAAGGCTGTACCATCATAGAGTTTTGTTTTAATACTAGGGTAAGATAATAAGAACGAGAATTAGGCGAGATGACATTTTTTAGACAGGAATTGTTATGACATTGCATAAGCAACAAATGAACGAGAGCGAACAAGTTCGAGGGTTTAAACATAACACTTGTCAAGAAATAAAAAAGATGTCATACTGTCGATATAGAGTACATTAAACTTAAAACCTTAAAGAGATTGATAAATTTAGATAACGAATAAACTTAAAGCACTTGATTGGCTATTACAGGCGACAAGTGCTTTTTGCATTTTCGTATGAAATGTTTAAAAACGTCATATTTGAATTAAAAACTTATGAAGGCTGTACCATCATGGAGTTTTGTTTTAATACTTAGGTAGGGTGAGAAAAACGAGAAATAGACGAGATGACATTTTACATAGGAGAGATAGTTATGACATGGCATAGCTAACAAACTAACGAGAATGACAAAGCTCGTGGCGATAAACAAGGGGGAACGTAAAAAGGTGTTCGAAGACAGCGCTGGCCAATAAATTTTGGGTTGTATTTTTAATTGAGACGGTCGTATAATACTCGCTATTCGTTTAAAAAGCGTTACACAAATTAAAATTTATGTAACGGGAGGGTGAAAAGTTGAACGTTGTCGGGTATATACGAGTCTCTACACAAGGGCAAGCGAAAGACGGATACAGTTTAAAATATCAAGAAGAGGAAATCAAAGCATACTGTGAAGAGAATAGCTTGAACTTGGTACATATTTTTAGAGATGAAGGAATCAGTGGCGCAAAACTAAACGAAGAAGCACTAGAAATCGATAGGGTGAGCTTACAGGAGATGTTGGCTCATCTTGCGTCTACACAAATACAGTATGTGGTAGTGCTAAACACAAGTCGATTATGGCGGTCAGATATTGTAAAAGTACTGATTCAACGAGAACTGAAAAAATATGGTTGTGATATTAAAAGCATTGAACAGCCGTTTTACAGTATTCATAAAAAAGCCCCAAATGATTTCTTAGTAAATGGTTTGATGGAATTGTTAGACCAATATCAACGGCTTGAAATAGCACTCAAACTAACGAAAGGAAGAAATAAAAAAGCAAGGGAAGGAGGATATGCAGGAGGTCGGGTAACATTTGGTTACACTAAGCAAAAAGGCGAAAAGGAACTCAAGATACATAATGTTCAAGCAGAAGCAGTGAAATGAGTATTTGAGCTTAAGTAAAGATATAAGCATTGGTCTTTGTCTAGACTGGCAGAAGCATTAAATGACGAAGGTTATCGAACAACAAAAGGTAAACGATTTACGAAAGTACAAGTGAAACGGATTTTAGATCGAGAAAGATTTTATCAAGGGATTTACACATACGGACAAATACAAGCAAATGGTAAACATCAAGCAATAATTTAACAAATGAATTTAAAAAAAGTGCACATTTTCTTATAGGTTACCATGTAACGTTGAAAATGGATAGGCTTTCGTACCAATGCGCACCAGAAGGTGAACGCTCGAACTAAGGTTGCCGGCATTTTCATCTAATGATTGACAACTGAATCGGAGGATGAGCGATGCACAAAAAGCAGAGGTACTTGTATGTGGGTGTTGACTTACATAAACAGCATCACACGGCTGTCATCATGAACTGTTGGCAGGAGAAGCTTAGGGAAATACAGATTGAAAACAAGCCATCTGCTTTCTCTACGTTTTTATTAGAAGTGAATCAGCTCGCTGGTGAACAGTTAACACCTGTGTTTGGATTAGAAGATGTGGGAGGATATGGTCGAGCATTAGCGAAATATTTAATGGATCATGAACAAATCGTGAAAGAAGTGAATCCGGCTTTGTCGTTCGCCGAACGGAAAAGTCACATGACGACACAAAAAAGTGATAGCTGGGATGCAGAATGTGTGGCACGCATACTCGTCAACAAACTAGACCATTTACCAGATGCAAAACCGAATGACTTATATTGGTCAATACAGCAATTGGTGACAAGAAGAAATGCATTAGTCAAAGCACAAAGTGCTTTAAAAAATCAACTGCACATTCAATTGAGTTACCACTATCCAAGCTACAAAAAGTTTTTCTCAGAGGTGGATGGAAAAACGGCATTAGCATTTTGGGAACGATACCCGTCACCTTCATGTTTAGACGGAGTAAGTGTGAAACAGTTGACATGCTTTTTATTAGATGTCAGTCATAATACATGTTCAGTAAACAAAGCAAACGAAATACTAAAGCTTGTGAAAGAAGATGGACATACAATGAAAGAACATCAAGATACACGAGACTTTCTCGTGAGAAACATCGTGCAAGAGATTTCGTTTATAAAGCAGGGAATCGGCAAGGTGGAAAGAAAATTAAAAGAGTTAATGAGTTTACTA
Source organism: Aeribacillus sp. FSL W8-0870 (assembly GCF_037963755.1). Lineage (NCBI taxonomy): Bacteria > Bacillati > Bacillota > Bacilli > Caryophanales > Bacillaceae > Aeribacillus > Aeribacillus sp. FSL W8-0870. The sequence goes on from NZ_CP150165.1 coordinate 205,117, forward strand.
GATTTTCAATTAGAAACGATGCCGGGCATCGACCTCGTCACAGCATCTGGATTTATAGCAGAAATAGGTGACATCAGACGCTTTCCCAATGCTAACAAATTAGCACGATTTGCGGGGATTGCACCTGTTTACTTTGGTTCTGGTGGGAAAGGTAAGGAACAAAAAAGCAAACAGGGAAATCGGACGCTACACACTTTATTTTACAATCTAGCCGTACAGCAAGTACAAGTGGCAAAAGGAAGTAAATTGAAGAGGAACCCTGTGTTCCATGCTTACTACCAACGCAAGCTTAAAGAAGGGAAAACAAAGGGACAAGCATTGGTGTGTATCATGAGAAGACTTGTGAATATTATCTACGGCATGATGAAGCACAAAACAGCTTATCAAATGCCAAAAATGAAAGGGAATGAAGTAGTTTAATAAGGGTTTAGATAGGTTGTTTTTTATTTTTAACTTTTAAGATTACAACATAGGGTACGGGTAATGTTAGACCGTATGATGTCGTACCGTATCGTCCAAGCAATGCACCACTAGAAAATCACCATGGTATATTAGATGTCTGGGCTAAGCATAATGTACCAAACTATGTAAGTAGAGGTGCTGATACCCCTACAGTTGCTTTGACAAAAGCACAACATGATGTCACAAAAGCAGTATATAGACAATGGTTATACGAAAAAACCGGTAAAAACGTTGGAGGAAAAGTAGATTGGAAAACAGTTTCGCCGAGAGAAATGCAACAATTAACAGAGAGAATGTTCGATGCTGCTGGTGTTCCCCAGTCTGCTAGAAGAGGGTATTATCGTGCATTTCATCAATATATTCATCGGGAGTAGTGAAGAAAAATGAGGATTGAGAATTTAATTAATAAAATAAAAAGTTTAGGGGATTGTGTAGTTTATCCTCCAGCTGGTATTCCAAATGTGAGTACATCGCATATTTTACCTGATGATGTGTATAAGTTTTATGAGTTATGTGGGGGGGCGCTTTTATTTGAAAAGGCTGATTATTCCATTTTAATAGTCCCTCCTCAGGATTTTCAGTTAGCTAACCCTATTATTGTAGGGGAGTTATGTGAAGAAGATATTTCATCCGATTGGTATATCTGTGCAACGGATAGAAATGGAGAGTACATTACGATTGATTTGAATCCGGGTAGGCTCGGTAGGTGCTATGACAGCTTTTATGATAGGCATGGGGTGGTAGGAGAGTGTTCTATTATAGCGACTTCTTTTACCGATTTATTAGAACGATTGATAGAAAATAGAGGTAGACATTGGTACTGGCTACAAGAAGATTTTATACCGTTAGGTGATGCTTACGATGATTTTTAAAGCCATTTTTGAGAAAGGATGCTTCTCAGGATTCCTCCCCGGATTTAAAAAATTATATAAGGTATTTAACAATAAATTGAAAACCTTGACTGGCTATATGCCTTTCAAGGTTCTTTTTATTATTAATGGTTTCACTTAACAAGCAGGAAATGGCATTGGTCGAAGGAGAACTAAGAAAATTAATGAAATTACTCGATTACCAACTGGAGACAATGCCGGGGATTGATGTAGTGACAGCATCCGCCTTGGTTGCCGAGATTGGAGATATTCAGCGTTTTCCAAATGCCAATAAACTTGCTCGTTATGCGGGAATTGCGCCTGTGCATGTTGGCTCTGGAGGAAAAGGAAAAGACCACAAAAGCAAACAAGGCAATCGAACGTTACATGCGTTATTTTATCAATTAGCGATACAACAAATACAAGTGGCAAAAGAAAGTAAAAAGCCAAGAAATCCTGTATTTTATGAATACTACCAACGCAAGCGAAAGGAAGGCAAAACAAAAGGACAAGTGTTGGTTTGTATCATGAGAAGGCTTGTGAACGTTATATATGGCATGATGAAGAATAAAACCGCTTATCAATTGCCGAATATAACAGAGCGAAAGGTAATTTAATAGGTGGTCTTTTTTTATAATAGCTTTTAAGATTACTACATAGGGTACGGGTAAAGTTAAGCTATTGCCTTCTTCTAAAGTACATGATGGAATAGGGAAACTTAACAGTAATCAGATAAAGCATATTATAAATGGAAGTAAAAAATCTAATCATCAATGGGAAAAACTTGTGCCTGATAAGAATTGGGGGAAAATAAAAGAAATTATCATCGATGTAATACATAATGGTGCAGATATAACTTATAAATCTGTTTCTTCTAGAGTTAAAATGGTTAATGGACAATTGGTACAGGTGACATACAAAAAACTACCTGATGGAACAATAAGAATATCTGATGCGTGGGTGAAATAACTATGAAGGAAAAGATAAAGCAATTAATAACATCGGGTGATTTTCAAAAAGCAAAAGAATATATTGAGAATGAAGATAGAAATACTTTAGAGCAAGTTGTTCTTGAATTAGGTTTTGATGAAGAGAGTATAAGTGCTTATTCATTTGTCTGTTATTTGATAAATAATAATGAGACTGCATATTATCATTACTTAGCTTCAGAGTTATTAAGTACTGCATTGTGCCATTTACCAGACGCTTACGCAAGTGCATTATACCATTCTAAAAGAGCAGTTGAATTAAGCCCTGAAGATGTTAGCTTGAAAGAACATTTGTTGTTATTCCATGACATTCCAGAAAAGTTAATTAGTAAAGAAGAAGCTAAAGCAATTGCTCAAGAAATATTAAAGATAATGCCAAATAGCGAAGCTGCAAAAAATGTGTTACACAATGCATAAATTTAAAGACCTTGAAAGAGTATTAAAAAGCCAAAATATAAAAATCAAGTTGCTCAAGCGTGGATGGACTAAAGAAAGTATAGCTAAAGCAATAAACAATCCATACAAAACTGCTAAATCGGTAAACAAATATACAGGAAACTCAGTAACTGTATACTATAAAGATAAGATACACTATGTTGCAGTAGATGATGGTACAGGGAAAGTAATACAGGTTTCGGATTTAAATAAATCAAATTGGGTATTTGACCCTACGTTTTCTAAATAGGAGGTGATTTCATGATAATAAAAAAAGAAGGCAAAATTAACGAGATAGTCTATGAATATACAACATATCACAGCGGAAAATATAGGCTTTATCCAACAATTACAGATTTAAAAATTATTTTAGAAAAAATAATTGAATCCAATTCAACGACAGAATATTTAAGAATTAATCCATTTTATATTAATGAAAAGGCAAATATGCAGATTGAATTCGATGAATATATGTTTTATTTGGAATGTAGGGAACAGTTCGATGAGAAAGAACTGAAAGAACATATTTTAGATTGCCTGGATGCACATTATCCAAGTGTGTCTACTGAGCAATTTGAGATGGGGAAAATACTATATCCACTATGTCAACACAATGATGTAGAGAGTTTTAAGCTATCATTAGAAAAATATCGTGATTATTTAGATACGCTTTTACCGAGGTTATTTGATATTGCTAAAAGAAAAATGCAATTAAAAGACGAAGATTTAGCTTTTGGATATTTTTGTTTTGAAGTTCATAGTGAATAAGAATCGAACCTTGATTGGCTTTATGCCTTTCAAGGTTTTTATTTTAAAACTAACAGATGTATCAAATAATAAAGTGCAATTACGAGAAAATTTATATATCGTTTTTACCAACATTTTAATTCAGACTTCATAATGGTTCCGCCTACTATGAGTTTGGCTGTGATGCATGGTGAAACTATTAACAACACTAATACCCTTCGCGAGTATGCTTTGAAACACGTGCGAACGCATTCTCGCGGCGAGAAAGAGGGTATAAACTTTTAACTGACTGTGACGATACTAAACGGGCACATTATTTTTATTATATTGTACTTTCTACCCAAGTTGAAAAACGATTAAGTGATTTGCCGAGAGGTACTAAACAAACTGTTATTATCGATATACGGGGACAAAACGTATCGGAAGAAATACTAGATGATTTGTATGATAGAATAATGAAAAAAACAAATGGTAAAGTAAATATTAGATTTAAAACTAATGAGTGAGGTGACAGAATTGGCTGTAGGTTTGAAAGTAAAATATTACTGGTATCCAATTGGTCATGGTGATTTTTTACATTCGTTTTTTTCAACAGTAAGCTATCATTTAGAGCCAAATGGTTGGGGAACAAAGTATCCTCTTTTATTAAACAAACTATATAATGGTAAACTTGAGTATAAATATATTAAAGATGTTATTAAAGAAATAGATGAAATTCAAGAAAGTTTGAAAAATTACAGTCCATCACAAGTCGTTTGGGATATCGAAGACCTTTCAAAAACACCTCCATGGGGAGATAATATAAGTGATGAAATTACAGACTTATCTAACTATTTTGTTACAAGTGATGGGGAAGATTTAATAACTATTTTAAAAAAAGCATTAAATAAAGCTTTAAAAATAAAGTCAGACATTGAAATAGAAAGTATTTAAGAAAGTTTAAACTATGATTTTTGATAACCTTGAAAGGCTATAAGCCTTTCAAGGTTTTTTATTTTAAGGCTGATTATCTAAACGATACACTCATTCAAGAAGCAATGAGAAGACCTTCTCGCCAGCGTTCCGTCTGTCCAATGGCAGCCGGCCTTGGCAGGAGTCGGCCGGCGCCCCGCATGTGGATGAGCAAAGCTAAGGAAGAAGTAAAAGAAACTACGATGAACATGGTTGGCAAAATTGGGGATGGTTGGGAAGGGTAAGGGAAAAGCTAATTTTGTAAATATAGCTAGTAAAAAACGAACAAAGCATATACTTTACGGAGATAAAACAGGTGGTGGGCATTTATGCCTGGAACTGGAAACCCTAAAAACTGGAGTGCGGAAAGAGTAATGCACAATGTATCAGATATAGCTACCGACCCTACACTAAAATGGAAGAGGGGAGAGTTGTTAAGAGTGTCCAAAGATATGAGGTTATAGGAATTAGGGATGGAATTAAAATAAAGGTAATTACAGATGGAAAAGATATAATAACTGCATTCCCTATTAAATAACTAATTTTAGGAGGGTGATTTTATGAATTTAAATATTCTTTTAAAAGAAATAGTAAGAAATATTACTAATCTTCCATTGAAAGATGAAAAAGACATTTTAGAGTTTATAGAACATGAAGAGTGGGGATTAGCTCTAGAAACAATATGCAGTGTAATTGAACAAGAGGATATCACTATTGATAAAGATATTTTTAGCAAAATCGAAGAAGCTGGAATATACATGGAAATGGACAAATCACTTTGGGAAGGAATAAGTAAACAAATTAGGTAAATATGCTTGTCTTTAGAGAAAAGTATATTTCTAGTCATAACATCATTTTGCTTTAAGAAGCAAGAAATCAAAAAAGTGGATAAAGAGTTAAAAGCACTTATCAAGCCATTAGGGATGCAGCTTGAAACGATGCCAGGCATTAATACGGTGACCGCATCCGCTTTCATTGCAGAAATCGGGGATATTCATCGTTTCTTTCATTCTGACAAACTCGCAAGATACGCAGGTATAGCCCCTGTCAGAATGGGTTCGGGCGGCAAGGAAACAGGAAATTATACACTATCTTTTATAACTTGGCTGTTCAAAAAATACATATTTGTAAAGGCAGTAAAACTCCTCGAAATCCTGTGTTTTACGAGTATTATCAGAAAAAGCTAGCAGAAGGTAAAACCAAACAACAAGCGCTTATTTGCATTATGAGAGGACTTGTCAATATTATCTATGGTATGATGAAACACAAGACCGCTTATATCATGCCTGAACGGAAAGTCAGTTGATATAATGGGTGGTGGTTAGTGAAACTGCCACCCGTTTATAAAGTACATTTTTATAATTTCCTAAGGGTACGGGTAAAACTGTTAAGCTACCAAGCCAAGGGACGGTGGACGCAGGCGTTCCGGGAGCACCAAAAGTAGATGCTGGTAAGCAAGGAAAGCATGTTTTAGGTCATCCTGATAGTATGCCTGGTAAGAAAACTCAATGGCCAGAAGGAGAAGATGGAGTTAAATTGACTCAAGAAGCATGGGTAAAGGGAACTGTAGTTAAGCCAGATGGTAGTGTTAAAATTTATGACTTTCACAAACCAATTGGGGTGAATGGAGAAACTAGAGTAAAAGTTCATATGGATAAAAAAAGAAACATCCATGGTTACCCAGTAAAATAACGGAGGTATATCATGAAACAAAATGTATTAAATACAATTGAACAATTATATCACCATGGTGATTTTGGATATGTTTTATTGAATTATGTCGATACTAATGTTTGGGCTAATAAAATCACTCATGAAATAAAAGGAATAGACGTTGAGAATTTAACAGATTTTAATTATTCAAAATGTTTCACATTATATATTATGCCTTCGATCCATCCTAAGATAAAAATTGGTACGGATGAATTTAGAGCATATATCAGAGAACACACTTATTTAAACGGATTATTGGTTTATATTTCGGCAATTGCTCCATTTGCAGCAATAAAATATGTTAGGTATGAATATGTTGATGGAGAGATTGAAATGCAAGAACAATACCAGCCATTCGATGAAGAAACAGAACAAATCGGCAAAGATATTTTGAAATTATTAGAGAATGAGGGGATAGAAGTTCTTGAAAAAAGCTTATTAGAAATAGAAGTACCTAATATTTCGTTAGAACTTAGAGAGGAAAAGGTAACAGTATTTCATTGCCTATTTGAAGATAGTTATTAAAAAGAAATTATACTTGGATTGGCATTAAGCAAGAGACTTTAATGGTTGTAGATTATTTGAACAACGAAGACAATGAGAGCATTAGTTTTGGAGTTTTTAAAAGATAAAGTAAATTTTAAACTCTATGAGCATAATGACGATGAATGAAGGAGTTACCTCTTGAGCATTTTATGAATAGTTTCGAGTTGTCACGACAAATTGCTGAAGAGAGAAAGAATGGATGAATTGTTATTTGATGATGAAGACTAACAATACTACCCCAAAACGAGTACTCAAGGCTCGTCTGGGGTTTTTTTATCTAATCAAATGTTAATGTTAAAATGTGTAAAACTCTCTCTCCTGTTAACACTGTTCACGACCATCACTTCAATGTCCCATTGTATTGATGTTAGTCTAAAAATTGGACACGGAGAACAGGGAGATTATAATAAACTTAATTACAATAGGTTCGAGGTGTCCAATCATGAAAAAGAGAACATTTGATCAAGAATACAAGATTCAAGCGGTTGAGTTATGCTTGGAGGGGGACAAGTCCATCGCCCAAGTGGCAAAAGAGTTAGGTTTGGCTTACAACACTCTTCATCATTGGGTCAAAGAATACAAAGAAAGCAATGGAACAAGCTTTGTAGGTTCAGGCAACATCAAGCCACAAAATCAAGAAATCATCGAGTTACGCCGTCGCAATCAAGAGTTGGAGGAGGAATTAGCGATCCTAAAAAAGGCGTTAGGCATCTTCACCAGAAACCAGAAGTAATTTACGCCTTCATTTTTCAACACCGTAATGAATTTCTTGTTGTGAAGATGTGCCAAGTTTTCGGTGTTTCAAGAAGTGGGTATTACGACTGGCTCAAGTGTGCGAAAAGTAAACAGAAAGAACGAAAAGAACAACGCACTCAACAAATTCGAAGGGATTCGTGTGTCTCAAAAGACGGTCGCTCGCATCATGAGCGAAGAAGGCTTGAGATCCATTACCGTCCGTAAATTCAAAGCCACTACGAACAGTAACCATCCTTACAACGTTATATGCCAATCTATTGAAACAGAACTTCCAAGCAACGGCTCCGAATGAAATATGGATGGCAGATATTACGTACATTCCTACCGACGAAGGCTGGTTGTATTTAGCGAGTATCATGGATTTACATACTCGTAAGATTGTAGGATGGTATATCGATACACGAATGACGAAAGAGTTAGTCATCAAAGCGTTACAACGGGCTCTAAACAGCGAAAAACCAACGGGACGAGTGATTCATCATTCGGATCGTGGAAGCCAGTATGCTTCGAATGACTATCAGCGACTTTTACAGGAACATCATTTTCAAGTGAGCATGTCGAGACGTGGGAACTGTTACGACAATGCTTGTATAGAGTCATTTCATAGCCTTATCAAGAAAGAGTGTATTTATCTGAATCGATTCCGCACGCGAAAAGAAGCGAAACAAGCCGTTTTTGAGTACATCGAATGCTTCTACAACCGCAAAAGAAGTCATTCAGCCCTTGGCTATGTATCGCCATGTGAATTTGAAGCTGCTTACTACGCTAATCAGAGAAAAGTAGCTGCCTAAATTCAGCTATTTCTCTCTGTTTAACGTGTCCGTTTTCTTGACATAACACCACATTTTTATAATTTCCTAAGGGTACTGTTAATCTTAATTCAGTTCCATCTGTAAAGAATGGTGAATTTAATAGATGGTTTAATTCACTAGCTCCTGATAAGTTTGATAAAGTATGGTCTGACCCTAGGTTAAGAAAAGCCATTGAAAGTAGACTTAGACATCCAGGTGGATTTCATGAGTGGCATTTAGTATCTCGAGCTCCTACTTTTAAACGGTGGGGTATAACAGCAGAACAAATTAAGGAATTAAGAACTGCTATAGAAGATGTGAAGTTTGTTAATCCAAAAGGAGTTCATGGCGGGAAGGGTTCTACGAAAGCTCATAATGAATTGTTAGAGATTATTGATTCTTCACCAGATTATGCAACATTTAAGAGACGACTCCAAAATTGGGTTAATTATAGACTAGAAGGTGGAGTGGAATCTTTACCGGAAAGTCTTAGACCGTAAAAAAGCTAAGGAGGAGTATGAAATATATGGAAAAGGAAGGGTTTGTATCATTATTTATTGGCAACTCTAAGTCATATAAGGATCTTCAAAACTATATTTTGAATAGTTATACAGAAGATGGAGATTTACTATCTTCCGAATTTGAAAAAGACTTTAACATTGATTACTATAATGAAGATTTTAGAGAAGTAGAATTCTATGATGAACCATCGAATGATTTACGTGTTCTACTTGAAGGTTTTTCTTATGATGAGGAGATAATTCCAAAATTTATAGAGCTTTGCGGTGAGCGTTTAAATCAAGAAGCGAACTCAGTTATTTTACTTTATAACTTTCAATATAATGGAAATGTCAATGAAAAAAATCAGTTTAGATTTTTAGGAACCGTACAATATAAGTAATTATAAACACCTTGAATGAGTGTGCGACACTCTTTCAAGGTTTCTTTTTTTATTTTATAAGAGGGGTGAGTGCCAAATAAACCACTATTGATACAGCCTATACTATAACCTACGGAACTTGGAAAGAAGCATTGATGTTTTATTCAGTAAATTTAATCGAAATTTTTTACAAAACTAGATAATTTTGTACACGAATAATAAAACTGTTTAAAAATATATAATAATTGTTTAAAAATCAGGGCGATATAAAAGTTTTAACGCCTTACCCATTTACATGGCAACGATTATTTGTCTCTTTACAACTTTTCATAAACTGAGTAAGATAATTTCTGTAAAATTGAATATGATTAAATCGCTGAATCCTTTTAAGGAGCGGGGGAACCATTTTGTAACGTTTTGTTACTTGGGGTGAATCCTTGAAAAAGGAGGGGCTACTCTCATAGTCCTAATCCGACAGCTAACCTCGTAAGCGTTTTGGGAGGGATGTAAGTTGAATGATGTCTTTTTGGCCACTGAGTGCATCCTCAGTGGTTTTTTATGTTTATGAAGATGCACATAAAAGTCCATACAGTTCATCAAGCTATAAGGAGAGGAAAAGCCTAATATTTTTAAGAAAGAAGGAGTCTTGAAAATGGCTTATTTGAAACGGTTATTCATCGGTTCGCCAATGGAAACGAAACGATTGAAACATGAAAAATTACCAAAATGGAAAGCATTGGCGGTATTTTCTTCGGATGCATTGTCTTCCGTTGCGTATGCAACAGAAGAAATATTATTAGTATTGATGATATTAGGAACCAGCGTGTTTTTTTATTCCTTACCCATAGCTTTGGCGATTGTAGGGCTTTTAGTCATTGTGACTTTATCCTATAGACAAATCATTTATGCCTTCCCATCAGGAGGCGGAGCTTATGTAGTGGCAAGAGACCACATCAATACCACCACAAGCCTAGTAGCAGGCGCAGCATTAATGATTGATTATGTTCTTACGGTTGCGGTTAGTATTAGCTCAGCCGTTGCGGCTCTTACTTCTGCTTTTCCAGCCTTGCTTACTTGGAAAGTGGAAATAGCCGTCGCTCTTGTATTATTGCTCATGATTTTAAATTTGCGAGGAATTACCGAATCAGCCACTGTATTTGCCTATCCAACCTATTTATTTATTATTTCAGTACTAGTTCTCATTATTGCAGGAGGATGGAAATTATATAATGAAGGATGGCATGGTTTTAATTATGCAAATCACGCTACACCTGAACATTTCTTCACTAGTGGATACGGCGTGTTTATTTTATTAAGGGCTTTTTCATCCGGTTGTTCAGCAATGACAGGAGTGGAAGCCATTAGCAACGGTGTGCCATCGTTTAGACCTAACAGTTCCAAAAATGCTGCAATTACAATGGGATGGATGTCTTTACTGTTAGGCATCATGTTTCTAGGTATTACAATTTTAAGTGCAGGCTTCGGAGTGACTCCAGCCGAACATAAGACTGTCATTTCTCAAATTGGAAGTCACGTCTTTGGCAATAGCATATTATTTTATATTTTTCAAATGATCACCATGTTAATTTTAGTATTAGCTGCGAATACAAGTTTTGCCGGATTTCCGCAGCTTGTTTCGATTATAGCTACTGACCGTTATTTGCCGAGAAGTTTAGCAGCGCGAGGAGATCGTTTGGTGTTTTCCAATGGAATTATTCTCTTAAGTATTTTAGCGATCATTTTAATTATCGTATTCCATGGTAAAACACATTCTCTGATCCCGCTGTATGCAGTCGGAGTATTTCTTTCCTTTACGATCGGTCAATACGGTATGATTAAAAAAATATGGAAAGAAAAATCGAAAAGCAATATGGCCACATTGTCGATCATTATCACTGGAACAATTGCTACAGGATTAGTAACGATCATTACCGTTATAGCGAAATTTACACACGGTGCATGGTTAGTGATTGTAGCCATTCCATTAATCGTTGTCTTGTTTAACAAAATTCATGCTCATTATGAAACATTAGCTCAGCAATTAAAATTGGATAAAAGTGATCGGACTGAAACAAAAGAAATTGTGACTCCGAAGGTGATCATCCCGATTTCAGGCATTAGTAAAGTCGTTGATCAATCTGTACAATATGCAAAAAGTATTTCAGACGATATTACAGCCATTACAATTGTTTTTGCCGAAGAAGAAGAACAGAAAATACGCGACAAATGGTATAAGTTGTATCCAGATATCGAGCTGAAAATTATTTATTCACCTTATCGGACAATCCTTTCTCCATTATTGGATTACATTAATAAAGTAGAAAAAGAAACAAAAGGAGCAACCATAACTATTTTAATGCCGCAATTTATTGTGAAAAAATGGTGGCATACTTTACTTCATAACCAAACAGCGATCTTTTTAAGATTCTTTTTGATCCTGAAAAAAGACATCGTCATTGCAACGCTTCCGTACCATTTAAAAGAATAACATCTGGCTTTTGGCACTTGCTTAGGCGTTGTAAGTGTATATGAATCCGAGGATATATGTTCGAACTTCAAGAGCATATATCCTCTTTTTTTCATACGTACCTCTATCCGAATCGATTCTGTATGCGGATATTCATAATTTGCCTCTCAATAACAGTATTGATCATTAATTAAATGAAAACCATACGCACAGCGGTGTATGGTTTTCGGAAAGCTTTAAGCGAGGTATAAAAAAGCCCCTCCTAGTATTTTGGCTCGCCAACCAAATTTTATCTAGCTAGAAGAGAACTTTTTATGTCTTCTGACTTAAATAGTTAGTCACATACAAAATGTAATTGTAAGTAATCATATCATCTTTGCTGATGAGTTATAATAAATTGAAGAAGATAGAACAGCCAAAGCCGAAATCACAACTGAAACATGATGGAAAGCCCTTTTAAAAAGTTTAAGTTGGTGTATTTTTCGGATCCCAAAAATGCTGAACGATTAGCCCAAGAACCTTATCTTTCCATGACATGATCGTTAACCATATTTTCTTTTTCGATACAATAAAGTCTATTGATTCTTTTCGTTTCCGTAAAAGATAGGACTCATTATTTCTTCTGCTTTTATCAAAGTCTGTAATTGTTCATCTGTAATTTTATTTTCGTCATTATTTTTTTCAATAACCCCCAATATATCCAAGTATCGGGTTCTCCAATTTACAGAGGTAATGAAGTGATGAAGCCAAAGAACATTGAAATAACCCATTAAAATTGGTTTTTAGTCCTGGGAAAGATATTTAAATTTTGAAATATCAGCTCTATCAATCCCATATGTTTCTAATACCTCTCGAATATAATCATCTGGATTCATGTTAAATAAAAAATCTAAGTTCCAACTACAATATGCTTGTGCTACATGACCTAATAAATTTTCGGTTAACGCTGCTATTTCACTATGTTCTATGTTTAATTCCTCTATATTTTTATTTGAAATAAATTGAACCTTTATATAGTTTTCTCTCGGCTCAAAAAATTGCTTATCTGTTTCACTAAGCCAAGAATAGTCCTTCAATGTACTTGGCCTCTTTTTATCTTCAATAATCAAAAAATTTGTACTTTCTATGTAGGGTATTTCAATTTTCCAAATTTCAAGTGAATTAGATTTTAGTTCTCTACTAATTATCATTTTTTTGATTCCACTCCTTTATATTATTTCATAGTAATTGTCAATCTAGTAAATTTTAAAAATATATATCCCGAAGATAAGTATAATTCATCACCACTTTTTGTGATTTTGGCAAAAAAGAAGAAAACACTTACGAAAACCTGGCAATAATGTTAGCTACCACACAAACATAAGGAGGTTTCGTAAGTGCTTTTTATATCACTAGAATTTCCAGAATTTGAAGTGATTAAACAACTTTCTTTCTCCAATCAATATTTTGTTCATGTTCAAAAAAAGTCATGAGGAATTGACAAGGGAAATTCGCTTATGGCTGCGAACTGCACCGACTCTCTCTGCTGGATAATAATCAAAATACCCGGCCATTTCAATTCCGGGGCGAGAAATATTACTCGTCGTGATCGGGCGGTTAATCACCTCTTCTCCGCTGATGAGCTCTAATTGAAACTTTTCAATTATGTCTCTCGTTCGTACCTTTGGCAACCTTTTAACCTCCTTTATCACAGCAATCCAATATATCATTTTTTATTTTAGCATTTTTCACTCTGAACCAAATTTTCATCAAAACACAGTGCCTTTTCGTTTTTACTGCTCATTGCGTTATATACAGTATCCAATTGTTAGAATGCTTTTTGCTCTAGTTTGATAGATAAATATTTTTGGAATGGTCTAGACAACTATACTAATAGCTGATAACATGAAATTGTAAACGGATTCATATTGTTTAAATGATTATCCTTACAATAAGGGGGAAAAGCTGTGCATAAAGAAGAGCGTTTGGCCAAAGAAATTATAGAACAGTTAGGTGGAACGGAAAATATTGCTGATCTTGCTTCCTGCATGACTCGTCTCCGAGTTAAACCTATTGATTACGAAAAGGTAAACCTCAATGGGTTAAAAAATGTTGATGGTGTCATGGGCGTAGTTGAAGCAGAAACATTACAAATTATTCTTGGACCCGGAATTGTCACTAAGGTTGCGAATGAGGTTTCAGACTTAACAGGTCAAAATATAAGGAACATTGACGATGAAAACAATAATCCCTTTGAAGGATTGGCAGCCAAAACAAAAGCTGAATTGAAAGAGAAAAACGCAACTCCTTTCAAGTTATTTTTACGAAGAATTGCCAGTATTTTTATTCCATTAATTCCTGCAATTGTTGCTTCTGGTCTTATTGCTGGAATAACAAATGTAATTGTCCGTTCAGGTGCAGATCCTGAATCAATCCTTATTCAGATACTAAACTTTATCGGATGGGGATTATTTAATTACCTCGGTGTCTTTGTGGGAATTAATACTGCAAAAGAATTTGGAGGATCTCCTGCTCTTGGCGGTGCGGCAGGTATTTTAATCATTAACCCTGGACTTGCCAACATTACATTATTCGGAGAAGAACTGGTGCCGGGAAGAGGCGGTTTAATTGGAGTCATGCTTGCAGCTGCATTTATCGCGTTTCTCGAAAAGCGGATCCGCAAATTTGTCCCTTCAGCTGTAGATATCATTGTCACGCCGACTCTAGCTTTACTCATTACCGGTATCGTAACACTGATCGTCCTGCAGCCTATCGGCGGCTTTATATCTGACTTGATTACAAAAGGGCTTTTAGGGCTTATTGATATGGGAGGAATAATTGCAGGGCTTATTCTCGCCGGAACATTCCTTCCTCTTGTTGTAACAGGTTTGCATCAGGGTCTAACTCCAGTTCATATGGAATTGATCAATACAATCGGAGATGACCCTCTACTCCCGATACTTGCCATGGGCGGAGCCGGCCAAGTTGGTGCCGCATTTGCAATTTACTTTAAAACGAAAAATGAACGTTTGAAAAAAGTAATTAAAGGGGGTCTTCCAGTTGGAATTCTTGGAATCGGCGAACCTTTAATTTTCGGTGTAACCCTGCCTCTCGGACGCCCATTCTTAACAGCTTGTCTCGGGGCAGCCGTCGGCGGGGCATTTCAGGCATTCTTTAAAATTGCCACCATCGCAATTGGAGTCTCGGGAATTCCGTTAGCTTTCCTTGTACACACGGATCAAATTATTCTTTATCTGTTAGGATTACTCGTTGCTTATTTCTTCGGATTTATTTTTACCTGGATATTTGGATTTAAAGAAGAAATGGCGAAAAATATCTAGCTGATAAACTTATTTTTTGAAGGAGGATACATAATTCCTCCTTCTTTCCGTATTGATTCATTTTCGTAAAATTCTGACTATAATGAGGTGATCATATGATCGGAATCTCCATTTATTTAAGTGAAGAACGGACAATACAGAACGTTCAATGGATTGAAAAAGCAGCATCTCTGGGATTGCGTTCTATTTTTACATCCCTTCATATTCCTGAGGATGATCCAAACACTTACCTATATCTTCTCAAAGATTTAGGAAGCTTGGCGAAAAAGTTTAACATGGAGCTTTTCGCAGACGTTTCCCCGAAATCTCTAGGCTATCTCGGCCTGGATTTTCAGTCGTTGGATGAATTGGTTCAATGGGGACTGACGGGAATCCGTGTTGATTATGGATTTACATCCGAGGAGATTGTTGAGCTTTCGAAAAAAATGAAAGTCGGTATTAATGCAAGCACCGTATCAGAGACGGAAATTGACATCTTGATAAACAAAGGGCTTATCGTTAAGAATGTCGAAGCGTGGCACAATTTTTACCCCCGTCCAGAAACTGGATTAGACACTAACTTTCTCATGAACAGAAACCGGTTTTTAAAATCGAAAGGTTTCACAACAGTAGCCTTTATCCCGGGAGATAAAGAGATGCGGGGACCTGTCTATGCCGGATTGCCGACCTTGGAAAAGCACAGGACCGCATCACCTGTTACTGCTGCAGCTGAATTATTCCATTCATACGATACAGACAAGGTTCTAATTGGCGATCTTTCTGTTACAAATGATACTCTAAATCGCTTATCAATTATCGGAAACGGTATGATTCCATTAAGAATGAAGCCTATTAATGACCGAATCGAGAAGCAATTATTTAACCAGATCCATACAAATCGAATGGATCCAGCCAGGGATGTAATTCGTTCAGTTGAATCCCGTTCCTATGCTCAAAAAGGTACTGTACTTATTGCACCATCAAATCAGATGGAGCGGAAGAGAGGAACGATTACCATTGATAATCAATTATATGGACGCTATGCAGGAGAACTGCAAATTACCATTCATGATTTGCCAAAAGATGATCGTGTAAATGTAATTGGACATGTTATCGAAGAGGATCTCCCCCTTCTATCATTCATAAAAGCCGGAGGAAAATTTCAATTTATGGTGAGGGATTGAATATGAATATTTCAAAATTAAACACGGAACAACGTAATCCGAAAACAATGGATATTGACTTGATGTCTACCGAAGAAATCATTTCTGTAATTAACCAGGAAGACACACTTGTTCCAAATGCCATCGCAAGAGAAATTCCAGTCATTGCGAAAGTCGTTGATCTGATTATTGATTCCTTTAAAAAAGGAGGACGGTTAATTTATGTTGGGGCCGGAACCTCAGGTAGAATTGGAATCCTTGATGCATCTGAGTGCCCTCCTACTTATGGAACGGATCCGAATATGGTCATCGCAATGATTGCCGGAGGGAAAAAAGCAATAACCGAAGCCATCGAAGGAGCGGAAGATGATTTGGAGCAAGGTAGTAATGACTTAAGGAATTTACATTTAACTCAAAAAGATGTAGTTGTTGGAATTGCTGCAAGCGGCCGCACCCCATATACAATAGGAGCATTGCAATATGCAAATGAAGTAGGAGCCTTAACTGTTTCTGTTGTTTGTACAAGGGACTCAAAAATGGAAAAAATCTCAAAATATACGATTGCCCCGATTGTTGGTCCTGAAGTCATAACAGGCTCTACAAGAATGAAAGCCGGAACAGCACAAAAACTTGTTCTTAATATGCTTTCAACAGCTTCTATGATTAAGATGGGAAAAGTATACAGTAATTTAATGGTTGATGTCC
Organism: Aeribacillus sp. FSL W8-0870; assembly: GCF_037963755.1. Taxonomy (NCBI): domain Bacteria; kingdom Bacillati; phylum Bacillota; class Bacilli; order Caryophanales; family Bacillaceae; genus Aeribacillus; species Aeribacillus sp. FSL W8-0870. Next base: position 221,890 of record NZ_CP150165.1, read on the forward strand.
AAATGAAGAATGAAAAGTTGTTTAAAAGGGCTGAAAATATTGTTAAAATGGCTACCGGTGCGGATTCAGAGGAAGTTAAAAAGGCTCTAGCTGAACAAAACTACAATACAAAAGCGGCTATTTTACAAATTGTAACTGGCTTAAAAGGAAACGATGTCATAAACCTATTAGAAAAGCATTCCGGTTATTTGCGGAATGCAATTGAGGGATTTTATTCTTTAAAATAAATTCATTACTAACCATCTATAGATCTGCAAAAGAATGGAGATGAAGTCTATGAACCGACTTCTTTTAAAAAACGGAAAAGTGGCACTAGAAAAAGAGATCATAAATAAAGGCTTTATCTATATAGAAGGTAACAAAATTATTGATATTGGTAATTTAGACAGCCTTCCCAGTCTGAGCAAAGATATACAGGTTATTGAATTGCCAGAAGAATACATTTCAGTTCCCGGTTTTATCGATCTTCATATTCACGGAGCGGGTGGAGCAGATACGATGGACGCAACGACAGAAGCATTATCAACGATGTCGGGCATTCTTCCGGCTGAAGGAACGACAAGCTTTTTAGCAACAACCATTACACAGGAAATAAAGAGCATTGAAGATGCCTTAAAAAACGTTGCAAATTACCGGAAACATCATAATGAAGCCGGAGAAGCTGAAATTCTCGGCATTCATCTTGAAGGGCCGTTTATCAATGAAAAACGGGCCGGAGCTCAGCCTGTCGAGCATATACTCGCGCCGGATATTGACCTTTTTAAACGATGGCAAGAGTTGGCTGAAAACGGGATAAAACTTGTAACGATGGCACCTGAACAAGAAAACGGCTTGGAGTTTGTCCGTTATCTGGATCAATCCGGAGTCGTTGCCTCAATCGGCCATTCGGATGCGACATACGAAGAAACAGTAAAGGCTGTGGATGCCGGCGCGAAACATGTCACCCATTTATTTAACGGAATGAGAGGACTGCATCATCGCGAGCCCGGAATCGCAGGAGCAGCTCTTCTACTGAAACAATTGATGGTCGAAATCATTGCAGACGGAATTCATGTCTGTCCTGAAATGATTCAACTTTCTTTGCAGACAAAAGGAACAGACCGAATGATTTTAATTACAGATTCTATGAGGGCGAAGTGTTTAAAAAATGGAACATATGACCTCGGAGGCCAGGATGTGACCGTAAAAGATGGGAAAGCACTGTTAGAAAACGGAACCCTCGCCGGAAGCATTTTAAAAATGAAAGATTCGATTCAAAATATGATACAATTCACAGGGATTTCACTTTTAGAAGCTATTCAGCTGGCAAGCGTAAACCCGGCGAAACAAATGGGTGTCTATGACCGTAAAGGAAGCTTGGCACCCGGAAAAGACGCTGATATCGTCATTCTTGATGAAAACAATGAAGTGTTTACGACTTTCTGCCGCGGAAAATTAGCATATAAAAAGGGAGGAGAGAACTGAGTAAAATGAATATTATAAAAGCTGAAAATTATGATGAAATGAGCCATATGGCTGCAAGAAAAATCATTGAAAAGGTAAGGATCAATCCAAAAATAACACTTGGACTTGCGACCGGGAGCACTCCTATAGGCGTTTATAAAAAATTAATTGAAGACCACAAAACGAACGGAACAACTTATAAACAAGTCACAACCGTCAATCTTGATGAATACAGCGGAATCGACCGAAACGATCCAAACAGCTATCATTATTTCATGTGTGAACAATTGTTCAACCATATTGATATCCCGCATGAACAGACTTACATTCCGGACGGGATGGCGAAAGATCTTCAACTCGAATGTTCACGATTTGAGAGCGTCGTTCAAAAACTTGGCGGTGTGGACGTTCAGCTTTTGGGAATCGGCCATAACGGTCACATCGGCTTCAATGAACCGGGAACTTCGTTTAAAAGCCGCACTCATGTCGTAGCACTAACTGAAAGTACACGAAAAGCAAATGCTCGATTTTTTCCTTCTATAGAAGACGTGCCTGCTCATGCGATCACAATGGGAATTGCAACGATCATGGAAAGCAAGGAAATTATTTTACTAGCATCAGGCACATCAAAAGCAGAAGCAATTGCAAGACTAGTAAATGGCGAAGTAAATGAAGATTTCCCGGCATCCTTACTAAAGCTTCATAACAATGTGACAATCATTGCGGACAAAGATGCATTGCAATTGGTTTAGCTTCACAACAAGGAGAGTTTTCAATGATTGATAAATCATCACCAATTCCGATATATTATCAGCTGGAAGAATTTATAAAAAAACAGATTGAAAATGGTGAACTGCAGCCGGATCAAGCAATTCCTTCAGAACGGGAATACGCGGAGCGCTATCAAATCAGCCGGATGACAGTCCGCCAGGCCATCAACAATCTTGTAAACGAAGGGTATTTGTACAGACAAAAAGGCCGTGGAACATTCGTTAGCAAACAAAAGGTGGAACAGCGGCTCCATGGTCTGACCAGTTTTACAGAAGATATGCTCGAACGTGGAATGAAACCAAGCAGCAAGTTATTATCCTTTGAAGTGATTCCGGCCGGCTTGGAAACAGCCAGCCATTTAAAGCTAAAGAAAAACGCTCCCGTATATGAAATCAAACGGGTCCGTCTTGCGGATGACGTTCCGATGGCCTTAGAAACTACTTATGTTCCGGCCAATCTAGTAAAAGGGCTTACGGAAGAAATTATCCATCAATCCCTTTACAGTTATATCGAAGAAAAATTAAACCTGGTGATCAGCGAGGCATTCCAGCAAATTGAAGCATCAATTGCCAAGGAGTCAGAGATAAAGCATTTGCAAATCGAAAAAGGATCGCCGATATTGTTAATATTACGAACCTCTTATCTTCATGACGGGACGCCATTCGAATTTGTAAAATCAGCATACCGGGCGGATCGGTATAAATTTGTGCATACTTTAAAAAGGCAAAGGTTTTAATATCAAAATCAAAATTTTCTCAATGATTAAGGGGCTGTCCAGAATGTCAAAATCCACTGAAAGAAACATCATAAGTATTGATATATCAGCGTTTCTAAAACATTAAAGGGGCGTCTATAAGCCGGAAAATCGACTTATTAGACACCCCCTTCTTACGATTAGTCAAGAGGTTTATCAATAGTTATTTGAGATAATGAATCTTTTTTTGGTGGAAGGGGTACCCCCTCCGCCAAAAAAAGATTTTCGCATACCAAATAGACCTAGCGATTTTTGCTTTTTTTCGCTAGGCCCATTATGTTATACTTTTCCTACACAATTACGAAGATACTGAAGCGATTTCGTAATTGTACGTTAAATTGTGTGTAATAAGGTGGAAGAGGCACTTCAATAACTTATTCACACATGCGATGGACGCAACTTTATGACATTTGTTATAGGGTTGCGTTTTTAATTTGTCGTAGTATTCTACAAAATGATTGTGTCCAAAGCGTCGTTGGCGGATCATATTTTGAATCGTAAAATAAAGGATTTTGCGCAGATGACTGTTGCCACGCTTATTGATTTTATCTTTGTAAAACAATGTGCCTGATTGAAAACGCCTTATATCAATTCCTGCATGGGCATTGAGTTGCTTATGATTTTCGAAGCGTGTCATGTCGCCTATTTCTCCAATTAAACGAACGGCTGTATTTTTCCCTATACCAGGAATACTGATTAAGATTTGATATTCATTTCGTTCTTCTGAAAGAACAACCATCTGCTGAATCAGTTCCTCACGTTTTCTCAAAATAGCTAAAGTATGTAGAAGTCTTCACTTCACCTTATCGATTCCCTTTTCTTATACACGATCTCAAGGATCCAACATACTGAAACTGATTCTTATAAGGGCAGTGAAGTAGGCCAGTTTTTTCATTACGAACTCAAGGTTCTGGGGCTGTCACGGCCTATTCTCCACTTCTACTATAAAAAAAAGTAGCACAGACCATGGCCGTGGTCTGTGCTACTAATCGTGCGCCCGGCATGTACATGAACTATAGGGTGTAAGTCCCGAACCCCGAAGACAGAAGTAGAGGTTAGCCAAGAGCAAGGGTGTCCGTGGTGACGCGGAATCTGAAGGAAGCTGGAGGCAAAACACCGGTCCGAGGAACACGAACCTCATATAAGGCTAGGTATGATTGAGTGAGTTTGCGAAACAAAACAAAGCTCTTTCTGTCGAAGGTCATATCGAGTAAATGAGGCGGATAGATGGTGTGAAAGTGCATGTACTTACCCGGGGAGGTCTGGCTGGCACGCCAAGTAACCTTGGTAACCTATCTAGTGATAGATAACTGAACAGTCAGAAGTCAGCAGAAGTCATAGTACTCTTTTCGAGCTCGAGACGAAAGAGGAAGGACTGAACAATTAAGGAGAACGAATCGCTAGGCGTTCACCTTCTGTGTGGAAGCAGACAATCCGATAGGACTTACTTGAAGGAGGAAGTGGTGAATCCCACGGGGGACTTCAAGAGGGTGGAGCAGAAGATGGCACAAATAGAAGAATTCGTTCACGTGGAGAGGATATCAATGTTGATGGAAATGATTTTGTCACGGGAAAATCTCCTGGCGGCACTGAAACGAGTCGAACAGAATAAAGGAGGTCACGGAGTAGATGGCATGTCCGTAAAAGACCTACGAAGACACCTCTACGAAAATTGGGACTCCATTCGACAGTCGTTGAGAGAAGGAACCTACAAGCCCTTACCCGTCCGTCGAGTCGAAATCCCGAAACCGAACGGTGGAGTAAGACTTCTAGGGATCCCTACCGTGACGGATCGTTTCATCCAACAAGCGATTGCCCAAGTGTTGACGAAAATCTTTGATCCGACCTTCTCGAACCATAGCTATGGTTTCCGACCAGGTAGAAGGGGACATGATGCGGTTAGGGAAGCAAAGGGTTATATCAAAGAAGGATATCGTTGGGTAGTCGATATAGACCTAGAGAAATTCTTTGACAAGGTGAATCACGACAAACTGATGGGGATCTTGGCGAAAACGATCAAAGATCGAATTCTACTGAAGGTAATTCGCCGGTATCTTCAATCAGGCGTGATGATCAATGGAGTGGTAATGGAAACGGACATGGGAACGCCTCAAGGCGGCCCGCTTAGTCCACTTTTATCAAACATCATGCTTCATGAATTGGATAAAGAGCTTGAGAAACGTGGACATAAGTTTGTTCGGTATGCGGATGACTGTAACATCTATGTGAAAACAAAGAAAGCAGGAATTCGTGTCATGAACTCCATTACGAACTTTATAGAGAAGGAGTTAAAGCTCAAGGTAAATAAAGAGAAATCGGCGGTAGACCGTCCTTGGAAACGGAAGTTTCTCGGTTTCAGCTTCACACTCAATAAGACTCCAAAGGTACGGATTGCGAACGAAAGTGTGAAACGTTTGAAGAACAAGATTCGTGAAATTACATCAAGGTCGAAACCGTATCCAATGGAGAAAAGGATTGAGAAACTGAATAAGTATTTAATGGGATGGTGCGGATATTTTGCCTTGGCAGAAACACCAAGTAAGTTCAAAGAATTTGATGAATGGATTAGACGAAGGCTTCGGATGTGTTTGTGGAAAGAATGGAAAACCCCGAAAACAAGAATTCGGAAACTCAGAGGATTAGAAGTTCCAAGCCATAAAGCATTCGAATGGGGCAATACACGCAAGAAATATTGGCGGATTGCCTGCAGTCCCATTCTACACAAAACCCTCGACAACTCCTATTGGAAGCGTCGAGGGTTAAGAAGTCTATTCGAAAGATATCAAGCACTACGTCATACTTAATTGAACCGCCGTATACCGAACGGTACGTACGGTGGTGTGAGAGGTCGGGGGTTAGTCACCCCCTCCTACTCGATTTAGTATGTTTCGTTTTAATTTCCCGCTTACCAATTCATGCGTAAAGTAATTCCCACCTGTATTTCGATGGGGATTTCATGTATGCTTTATTTAGATTTTTTAGGAACACGGCATTCCTGCGGAAGCGTCGGTGACCATGGCAGGAATTTAGCTAATTTTGTTTTATCTGTCGTATCTATATTGGTAAGCTCTTGAAACAGGTAGCAAGGTAGTTGAATGAATCCAACTCGCTCCAATTTTCCTTGGCTGTCTCCACAACACTATATAGATGATCGTACTGGACCTTGCTCCTTTTGACGTATTACTGAAGAGCCAGTTTTTGCGACCGATCACAAAAGGTTTAATTGACCGTTCCCCGCGATTATTATCGATCTCCAAATGGCCGTCCTCTAAAAATGTCTCCAACCGCTCTCATTGGGTACGACAATACTTGATCGCTTTGCCAAGTGCGCTTTTTGGCAGTACGCGCGGCATTTGCTCTTTAAGCCATGACAAAAAAGCCTCAAGCACGAGTTTGCAGTGCTCCAGCCGTGCTTGATAGCGCTCCTCTGGACTTGCATCTTTTAAGCTTGCGCTCAATTTCAAAAAGTTTATTGCAATAGGCCAGACCTTCCTTTGCTTTGACGGTGGAAGTGCTCGCCGATTCAGGCAGTACCTGCAGGGCTTCTGTGAATTTGCGGCGGGCATGGGCCCAGCACCCGACCAATTTTACATCGGGGAGGACGTTATAACCCGCATACCCGTCCACATGCAAATATCCCCGGAAGCCGTCAAAAAAAATGCGTGGGTGCTTGCCTGAACGGGTTTGCTGGTAATCGTATAAGACGATAGGTGTATCCCCGCGACCGGTACGATAAAGCTATATGTAGGAAGTCGACGTTGCTGGCCGATCCGGTTCAGACAGGACCTGCAAGGTTGTCTCATCCTCTGGAAAGGTGGGATATTTGATTGGAGAGAGATCATTATTAGAAAAAAAGTTGGACAAAATGCCAAAAACAAAGGCATTTATTGAGGAAGTCGTTGAGTCTGCCCAAGATTTCCGCTTACGTAGGGTTAAGCAAATGCTAAATGAAATAAATGAGGTGGGAGAAGTAATCAAAGAGTGGAAAGTATTAAGGGAGTCTGGGGATTAAAAAACAATTTTATGGTGAGGTAAAGGATATAATCCAAAAATATAGGATCAATTAAATTTTTAATCTTGTTTTTCGCATCTTGTTCTATTTCATTTATGGAAGATCTTATTGCTAAGTCAGCATTTTCTTTTACTTCTGTTTTGGTTTGACCAAAAATCCAGTACAGGACTATTTAATTCTTCTAAGCAATAAAAGAGAAAACTAAAGATTAGATATTTCTTTCACTATTGAGAACAATGGATGGTACCTTCAAGAATTTTGTGTAATGTAAGTCTGATCAGAAGAATAATTGTATAAAAATTTACAATTTTGTGAAGATCAAAGTATAACGTTTGACTGTACAGTTTGATTATAATATGATCTTATTAGAAGGGTAAAAAGGGGGTATAGATGGATGGGGTCGTCTATAAAATTGGTGAACTAGCAAGTATAGCAAATGTTTCTAAAAGAACAATCGATTATTATACAAAACTAGGCTTGCTTAAAGCAGAACGGTCCAAATCGAATTATCGATATTATGATTCATCTGCTCTTGAGGATTTAAAATTAATTGACCATTACAAAAAACTGAATTATTCATTAGACATGATAAAAGAGAGGCTAGAGTTGCATAGAAAAAAAACAGCAGCCGAGGAAGAGCTTATTCTTAAACAAGCCAAAACAATTGCTGAACATATGAAATTATTGGAGGATGAAATTAAAGAAATTCATGATCTTTTAGGCAAATTGGATGATGAATGTAAGAAAAAGATTTCGAATCAATTGTCTCCACAGACGATGGCATTATTACAATCATTAATCATGTTTTTAGGATGATAAAGAGAGATCTATACAAGGGAATAGTGAAAAAAGCATAATTACTGTTGACATTTCGTTATTAGGAGGTGTAAGTCGTTCCTTTTTCTAGGGGAACGGCCGTAGTTTGGAAATATTTAATTTATTTATGGTTGCTGTATTAATTGGTTTCACAGCATTTTTCGTCGCTTCTGAATTCGCCATTGTAAAAGTCCGATCTTCAAGAATTGATCAGCTTATCTCGGAAGGAAATAAAAATGCTGTTGTAGCTAAAAAAATCATTTCCAATTTGGACGAATATTTATCAGCGTGCCAGCTTGGAATCACCATAACAGCATTAGGTTTAGGCTGGCTAGGAGAACCGACTGTTGAGCATCTTCTTCACCCCGTTTTTGAAAAAATGGATTTTTCCCCATATGTGTCTAATATACTGTCATTTGGAATTGCTTTCGCTGCGATTACATTTTTACATGTCGTTATTGGAGAATTGGCTCCGAAAACGGTAGCCATTCAAAAGGCAGAAGCTATTACATTATTAACAGCAAGACCCTTAGTTTTGTTTTATAAAATCATGTATCCATTTATTTGGGCATTAAACGGTTCTGCAAGGGGCATTATCCGTTTATTTGGCTTAAAACCAGCTTCCGAACATGAGCTTGCACACTCAGAGGAAGAGCTGCGGCTTATTTTATCTGAAAGCTACAAAAGCGGCGAGATTAACCAAACGGAATACAAATATGTGAATAACATCTTCACGTTTGATGACCGGATCGCAAAAGAAATCATGGTTCCCCGAACAGAAATTGTTGCACTTGATAAAAATAAAACCATTAAAGAAAACTTGGAAATCATCAAAAAAGAAAAATTTACAAGATATCCGGTAATTGACGGAGATAAAGATCATGTTATTGGCCTTATCAACATCAAAGAGGTATTTACAGAAATCTCCTCTTACGATAGCTTAAATACCGAAAAATCCATAGATGATTTTGTCCGTCCAATTATTCAAGTCATTGAATCCATTCCAATCCATGATCTGTTGCTGAAAATGCAAAAAGAACGAATACACATGGCGATTTTATATGATGAATATGGCGGTACATCCGGTTTGGTCACAGTTGAAGATATTCTTGAAGAAATTGTCGGTGAGATTCAAGATGAATTTGATGAAGATAAAAAACCCATCATCCAACAAATAAATCATGATCGAGCCTTAGTTGATGGCCGCATCTTAATTAGCGAGATAAATGATTGGTTAGGGTTGAAAATTGAAGAAACGGATGTAGATACACTTGGCGGATGGATGTTAACTGAGCGTTATGATATTAAACAAGGGGAAAGTATTGAATTTGGACCGTACACCTTTCACGTAGTGGAAATGGCCGGGAACCATATTAAAACGATTGAGATTACTAAAATTGATAAAGGCTCGCCAGTTCTAGTAGAAGATTAATCATAATAAGACTTGGCGACAAGATCCCCCCGCTAGCAGAATACAAAAAAGTCTGCCAAAAGGTTTCGATATTTCAACCCACAGGGGAATACTGTAATCCCCAAAACGTGCTTATAGTTGCGGCGAAAATAAAAATCTGTCATCCGCCAAACTCATTTAAACGAAGCTCTCTAAATTGAGTTCACTCCTTCTAATGGTCGCATATCTCAAGCGAATCAGTATCATTAAAATTTAAAATAAGTGGAATGGGATGTCGCTCCTTAGAAAGAAAAATTTTTAAATAAATGGAGGGAGAATTTCAAAAATGCTTAAAAAATTTTTAGCGAAATTCGGTAAGGGAGCAGCGACAGTAGATTTACAATTCGAAAATCGTCCTTATCAGATTGGTGAAGTAGTACAAGGAGAAGTTGTCATTAAGGGAGGCGAAGTAGATCAACAGATCAACCAGTTGGCAGTTCAATTCATGATGACTGTTAGAGCAAAGAATGGCCAGTCTGTTTCACGGGAGGTTGAGAGGATTCCTTTAAACGGATCATTTGTAATTTCAAAAAAAGAAGAAAAACGCATCCCATTTAATTATCGAATTCCGCAAGCCTTGCCTTTATCTAGAGGCCCTGTATCTTATTATTTTGATACCCATCTTGATATTGAGGGAGGCGTAGATCGGACAGATATTGATTATATCACCATTGGAGCATCGAAAGAGATCCAATCCATTTTTCATGCTCTTTCCCGTTTAGGCTTCCGAGAAAAATCTACTTCAGGAAAGCTTGATCAATATGGCCAAGAATTTGAATTTTTTCCGACACAGTTATTCGCAGACAAAGTTCATGAATTAGAAATTCGTTTTGCTTATGTAGAAGAAGGAGTCAAAGTTTGGATGGAAGTGGAATGTCGATCTGGCTATGGAAAAATCGAAGCGAAACGAGAATTTGTTTTGACTAAAGAAATAGTAGAGAACGAAGACAAGCTGGTGTCCTCGTTCGAAAAATATATTGCAGAAGCAGTCCAGCAACCGGAATTGTATAAACAACCTTTTACCTATCCTACCTATCAGCCTCATCATAAAGGCAGTATGGCAAGCGGCATTGGAAGCATGGTTGGAGGATTGGCGATGGGTGTTTTAGGTGGTATGGTACTAAATGAACTAATGGATAACATCGGTGTAGATGAAATGTTAGAAGATGCGGCAGAGGCCATAGGTTTGGACGAAGAGAATTTTGATTTAGCTGGCATGGATTTTGGTGATTTTTTTGATGAAAACTAATAAAAAAGCGTATTAACGGTCAGAAGAATGATTATTCTTTTTAAAAAAACAATTTTATGTTTGATGGAAGAATCCATTTGATCAAGCTTTTTTCCAAATGGATTCTTTTTTATTTACGGTTCAATATTTGTTTGATATTTATAAACAAACTTAATTTTCATTAAGAACATAAATAACAACATTAACATGAATTTTATTAGTATCTAAACTTTTGTTTAAAAAACATATGTCATGGAGTAAAATGGAAATAACTCTAAATGACTGTGTTTTATTTTAATGAGATAATCATAGCAAAGCATGAAATGCAAATAAAAATGATAAAAATTTAGGAAAGTTTTGAATAAACATTATCAGTAAAACATCGAAGATATACTGCCTTATAAAAATTACGAAACGATATGCTTCTTCTTCGAGGATACAATGGATTTTTACAAAGACATAGGTGCTGACGACAATTTATAGTTGAGCTCTCTATTGTTCAACTAGAACAAGGGGCATTAAACATTTTGTTTTTTAATATTTAGCATTTTATCAATTAGCTAAGGGAAAATGACTACATAAAACTAAGAAAGGAATGTTCATTTTGGATAATAAGAATAAAAAACTTAAAATTATCATTGTAAGCGCAATTTCAGCAACCATTCTTTGTTCAATCATTGTATTGGCTTCACTTTCTCCAATATCTAATTCAGGACCTAATGTCAATCAATTTGGAGACATCGGTATGTGGATGTCTATCATTCTCATTCTTATATCTTATGCAATCCCTTTAATTATTTACAGTTTAGGGGTTGATGCATTTAAGTATGTAATGGCTGCACTCTGTGGCTTAGGTCTTCTAATAGGGATGGCTGTTATATTTACTACTATTTTCAGTAGCATTGCATTAAGTTAATTTTAATTTGTCAAGCCCAATTTTATGTTAAATTTCATCTTTTTGGATATAAAAAAACTCCTTATAATTAGGATTGGCAGTCCTATCCAAATCCTAAGAATAAGGAGAAACCATTATGGATAAGAATACCACAGAATCCACAATAAATGAACTATTTAAAGAGATCGATCCAATAACTTTTTCAAAACTAATTAATGTGATTGACGTTGACAAATACATTAAAAAATTAACGGCGTATAAGTTTTTACAACTTTGTATCATCGCTCAGTTAAACGAATTGGAAAGCTTAACAAAATTGGCCAAACATTTGAAAGACAAGGAAGAGTTGCAGACATATCTGGAATTTGATGCAATTAGTACTTCGCAACTTTCTCGCAAATTAGGCCAATTATCCCCTCAACTGTTTGAAAAAGTATTTAAATATCTGGTCTTAAAGATCCAAGGGCAAATGAAAAATGCCCCGATCATCCGAAACATTGGTCGTCTTCTGGTCATTGATTCTACCACGATGAGCATGAGTTTGAGCCAATATCCATGGGCAACTTTTCGTAAGACAAAGGCTGGTGTTCGACTCCATTTAAAGGTTGTTGTAACGAAGGATATCACTGTTCCGGATCAAGGGATTATCTTACCCGCGAAACATGCCGATCGCACACAGATGGACGAACTCATTGAAATCGATCCAAATGCGATTTACTTGTTTGATCGAGGGTATGTCGATTACAAACAGTTCGACCGCTTATGCCGAGAAGGGGTGCGATTCATTACCCGGCTTAAAAAGAACGCAGAGATTGAAGTTTTATCGGAACGGATTCCCAATCCAGAACGTTTGATTTATAGGGATCAGATTGTCATTTTAGGAAATGACCGTAATCATACCAAAATGACTCATCCTCTCCGATTGATCGAAACGGTCGACAGCGAAGGGAATCCCGTGATCATCATAACCAATTGCTTTGATCTTTCTGCGGAAGAGATTGCAGATTTATACCGATATCGCTGGAAGATAGAGACCTTCTTTAAATGGATGAAACAGCACCTTAAGATAAAAAGATTTTATGGAAAAAGTCAAAATGCCGTTTACAATCAAATTTGGATCGCCCTAATCACCTATTGCTTACAGGCCATGCTCCAATTAAAAGTGAATCACGATGGTCCTTTATTAGAGATCAAGCGAACTTTACAGAATCTGCTTTTTAAAGGTTTTGACTGTTTTGTTCGCTCCCTTTTTAAAAAGCCAATTCGAACGTCCAACGGTCGGAAAAAATACCATTGGGAAAAAGATTTTGAAACCATCGTGTACCAATTTGAAGAAGGGGAGGTGGAACACCTAGACGATTTAGTTTATGATCCAATGTTTCTGTAATATATTACCAAATTGTGGAAATGGACTGCCGATTAAGACGTCATTGTCCTTTTAAGCTTGCTTAGAAAGATTGTATGTCTGAATATTCAGTTACATGAAATAACTGGAATTTTTATTGAGCTTGACAAACATTAAATTTTTTTATGCAACGCTACTGTACTATTTTATTTATATTTACTTCTACAACTAGTATGATTTTATATGCTTTATTATGTCTTTCCGTTTTATATATTATGTCAAATATAATTTGGATTTTTATTACCTTTTCAACTAGTAATAAAAGCAAAAACGCAATTCTTCAATAGGCCTTATTATGCAAATGAGAAGTACAGGAACGGTCCGATAAATTCTAAAATGAAGCCAGTAGAGAAAAATAGTTGTTTTTCTCCGCTGGCTTTTGTAATTTTTCGATTCTTGTCTGAGTTGAAGATGCGGATCCACTATTTTCAGGATGCTGTGAACTATTGCCACAATTCCAAACTCGCCCCCCTGCAAGGATCATCTGCAGATCACCCTTGATGTGTCTTGACATTTTTTTACTTCGATTTTGAGTCGAATGTAAAAAAACCACATCATTCTTCCTGCGTTTTAGGAACTGCTATTTCTTTCATTTTTCTTTGAACCAACTGGTCAAGTAAGTTCCCGAGAAAGGTGCAATCGTGGAACGACTTGAATATTATGGACTTTTCAAGCAGGGGTCGGAATGTGCATTATACGACCAATGCGATCGAAAGAAATTCGGAAATAGTTGAAATCGATGGGCATTTGAGCAGTTTAGAAATCGTGGGGAAAAGTTGTATATTTGATGATATAAGACTTTCATGAGAAATGGGCAGAGCAAGAGTAGAGAGGAGTACCGAAGCAAAGGAAGTCTTTCAGCAAATGTTTGGTAAATGTTGCAATGAACCATTATTGCAAAAAGGCCATACAGGAGACTTAAAATTTAGCCGCATTGTGTGAAGAAAACAGCCCTCTATTCTAAAATTCCATCAGAGGTACTTTATTTATCTTGCATTATACAAAATTATTGACGTTACCGAGTCAGTATCATTACAATAAAAAGGTTAACTTTTCCATTTGTCCTGCCTGACATATTTATTTTTTAAAAATTGTTCCTTATAAACAAAAAAATTATTTTCAAAATAAGTTAGGAGGCTATATAAATGGAAATATATTTGAAATACTTTTTAATGGGGTTAACGATTGCTTTACCGATAGGAACCATCACAATTGAAATGACTAAACAAGGGATTAAACATGGTTTTTTACATGGTTGGGCGGTGGGATTAGGCGGGATGACAGTTGATTTTCTTTTAATTATTGCCATTTATTTAGGGTTGGCTCCCCTATTATCGGCCCCTTTAATACAAATTCCATTATGGCTGCTGGGCGCTGTTTTTTTATTTTATTTAGCCTATGATTCGATAAAAAATGCAAATCACGATATGACAATGATTGGCGAACCAACTTATAAATCGATTGGAAAAACATATCGAAATGGTATACTTGTTGCAATCTCGCCAAGTAATTTAATTTTTTGGATATCAATTTTTGGTGTAGTGCTGACAGATTCATTTTCTCAAGCGAATACAGCTGATTTTTTTATTACTGCATCAGGAATCTTATCAGGAATATTGGTACATGACATTATACTTCTTACTATCATTTCGGTTACACGAAAAGCAATGAATAAAAAAGCAATAATGACTGTTTCGATTATTGCTGGAATTTTGTTGTTTGGTTTCGGTTGTACTTTTCTCTATAAATTTTTCATAACATTACAAGCAAACTATCCGTTTGGATAGGTGCAAATAAATAATGACATTATTGTAACAGGTTCGAATTGGATCGAAATTGAAAAAACTGCATCTTCCATTTTAGTCCTTCCTTCTATCACGGAACGATATTTTGATTTGAAAAATACGCTCTCCTCGTTGTAATGAAACGGTGAATCATAAAGGAAATTTTGTTTCATTCGATAAAACATCATTAACACTTGAATCTAAAAAATCGGTGATACGGCAGTAGCTCTATTTCCCATTAGCTCAAGGAAGAGCAATAGAAACACAGGAGAATCTCCTGAAGCGATGAAAGGATCAAGTTGAACAATTGAGAAAGAGTCATAAGTGTTTAACTCTTTGAGTCTCATACATTGCTTCCGGCAAAACAAACTTTAATACGATTCGCCAAGTATTTTTGGAGAAGTGCATTTTCTCCCTTAAAAAACACGTATTGATTATTCGGCTTGTTGCGTTTTGCTTGTGCAACATTAAAAAAACACGTATTGGTTATTGACAAAACAAAAATCCAAGCTATATAATATCTAGTAATCAACTAGGAATACTATGTTTCGGTTGCGTAATTTTCGGAAATACATTCAGACGTTCCGTTCCCTTTGAAATGGAATATCTCATTCATGTCGAACAGCGAATTTGCAAAGCTATCTGGATTTATTTGTTTATCAATTGGGCGATTCTTTAACCTTAGAGCATACCAGCACAAGAAGCAAAATAATCACTGATTGGAAATCTGAGCATATCTTGCATGGATACATGATAAAGTCCAATAGCAAGCTGATGAAGTGATGACAATCATTAGTCCACCAGACCACTGGAGACTTCCTTTCATTTTTAAGGGAGTCTCCTTTTTTATTTTAAGCACCTCAAGACATATTTAATCGTCCAAATTCAAGGAGGAATTATAAATGGAAATCTTTTGGTTTATTCCCACAAATGGCGACTTTCGTCAATTAAATCATCAAGAAGGTTCACGTCCTGCAACCTATAACTATTGCAGACAAATTGCACAGGCTGTCGATGATTTAGGCTATAGCGGCGTGTTAATTCCAACAGGAAAAACATGTGAAGAAGGCTTTATTGTCGCTTCAACGCTTGCACCCGTAACAAAAAATTTAAAGTATCTTGTAGCGGTGCGGCCAGGATTAATGTCACCGAGCTTTGCAGCACGCATGTCGGCGACATTGGATCGATTTTCTGACGGTCGGTTATTAATTAATGTGGTGGCTGGCGGAGATCCGGTCGAGCTTGCAGGAGAAGGTGTGTTTTTAGATCACGATGAACGATATGAGTTAACAGATGAATTTTTAACCATTTGGCGTCAATTATTTACAGAAGAAGAAGTTGATTTAGAAGGAGACTATTTACGAATTCGAGGTGGGCAATTGCCATACCCGACAGTTCAAAAACCATATCCGCCGCTATATTTTGGAGGATCTTCACCTGCTGCGATGAAGGTGGCGGCAAAGCATATCGATGTCTATTTAACATGGGGAGAACCACCGGCACAAGTGGAGAAAAAAATCAATAAAATGCGGGCGTACGCTGCTGCCCAAGGAAGAACAGTAAAATTCGGCATCCGGCTGCACGTCATTGTCCGTCCAACAGAAGAGGAAGCATGGGAAGCTGCCAATAAGCTCATTGAACATGTGGATGAGGAAACTATTGCGCAGGCGTTGAAAGTATTTAAGCGGATGGATTCTGAAGGCCAGCGCTTAATGACGAGTTTGCATGAAGGTGATCGTACAAGATTAGAAGTGAGTCCAAATCTTTGGGCCGGTGTTGGATTGGTACGGACCGGTGCAGGCACGGCGCTAGTAGGAGATCCTGATACGGTTGCTGCCCGTATGAAAGAATACGCTGATTTAGGCATTGAGACCTTTATTCTTTCAGGCTATCCGCATTTAGAAGAAGCCTATAGAACAGCGGAATTATTATTCCCGAAACTTCCAATTGATAAAAAGGATACTTCTCATCAGAAGACATTCCTTAGCCCATTCGGAGGAGATATCAAATCGGCTGTTGCGAAATAACAGGTTCATTAAACAATTTGAGGTGACAACAAGAGGATTGTGAAAATGCTTGATTTTAATTGGTGATAACCATCATGTCTCTTATAGGATGATGCAGAAAGATTTTCATCTGTCACATAGAGAACAGCGGCTCTTTTTGGTTAAAACCAAAGTAAATAAATATGTTTAATTTGAAATAAGACAGTATGAAAGCGGGCAGCTCATCAGCAAGGAAAGGTTTGGCTTTACAGAAAACAGCAGCTCCAAAGTGGATCAATTAGTGAAAATTACGGGATTTAGTCTGAGTTGACCAGACGACTGGAGACTTCCTTCATTTTATGGAAGTCTCTTTTCATTTTTTATGGGAATTTCAGTTTAAAAAAGTAAAAACGATTTTAAATGATGAAAAGGGGATGGATAAAATGGCATTCAATCATTCTGAAAAATTAATCAATCAAATATATGATGTAAGTTTTAAAGCAGATGTTCTTGTTATAGGCGGAGGGCCTGCCGGCGCTTGGGCTGCATTATCAGCCAAAAAGAACGGGGCAACGGTTATCTTGGTGGATAAAGGTTATTGCGGCACTAGCGGGGCGACGGCTCCTTCAGGCAATGGAGTATGGTATATACCGCCTGTTAAAGAGAAAAGAGAAGAAGCGATGAGAAGCCGTGAAGCCTTAGGAGGGTTTCTTTCTGAACGGAAATGGATGAAAAGGGTACTAGAACAAACATATGAAAGTGTCAATCAGCTTGCTGAGTGGGGATATCCTTTTCCAGTAGATGAAAATGGCGTAGTACATAAGAGAAGCCTTCAAGGACCTGAATATATGAGATTGATGAGAAGAAAATTGGTGAAATCGAAGGTAAAAATTTTAGATCACAGCCCTGCGCTGGAGCTTTTGTATGACAGCAATGGAGTTGCCGGAGCTGCGGGCGTCAATACACAAACTGGAGAAACCTGGTCTGTTCAAGCCAGTTCTATCGTTATCGCATCAGGCGGATGCGCCTTTTTAAGCAAGGCGTTAGGATGCAATGTATTAACTGGTGATGGGTACTTATTGGCTTCAGAAGCTGGTGCTGAGTTTTCAGGCATGGAATTTTCCAATGCATATGCCATTACTCCAAAATTTTCTTCCATTACAAAAACAGCTTTTTATCAATGGGCTTCTTTCACTTATGAAGATGGAACCATTATTGAAGGGGCGGGTTCACATAAAGGGCGTTCGATCATTGCCAAAACATTGCAGAAAGGAAAAAAAGTGTTTGCACAGCTGGATAAGGCGAAGGATAACCCTGAGCTACAAAAGTGGATGAGAATTGCCCAACCGAATTTCTTCCTTCAATTCGATCGAATGGGCATTAATCCTTTTGAGGATCGCTTTGAAGTGACATTACGGTTAGAAGGGACAGTAAGGGGCACCGGCGGCATCCGGATTATTGATGAAACTTGTGCAACATCAGTTCCCGGATTATTTGCCGCAGGTGATGCTGCGACTAGAGAGTTGATTTGCGGCGGATTTACAGGAGGGGGAAGCTACAATGCGGCATGGGCCATTTCCTCTGGCTATTGGTCCGGGGAAGCAGCAGCGAAGTATGCCCTTTCCTTTAATCGAAATAATCTGGATAGAACCTTGTCAAGAAAACATGTCATTGGAATAAACGAACAGCGCACAAGTCATAATGGCCTTGATGCAAATGAGGTGATTCGGCATGTTCAAGCGGAAGTGATGCCTTTTGATATTAATTTGTTTAGAACAGAAGAAAAGTTATCCGCCTCCTTGCAGCGGCTTCATTCAATATGGCATGAAGCAAAAACAAGTCTGAAGGAAAATAAAGGAAACATCGTAAGGGTTCGGGAAGCAGCCGCAATGTTAGCCACCTCCCGTTGGATGTACACAGCAGCACTAGAGCGAAAAGAAACTCGAGGCATGCATAAACGGCTTGATTTTCCTAAAATTGATGAAAACCAGCAGCATCGTCTGATCACGAGCGGTTTAGACGAAATAAAAGTGACTGCTGATACTCATAATTTCCAGACTGTATAAGGAGGAAGAAAATTGATACAGGTTCTGCTTGAGGAACGATGTGTAAAATGCAATCTTTGTGTCAATATTTGCCCCACTAACGTGTTTGAAAAAAGAAAGGGAGAGGTACCCGTTATATCAAGGCAGGATGATTGCCAAACGTGTTATATGTGTGAATTGTATTGCCCTGTTGATGCACTTTATGTAGCTCCAAACGCTGATGAGGCCGTAGAAATTTCTGAGCAGGAATTATTAACAACAGGTTTAGTAGGAAGTTATCGAACAAACATGGGATGGCAGAAGGGACAAAAACCGGTCGCTGCCCAAGACCCAGCTTATAAATTTTATTTGCCTAGCGGAGTGTGACTAGAATGGGAAAATCATCAAAGAAAAAATCCTTCATATTCTTTATAGCAATTTTTGCACTTTTAACAGCGTGCAGTTCCAATAATACTTCTACAAACAAAAATGCGGAAACGGAGAATCATTCTAATGCAGGGGTTGAGGAGAAAGGAAAAACATTAAGGCTCGGATATATTAACTCAACCGGAAACAAAGACAAGGACAAACCTGCCGCTTCAGGAGCTGAAGGGTGGGCGCTTAATAAAGGATTTTTGCAGGAAGAATTAAAGAAAATTGGAATTACAAATATTGAATATTTTTCTTTTCCTAACGGCCCTAACCTAAACGAAGCAATGGCTTCAGGAGAAATTGATGTAGGAATTTTAGGTGATACACCTGCTTTATTGGCGAGAAGCTCAGGACAAAAAACAAGATTAATAGGATTTGCTAATATTTTTCAAGATATTTGGTTAGTTACTAATAAGAAAAATGGAGTATCTTCCTTGGAGGAATTAAAAGGAAAAACAGTAGCAACATCAAATGGATCTTATATGTTTCGTTATTTAACAGGTCTATTGGAAGAAAATAATCTGCTTGAAGATGTAAAAATTGTTCATTTACTTCCGCCAGAAGCAGCTGCTGCTTTGGAGCGCGGCGATATTCAAGCATATGCATTTCCAACATATATGGGTCCAAAACATGTAAAACTTGGTTTTCCTTTGCTTCACCAAGCAAGTAAAACGACACCGCATTTAACCGGAACATCTGTCACCATTGCGTCAGAAAAATTTTTAGAACAGAATCCGGAGTTTTTATCAGTATGGACAGATACCCGTGAAAGGGCAGTAAAAGATTTAAAAGAACATCAAGAAGAATTTTATCAATATGTGGCTGAAGTGACCAAACAGGACTTAGATGTTGTGAAGGAAAGCCTCCCTCTTAACAATATTCGAGAAGAGAACTTCCCGAAAGAGGGGTTGGAATTATTGGAAGGAACGAAAAAGTTTTTAGTAAAACAAGGATTGATTAAAAAAGATTTTGCCATAAAAGATTGGATGCTAAAAGATCAGTAGTTTTTGTAGAAGGCTTTGTCTTAAAAGCCTTCTATCCTGTTTATGCAACTGAGGTGGTTAGATATGAAAAAAACGTATGAGTATTATATTTTGCCGGTTGTTTTGCCGCTCCTGCTTGTTTTTCTTTGGATTTATTTGACGGAACGTGAATTGATTGCACCATACCTAATTCCATCTCCGAAAACGGTTATCCACACAATCGTTCAATTTATAGAGGATGGAACCCTTTTGCAGGATTCATGGGCAAGTGTCAAAAGAATGCTGCAAGGCTTTTCCTTAGCCGTTTTCTTTGGTCTGCTATTCGGGGTATTAATGGGTTTATTTGCTAGAGTCGATCAATTTTTTGCTGGAATTCTGAATGCGATCAGAGTAATTCCGCCATTAGCCTGGATCCCGATCATTATTCTTTGGTTTGGTATCGGTGAAACTTCTAAAGTCATTATTATTTTTAAAAGCGCCTTTTTCCCCATCCTGTTAAATACAATTCAAGGAATCGAAGGAGTGCCTAAAGGATTTCTGGAAGTGTCAAAACTGATGGGAGTAAGCAAAAGAAGAACGTTATTTAACGTGATTTTTCCTGCTGCTTTGCCTTCTATATTTGTTGGGCTTAGATTGGGATTAGGAGCGGCTTGGATGGCTGTGGTCGCTGCGGAATTGATTGCTTCCGATTCAGGACTCGGTTACCGAATCACACAAGGCCGGGAGCTTTCCCAGCCCGATGCCATGATCATTGGAATGATCATGATTGGGATAATTGGAGTCGCAATGGATGCTGTTATTAAGTTTATCCAGCAGCGCATCCTGTCTTGGCAAGCAGGCATTAAATCTTAGGAGGTTGCTTACATGCCAATAAAGGAAAACGTTCAGTTTCAGGTAGCGAAACCGAAAATAAAGATTACTAATTTGTCAAAATCATTTAATCAAGGAAAGAATACGTTAAACGTATTAGATGATATCAATTTAGAGGTTCAAGAAGGCGAATTTTTGGCCATTGTTGGATCCAGCGGATGCGGAAAAAGTACGTTATTGCGAATAATTGCTGGTCTTGACAGCTCTTTTGAAGGAACGATTGCCATTGATAATCAAAATATAAAAGGTATAAGAGCCGACATAGGCATGGTTTTTCAGGATCATCGGCTGTTTCCTTGGATGACTGTTAAGCAAAATATAGCCTTTGGTCTTGAAAAAGTGCCTGCATCTGAACGTGAAAAACTAGTGAATGAATATATTGAATTAGTCGGATTAAAGGGATTCGAAAAAGCAAGGCCCGGAGAGCTTTCAGGCGGTATGTCTCAGCGGGTTGCATTGGCGCGTACATTAGTAAAAAAGCCCAGCATTATTTTGCTCGATGAACCTTTTGGGGCGCTGGATGCACTGACCCGGATTCAAATGCAATATGAAATTTTAAGAATACGAGAACAGGCCAATGTTACTATGATTTTAGTGACTCATGATATTGATGAAGCTGTGTTATTAGGTGACAGGGTGATTGTCATGTCCAAAAAACCAGGCCGCATCCAAAAGACGATTCCAGTTTATTTATCAAGACCGCGAGACAGAAATAGCCGTGATTTTGTAAAAATACGTGAAAAGATTTTAAATTTATTTTTTGACACAAATGTTTCGTTGAATAAATCACAAGAAAAAATTTCATTAGAGGGATAGGTTCCTTCTGCAAACTGCTTATTGCTTTTGCATGAAAATAGAAATCCTCTATCGCCTTATGCTGATACAACGACATATTAAACTATAAAAATATAATAATCTTGACAACAAAAAGTTGGCATGTTAATTTATTCGCATATGAATAATTGGATTTCCGACCAGAACACTGGAGGCACTTGGTTTACATACTAAGTGCTTTTTTACATATCTTAAAAGGTGAATATACAGTGTCTTCGTTCAAGTTGGCTAATCTATTTTGTTTAATATTATTTGTACAAAGACTATAAAAAGTCGATGCTGAAGAAAAATCGGATCAATAAAAGCAATTATGATAGAAATACAAGAAAAAAATTTCATAAAAGTAACTTGACAGATATGTTTAATTGGTTTTAAAATCTCATTAAAGATTTTGAAAATTTAAATAAGCTGACTGGAAAACCGGAGGCTCTCAATTCAAGTTGAAACTTATCTTGAAATGGGGTGCCTCCTTCTTTTACATCAAATTATTCTAAAATAGAATAAACATTGAAAAATAAATGATAGTTGACTGGACAACCAGAGACTCTTTTTCAAGTTTAATTTAGCTTGGAAATGGGTCTCTGTTTTGTTTAACAGCAACTTTTTAACACCAATAAAAAATGAGAGTTTGAGGTAAGTAACATGAAGAAAAAACGAATCTATTTAAATGCGTTTGATATGAATTGTGTGGCCCATCAATCACCAGGCTTATGGGTACATCCTGAAGATCAGTCGTATCGTTATAAGGATATAGATTATTGGGTTGAATTGGCTCAAACTTTGGAAAGAGGGCGGTTTGACGGCCTGTTTATTGCTGACGTAATCGGGATCTATGATGTGTACGGGGGAGATAAAACTACAACAGTACGTGAAGCGACACAGGTGCCCGTAAATGATCCGATGATGCTTGTCTCGGCGATGGCGAACGCAACGCAACACTTAGGTTTTGGAATTACATGCTCGACAACATTTGAACATCCTTACACGTTTGCACGCAGGATGTCCACATTGGATCATTTAACAAAAGGAAGGATTGCTTGGAACATTGTGACTTCGTACTTAGAAAGCGGGACAAGAAATATTGATATTGGAGATCGATTTATCCATTCGGAAAGATACAATGTTGCGGAAGAGTATATCGAAGTTTGTTATAAATTATGGGAAGGCAGCTGGGAAGATGATGCGGTCATAAAAGATAAAGAAAAAAGAATTTTTACAGATCCGACAAAGGTTCATGAAATTCACCATCACGGTAAATATTTTCATGTGCCTGGTATACATTTATGTGAACCGTCGCCGCAAAGAACTCCTGTCTTGTATCAGGCTGGAGGTTCAACTAGAGGCCGTCAATTTGCTGCTAAACATGCAGAATGCACCTTTATTTCTGCTCCTGGAAAGGAAGCGATCACTTTATATGTCAAGGATTTAAGAGCTCAGGCAGCTTTATTGGGAAGAAACCCTCAAAGCATTAAAGTGTTTGCATTAATGACGGTAATTGTTGGCCGGACGGAGGAAGAGGCGCGGGCTAAATATGAGGATTTATCCCAATATATCAGTTATGAAGGAGCGCTTTCCTTGCTGAGCGGCTGGTCGGGAGTGGATTTCTCTAAATATGAACCTGATCAAGAAATTGAGTACATTGAGACAAATGCCGTTAGATCCATGCTTGAATCACTAACAAAGGCAAGCCCAAATAAGAAATGGACCGTTCGCGAGCTGGCAAATTTCGCAGGCATTGGCGGCATGGGACCAGTGATAGTTGGAACACCTGAACAAATTGTTGATACGTTTGAAGAATGGATTGATGAAACTGATATTGATGGATTTAACTTGGCTTATGCAATTACACCAGGAACATTTAAGGATATTGTGGATCTCGTAGTGCCTGAACTTCAGAAACGAGGTTTGTTGAAAAAAGATTATGAAGAAGGAACTCTTCGAGAGAAATTATTTGGAAAAGGAAATTCTCGTTTATCAGAAAATCATATAGGTGCAAAATATCGAAACCTCGGGCGCCTGTTGCAGAAAAAATAATTACACTGAGAAGTATAGATTTTACCGAGATTTTTACTCAAAAATTCCACTAAATATATATGAATAATTATATTTTGGGAAGGAGAAATGAATAAAATGCTTCATCAAGTCAAACTTCATTCAAGTAAGCTTGGAACAGCGCATCTCTGCCGCTAGAAAAGATGCTGAAATGAAAGATATGCTGGTTAAGAAGCCCAGCGATTTTATGCAATGGAGATGCAAGCTCTGAGAAGAAGCTCGGAAAACGATCTTGGATAAAATTGAAATCTAATTTAACGGCGCTTATAGGTACACAAAAGCAAGTGTCCGATCGAATTTTACATTATTTCGACGGAAGGGGGATTCCGTTACCCTTTCGTACGGGATAAGGAAAAAATGACGCAGCCTATTGAGGCGCAAGTTTGAAACCCTATTAAAAACTACTTTTGAATAAAATCTATGAGGAGGTGGAGAAATGGAAGAAAATTTAAAAATCCAGCTGAAACCAAAGAAAAAACTAACTGCTTTTGATGCCATAAGTTCTACGCTGGCGCAAATGGCTCCAGCGGCAGCAATATATTATGGATTCCCAGTTATATTTGCGGCTTCGGGAATTGGATCTCCGTTAACACTCTTACTTGCTACAGTAGCGATCACAATGGTTGGGCTCAGCTTAACAAATTTTTCAAAAATTCATCCTAGCAGCGGATCGCTCATCAAGTATATTAGTATGACTTTTGGTGATATTGTCGGCACTACAGCTTCACTTGTTTTTTTAATCGGTACTATCTTTTTAGCAGGCTCAGCTTTTATTGAGCTTGGGGGATGGACATCTGATTCACTAGCCTTATATAACATTCACATTCATTGGATCGTCCCTACTATTATTTTAGGTTTAATCGTTTGGGCCATTACAGTGGTGGGAATTTATAGTTCGACTAAAATTGCTGCGGTGGCATTATTCATTGAGGTAGCAGTGCTTGTTTTCGTTTCAGTGTTAGTTTTATTGCATCCGCCAGCGCCGTTATCTTTAAAGCCTTTTGCATTTTCTTCAATTCAGAATGGCATAGCAGGACTTAGCTTAGCCTTTCCGCTTGCGATCTATTTGTTTATTGGCTTTGAAAACTCAGCTGCTTTGGCAGAAGAAACGGATAATCCAAAACGAAATACTGCTCGTGCAGTTCTCGTAAGCATTGCGATCATGTCGGTCTTCTATATATTTGTCAATTATAGTATCATTCAAGGATTTTCGAATCAAATTGATGATTTAGTTAAAAGTACTAATCCGTTTATTGATCTTTCTAATCAGTATTTAGGCAGCTTTTCTGTATTAGCTATTATTGCAGGATTCACTAGCATACTTGGAATGACCATCGCCTGCTTGAACGGCTTCTCCCGAATTGCGTTTAACTCAGCTCGAGAAGGATTAATTTATAGAAAATTATCAAGGGTTTCAAAATGGGGGACGCCTATCGGCACACTGACACTTCTTTTTATCTTAGGAATGTTGGCTGCGATTTTAATTGGTTTGCTTAGTAAAGGATGGGTAACTGCATTCGGTTATCTCAGTACAATTGGCACGATCCCGCTCTTGCTCATTTATTCTTTATTAAATCTTGCAGTTATATTTTATCACTAGCATTGCAGTAATTAAATCTGATGATTCAAAATACTAAGAATGTTCAATTTTTTATTGATTTCGAAACAAAAAAATCCTTTACAATGGAAGTACAGGTGGTTCCTGCCCAAATCCAATCGTAAAGGATAACCTTTATGGACAAGAATACACTAATTTCATCATTTGGTAAATGGGTTTCACCCATAAATATTCAAAAACTTAGCGAACAAGTCAAAGAATTGAAACAGGACTATTACACAAAAAAGCTGACAACAGAAGCCTATATTAAACTTTTATTGGTAGCCCAGCTGCTCGAATTTAAGAGCTTAGAGGAAATGAGTGATGCACTTGTAGACGAAGATCTTCAAAAAGCACTCGGATTTGAATCGATAAGTGCCTCTCAGCTATCCCGAAAAAACAATCAGATCCACCCACTAATTCTTGCAAATTTGTTCTTGGATCTTGTTTGGAAAATTCAACGGTACCATTATCAAAACGGAAAGAATATGCCACTGAAAATCATTGATTCAAGTACACTCCCGTTGAACTTGACCAATTATAAATGGGCAAAATTCCGGAAAACAAAAGCTGGTGTAAAGCTACACTTACGGCTTGTTTTCATGGATAAAGACACCGTCTATCCTGAAAAAGCAGTGATTACGACAGCAAAAGAACATGACCGAAATCAACTCGAAGTCCTAGTGGATGATCAAGAAGCCATGTATGTGTTTGACCGCGGTTATGTGGACTATGAACGTTTTGATCGGATGACAGATGATGGCTATTTCTTCGTTTCAAGACTGAAGAAAAACGCAGTCATTCGTGAAGTCTATACATTTTCACTTCCTGATGATTGTCACGTTCTATCCGATAAAATGGTCTACATTGGTACCACACAAAATCGTACTGAAAATGTCTTTCGTCTACTAGAAGTTATGGACACAAAAGGGAACTTACTTCGTTTCATCACCAACCGATTTGATTTAAAACCAGAAGAGATAAGTGATATTTACCGATCTCGCTGGGCTATTGAACTCTTTTTCAAATGGCTCAAGCAACACGTAGAAATTAAGCACTTTTATGGAATGAGTGAAACAGCTATTCAAAATCAAATTTTCTTAGCCCTGATCACGTATTGCTTACATGTTCTCATTCAATTGGAGATGAAAAGTAAGAAATCCCTACTTCGAATTACTCGTTGGTTAAAGAGAGCTCTGTGGAAACCAGCTTATGTTTGGTTGCGAAAATTTGATGGGCGAGCCAGTCCATAATCTCCCTTTTGTCGTTGTCGCTCTGGTTTAACTGTATATATTTACCAAATGGGCAGTGCCACCTTTCTTTAGGTTTTGTCTTTTTGGAACAAATTCACAAAAAATAATTAACAGAAAATTCTAACTATATTTATGCAATGCTAATGATATTTTATAAAAAAGAAAAATGGCCTTTTCATAAAAAATATTTGTTTCCATCATTAGGCTTGCTCAGTATTCTTATCCCTATTTGGGCGATGGTGCAGCCCGGTCAGCCGGAACCGGTAAGCTATTTTCCTTGGATTGTTCTTGCTTTATGTGTGGTCAGTTTCATTTACTCATGGTTTACCGTGAAAAAGAAGTCGCCAATTTCTGCAAACTTCAGACCGTTGTTAAAAAAAGAAGAATTATAGGAAAAAGGAGGACAGGGTTGGAAACGAAATCGTGAAAATGAAGTGCGGTTTGGCGGGGCAAACTGACTGCGGAATTCAAAGGTCGAAAACGAAATTGTGAAAGTGAAGCTGTTTGTAAAATTGGTTAGTTAGCAGTTAAAGGAAGGGATCAAAGAACAATCAGTAATTTTAAAATTCAAAATCAACTGAGGGAGTGGATCAAAAATGGCAATGGTTCTTAATCGTAGCGCAGAGCAAAAGGAAATCGCAGACCAAAATAAAATTGAAGTTAAATCCATTTATTTTGAGTACGACGGCTTAGAAATCCTGCAAGATATTAATTTAACGATAAAAGAAGGAGAATTTATCGTCTTTATGGGACCGAGCGGCTCGGGAAAAAGTACACTTCTACGATTGCTAATCGGATTGTCCCGGCCTAATAAAGGAGAAATTTTGGTCAATAATCAATTACTTACTGACTCTATACCAGATTGCTCTGTTGTTTTTCAGGACTACTCGCTATTTCCTTGGCTGACAGCGAAAGAAAATGTCATTCTGGCATTAAGGCAAAAGCTGAAAAAATCAAAAACAAAAAAGGAATTAGAACACTTGGCCCAAAGTTATTTGGAATTAGTTCAGCTTAGTCATGCTGTTGATAAATATCCAGGGGAAATGTCCGGCGGGATGCGCCAGCGAGCGGCGATTGCGAGAGCATTATCAATAGGGTCAGATTTGATGTTCATGGATGAACCATTCGGGGCACTCGACCCGTTGACAAGAATACATTTGCAAAATTTAATTCTTCAAGTGAATAGGGAACAGCAGAGAACCATTGTGTTTGTCACACATGATGCAGAAGAAGCGATTTTCTTAGCGGACCGCATTGTCATGTTTACCCCGGGGCCGCCAGGGAGAATTGCGGAAGTGATTGACGTTCCTTTTCCTAAGCCGAGAAATCGGAAACAGCTATATCAAAGCTTAGAATTTGTAAAATTCAGAGATTATGTTTTAGGTGTCATGAACCAAGGCATTTTCGACAAATTAGAGGAAAGTAAGGAAGCTCTTGTGGATGGTTCAGGAATTTAAACCATTCAAAATAATGTCTTAAAATCTGTAAAAATTACAAAGACACATGAATTTTTAGAGTATATAGTTGGAGTGTATTAGAGGAGGAAAAAAATGAAAAAGAAAAATTGGCTAATCGGGATTGGTTTATCAGCTATTTTAGTTTTATCCGCTTGCGGCGGCAAAGAAACTGCAAATGAAGCAGCATCAAAACAAAATGCATCATCAAGTGAAAAAGCTGAAGAGAAGGATAACGAAAAAACATATGAGTTAAAAGTTGGTTATGGTTCAATATATGGTGCACCTCTTGCGGATATTGCCATCGATCAAGGATTTTTTGAAGAAGAGAATTTAAAAGTGGAAATGGTGCCATTTCAAAGTTCAGCAGACGGATTAAATGCATTGCAGGCAGGAAAAATTGATATCGGCTTAACTTTCGGTTCAACTGCTCCGCTGAATTTTATTGCCCAAGGTTCAAATTTTGAGCTGATTGGCGGTCATATGGAAGGTGGACATCCGATTGTTGTAAAAGAAGAACATAAGGACGAATATAAAACGTTACAAGATTTTAAAGGAAAAACAATAGGTTCTATACCTTTGCATACGAATGATGTTTACTTTAAATCGGAGCTTCAGAAAGCAGGCATTGATATCCATAAGGATGTAAAATTTGTAGAATTTAAAACGTTGTCTGCCATACTTGAGGCTGTAAAAACAGGAAAAATTGATGTCGGGGTATCGGGTACAGCTCATTTAACAAAAACATTGAAATTAGGTTTAGCTCCTATTCTATGGATTAATGATCTGGATAAAAATGCTGCCTGCTGCCGTGTGACGGTAAGAGGCGAGATTTCAGATGATCAAGCAATTGCTTATAAAAAATTTATGAAGGCTCTCATTAAAGCTGAACGTGTGAAATTGGAAAGCCCTGAAAAAAATCTAGAAGCTTCATTAGACAGATTTAAAAATTTACCTAAAGAGCAGATTAATGAAATTGTTAATGAGCCGCATTTAATTAACTCAGCTGATCCGAATAAAAAAGAAACTTTAGAAGTGTGGGAAAGAATGATAAAAATTGGATACGTGAAAGAAGAGGATGCTAAGAAAATCGATGTTAATTCTCATTTGAATCTGACTTTTTATGAACAGGCATTAGACGAACTAATTAAAGAAAATCCAAATGATGAATATTACAAAAAGGTATTAGAAAGATTTAAAAAACAAAATTTATAGGGGAGGAGAGATACTGTGAAAAAGTTTTTACATGTTTATATTTATTCAACTCTGATCGCCGTAGCCCTTCTTGGGCTATGGATTTACATTACAAATTTCACTGAATTGCTTGATCCAGTTATTTTTCCATCTCCTGAAATTGTTGTCATGGCGTTTGTGAAAGCCATTAAGGAATTGTTGCAAGGGTTTGTCAGTTCAATGGGGTTATTAGTTCCTGGTTTTGTGTTATCGCTCGTATTAGGGATTGGCGGCGGTTTATACTTTGGTTTGCATCATCGATTCCGTGCCATTTTAGAGCCGTTTTTCCAGACTTTCAGCCCGCTTCCGCCGACATTGTTTGTTCCGTATGCAATTGCATTGTTTCCATCTTTTAAATCGGCTTCGATTTTTATCTTATTCATTGCAACGTTTTGGCCTATTTTTCTCGGCACGATTCAAGGGGTGCTTTTAATAGACAAACCATACTGGGACAATGCAAAAACAATCGGATTGAAGGGAAAAGACTTGTTTTTGAAAATGATTCTTCCAGCAAGCTCGCCGTTAATTTTGAATGGAGTCGGGACATCTCTCGCATTCGCGTTTATTGTCTTAATAATGGTAGAGATGTTTGGTGCTGAATCAGGAATGGGTCGCTTTATACAGTATTACACCGATTTTACTCAATATGATTTAGTTCTGGCAGGAATTATTTTTAATAGTATTGTCATTCTGATTACCATGATCGTTTTTGAAAAAATCAAAAAGCGTCTGCTGTTCTGGACAAATTTAAAAAATGAAGCCAATTAAAAAAATAATAATTGTAAGACTCTTCTTTTTCCCGGCAATGCGCTGATGAGAAAAGGAAGAGTCTTCGTTCCATAAAGGAGTAGTATGATGCGAATAATAGTTACGGTTCTTGTTCTGTTCATGCTATTGCTGGCTGGATGTTCCAATTCAGCTAATCAACAAAAAAATAGTGAAGAGCCAGAATTAAAAGTGACATTAGAAAGTGATCCAAAACAGATTCAGCTGAATGAAAAAGTGACATTTACTTCAAAAGTGACATACGGGACTGAAAATGTGAGCAAAGAAGCCAAAGTTACGTTTGAAGTGATCGAAAATGGAGTATCTTTCGGCAGATTGCCTGTTGAGCCAAACGAAGATGGAATATATCAATTAGATGTGAAATTTGTTGAGCCAGGTGAACATCAAGTGATTGCTCATGTCGATTATCAAGGCCTTCATGAAATGCCCATTCTCTCATTTCATTTAACGGAGTGAAAGGAGTCAGACTATTTAAATGAATAATAAAAGAAAACAGGTGGTGCTATTCATACGGGGGGTCATCACTTCCATATTAGTTTTAGGAATTGGTTACGCAATTTATAGTAATTTTATTAAGGACAAAGGAGCAACTGCTTCAACTGGAACAACCCTTGCTCCTAATTTTATTTTAATTGATTTAAAAGGGAATGAAGTCAATTTAGAAGATTATCGAGGAAAAGGGGTTCTGCTTAACTTTTGGGCAACCTATTGTCCTCCTTGTGAAAAAGAAATGCCGTATTTGGAATCGGCTTATAAAGAATATAAAGATAAAGGAATTGAAATTCTGGCCGTTGATGTAGGTGAATCAAGAATATTAGTGGATCAATTCGTATCTAAAAAAGGATTGAGTTTTCCCGTTTTGTTGGATTGGAAAGGAGATACAGCCGATCTATACAAAGTTCAAACCCTTCCGATTACTTTTCTCATTAATGAAAAGGGAGAAATCGTGGATAAAATTACCGGCGAAATGACCGAAGAGGCTGTTCGTCAACATTTAGACAGTATCGTTCCGAAATGATGGAATTAAGTGTTGCAGGTATTGAATAATTTGTTCCAAGTGTCATCGCTTCCTCGGCTTTATTATGGCTAATAGCCTGTAAACCTAATAAATGTAATTGAACTATTCAAAAATTTGCAGTCCCCCTTAAAAAGTTTTAAATGCAGCTTGAAAGATCGTTTGAAAATATAGACTCCTTTTCGAAAGATACCAGATCAAAACGAAAAGAGAACCCCTATCAGAGATGGGGGCCTCTTAACGATTGATCAGGCGGTTAGAAAATTGTAAACCGCATTTTTAAAAGTAAGACATTCGATAGCGAACCGCTGTCCAAAACGATCAAGTCTCTTTCACTTCAGCTTCGTTTTGTCTTTTATTCAAGTTGGCAGCGTAATATGCAATGACTAAAATGGCAACCCAAAGCGGACCGACTATTAAGGCGATTCTTGTGTCTGGATAGTAGCCGAGCAGAATTGCGACAAATATGAGAAACGCCCCTGCAATGAAAGTGGATAACGGGTATAGCGGGGTTTTAAATTTGATATTTTTTTGTTGTTCAGGTGTAATCGATTTTCGGAATCGCCATTGTGCTAATAAAATAATAAACCAAGTCAATAAAGCGCCAAATGTTGAGATAGATGCAATCCAAGTAAATACTTGAGCCGGTACTAAATAGTTAAGCAGAACTCCTAATAATAAAACGGCTGATGTAACCATAACCCCTCTAAAAGGAACGCCTTTTTTGTTTAATGTGCCAAATGCCTTCGGAGCTTGTCCATTATGGGAAAGGTTGTATAACATGCGTCCCGAACTGAAAATTCCTGTATTACAGGAGGAAAGGGCAGCGGTTAAAACGACAAAGTTGATAATGCCTGCTGCGGCCGGGATACCGATTTTGTCAAAGGTTAAAACGAAGGGGCTTCCACTTGTCCCGATTTCATTCCACGGATAAATGGACAAAATGACAAACAGCGCACCCACATAAAAAATTAATATACGAAGTAAAGTAGAATTAATGGCTCTAGGCAGCGTTTTTTCAGGATCTTTTGCTTCACCGGCTGTTACGCCGATCATTTCGATTCCTAGAAAGGCAAACATAACCATTTGAAATGACATTAAGACACCTTCAAGACCGTTAGGAAGAAAACCGCCGTGCTCCCACAAATTGCTGATTCCTGTAGGAACTCCGTTATTGCCGAATCCGAACAAAATCATGGCTAAGCCAATAATAATCATAAAGATAATCGCAATAATTTTGATTAGGGCAAACCAGAATTCCAACTCACCGTAAGCACTGACTTGAAGAAAGTTAAAGCTCATCATGATGATTAATGCTGCCAGAATCCAAATCCATCGCGGAACCTCCGGAAACCAAAATTCCATATAGATTCCAACGGCTGTCAGCTCGGTCATACAAGTAATGACCCATACAAACCAATAATTCCACCCTGTAATATATCCTGCCAGATTACCAAGATAATCATTGGCGTATTGGCTGAATGAACCGGCAACGGGATGATGGACAGCCATTTCTCCTAACGCTCTTAAAATGAAAAATAAAATGATTCCACAGAAAAGGTAGGATAACATTATACCGGGACCTGCCAGCTTGATCGAGCTTGAAGATCCTAAAAACAGCCCGACTCCAATTGCAGAACCTAATGCAATCAGAGTAATATGTCTTTCTTTTAAACCTCTTTGCAGCTGATTTTCCATGATCGCTCCTCCTTAAGTTTATAAATGAAATCCCTTTCAATGTTCTGTTGCGAAGGTCATCATATGTCAGATTTTATGATCGAAAAATTTAAGTTATTATTCCCCGCAACTCCTCTTGATAATCAAATTGTGACGCTTACATTTAGATTTGAATAAATTTTATCATACTATATTTCAATTTCTTTTTGTATAAAACGACAAATTTAGGCGTTCAATTTGTCGAATGATACAAAGGAAAAATGTTCAAATCATTTTCCTTACTTCCGTTATTATGATCAAATAAACCTATAGATAAACTATTTAATTCAAGTTTTCCTGCCCTACTGGTTACAAACATGTAAGGCAAAATCGCGAATAAATACTCCGAGAAATCTGCCAATTCCTATTACAACCGGCTGGGAAATTGACAGATGTAATGAAGGCACGGTTTGTTTAAGAACAGAAAAAATAACAAAGTTCAAGTATTACAAGCAAGGCACTGTTGAAAAAGTGTAAAAAATATGAGTGAAACCTTGCTTCAAAAATTAATGTAACAAGTCAAACTGAATTTATTTGTGAAAATGTGCACAAAAAAACGAGACAAGCACCTCAATTTTTGATAATACAAAAATAGCGGCAAGTCTAGACTTCAACCGCTTGCCATCCATCGAGAAAAATGCCAAAGATTCATTGACAAGGTGTTATATAGAGTACAAGCCATGTTTTTAAAATGTTTCGCTATTGGATGAGCATCACGATTTTGCTGTGACTATGAGAAAAGTGAAACAAACCTTTTATTGTCTATTTATTGCTTCTTGATTTTCGTTTACTCTAATTAGAGTGGCAGTATCCTGCCTCTTATTGCGATAAATAGTGCAGTAGCTAAAATGTAAAATAAACATGCTGCAATATTCAATATATTACCATTAATTTTGTTCAGAGTGGTGATTATATTTGGGAAATAGGAAATTTGTGAGAATTTCCTTTCGAGATTAGAAAATGAAGCTGCATTTCACAAATACTGATTTAGGTAAAAATTGGTACAAAAGGAGAGGCAAATTTAAGTTGTGTTGATTACACACGTAAAGAATTGACAGCTTATTCAATCAAGTTTAATTTAGCAGCGAATTTACACATATGAT
This sequence comes from Aeribacillus sp. FSL W8-0870, assembly GCF_037963755.1. NCBI lineage: Bacteria > Bacillati > Bacillota > Bacilli > Caryophanales > Bacillaceae > Aeribacillus > Aeribacillus sp. FSL W8-0870. The sequence continues at coordinate 255,785 of NZ_CP150165.1, forward strand.
AGAAACCTCAAGCATAGTGTCCGCTACCCCCTAGCGAAAGTTAATGAGTAAATGGTTTTTGCCAGTTTTGTGTTTTTCGTTAAGTTGAGATTCTCCATTTTTAAGATTACTTTTAGTTTCTTGCATTTCATTTTTTATGCCTTTGATTTCCTTCATTAATATTTGAACGTTTTTTCAGGCTCCTCCTTAATTCTTGTGTTCTCTCAATTAGTCTTCATATTAGCAATTGATCTTTACCAAAAGGGTTTTTTGCTCGGGATCCGTGAGATAATCATGGACAAGAGCGGGGGTTTTTATAATTCTTCTGAGAAATCAATTAAATTTCTTGTTAATTGCTATGAGACTATTAAAAAATCTGAAGAGGTTTCAGTATAATGCGGTTCGTTAGACTAATTCCATATTGTATCATACTAAGCATCATGCCAGAGAAGCTATGATTCTTATTAACATTGAACTATTTCCTTAATGATAATTTAACTGCATTTGACTCCTCAACTATCCAGATCATGTACAATGCCCTTATGTTGTTTCGCTTTCATTCCACTAGAAAACTCTCACTTTTATCATTTTTTTCCGCAGCTAACATTCAGGCTTGTTAACCATTTTACCTGTTGCAGTTCTTTTATTTAAAACAGATCTTTCAGATTGGTTTTAAAAACAACGTTATTAAACGTTTTTTGCGAGATTAATAGATTTTTTTTTGGTAAACAAAAATTCTTTCTATCATGGAATATGTTGCTACTCAAAGGATTTGATGATAGGATAAGTCTAAAAATCGACTAAAACAAATTATTCGTACCTGAAAAATAGGAATAATTTTTGTAAAAGGAGATGAGGATCCGTAAAAAAATAATCATCAAGGTGATCCAAATGTTATCCATTACAAGAAAAAAAGGAGGATACAAATGAATGTAGAAGCAGTTGAAAAAATTTCCTTGAACACAGAGGATAAAAAGCCTTTATCCATTAGGGAAAAAACGAAAGTCGCTTTACTACCAGTTGTTATCATCATCACGCTTATTCAACATCAATTTTTGCCTGATAAACAGATCATCTCTGTGCAGACTCAATATAGCTGGCTTTTATTAATTGTTTTATTTTTGTCTATTGTTTTGATTGCCGTTGGTTTTTCTAATAAATCAGTTTTTAACTGGCTGGAGAACAAATCTCCATTTTTAACTTTTGTGTTTGTGATTTTAATTGTTTGGGAGATCATTACGCAAAAATTGAATCTCTTGCCGATGCCCTTTTTTCCATCACCGGTTAAGATTTTTGAAGCAATCATTAAAGATAAAGGTTTACTGGCTATTAGTACTCTTCATTCCTTGAGACTTTTATTTATCGGGTATTTGATCGGGGCATTGGTCGGTTTCATAACAGGTATTCTGCTGGCTTGGTATCAAAAATTCCGTTATTGGGTAAATCCTTTTTTGCGTTTAATCGGACCGGTACCAGCAACTGCATGGATTCCTGTTGTGTTGGTTGTTTTTCCAAACAGTTTTTCGGCAAGTACATTCTTGATTGCGCTAAGTACATGGTTTTCTGTTTCTATTATGACATGGACTGGTGTTGCAAGCGTAAGCAATTCCTATTTTGAAGTTGCAAAAACACTTGGGGCAAATGAAAGATACTTAATTCTTCGGGTAGCTATTCCATCGGCCTTCCCATCTATTTTTGTAGGGCTGTTTATGGGGCTTGGAGTTTCATTCGTCACCTTAATTGTTGCTGAAATGCTTGGGGTTAAGGCAGGACTGGGATGGTATATACAATGGGCACAAGGATGGGCGGAATATTACAAGGTGTACGCAGCATTGTTGATTATGGCAGTTTTATTTTCCTGTATTATTGCAATATTCTTTAAAATCAGAGATCGCATCTTGATTTATCAGAAGGGGATGATGAAATGGTAAGATCGGAAAAAGGTGGACATATTTCTATTCACAATGTGTCACGAATATTTGAAGACAATGCAAAACAAAAAATCGTTACGTTAAATCAAGTGAATTTAGATATTGAACCAGGGGAATTTATTTCTCTTATCGGTCCAAGCGGATGTGGGAAATCTACATTATTACGCCTTATCACAGGCTTAGATTACCCTACAACGGGGAGCATAGCCTTAGATGGTGAAGAAATTAAGGGTCCTCATTATTCCCGCGGCCTTGTATTTCAGGATCCTACCCTGTTTCCATGGAAAACAGTGTGGGATAATGTGGCAACAGGCCTTCAGGCAAGGGGACTTCTGAAGAACAAAAAAGAAGAAGTAGATACATTTATTGATTTGGTTGGATTAAAAGGATTTGAAAAAGTTTATCCTCATCAGCTCTCGGGAGGGATGGCACAACGGGTGGCATTAGCAAGAGCCCTTGTTAATCATCCTAAGGTCCTCCTTCTTGATGAGCCCCTTGGTGCATTGGATGCATTTACAAGAATGAATTTGCAGGATGAAATCTTGCGCATTTGGAAAGAACGGGGAACAACGATGGTTTTCGTCACCCATGATATTGACGAGGCAGTCTATTTAAGCGACCGTGTTATCGTCATGACGCCAAGGCCGGCTAAAATCAAAGAAATTATCAAAATTGATTTGCCCCGCCCAAGATTGAGAAACAGTGTTGAGTTTTTTGAGTATAGATCAAGAATATTGGAAACTTTGCATATTGTCCCTGACATACCGCAACCGGAATATACCATTTAATCAAAAATTGAAGAGGTTTCACCCATGAAAAAAATAAAATTAATTTTCGCTTTTTTCGTTATATGTTCGTTAAGTGTCCTTTTGTTTTGTTGTTCTGAAAATAAAGCATCGGGTGATTTACAAAAAAAAGATAAGTTTACAGAGCCTGTTGAGAGCGGGATGGCCGAAACCGGAACAGATCTAACAATGGAATTCTCAACGAATCCAAAAGAGCTTCAGGTTAATGAGGCTGCTGCGTTATCAGTAAAAGTAACATCTAAGGGGAAAGCTGTTACAGATGCAGAGGTTGTGTTTGAAATTTGGAAGGAAGGACTAAATGAACCACTTTTTATGAATACAAAATCCGATTCTAAGGGAACGTATACTCTTAAAGGACAATTTTCAGAGGCAGGAACTTACAGTCTCATTGCCCATGTAAGTACTTTGTATTCGCACCAAATGCAAACATTCCAATTTACAATCCAATAATAAAAAGACAGCCGTAAAGGCTATCTATGCAGAAGAATCCGTTTGGATTAATTCTTTGGTTCGGGATTCTAAATCGGACCAGGTAAGTCCGCCATATGCTCCGTCGACAATGGTTCCTTCTTGATTAATGAAGAATGTAGCTGGAATGGGCTTGATGTGGTATCGTTTTGCCACACTTCCATCTTCATCAAGAAGCACTGGAAAAACAAATCCAAACTCCTCCGCAAAGATTTTTGCAGCTTGTAAATCATCTATAGAGGTCAAGTTGACAGTCAAAATATGGACATTCTTGCCGTATTCATTGTGCAACTTGACAAAATTGGGTGCTTCCTCGATACAAGGCGGACACCAGGAGGCCCAAAAGTTAAGAACAACGGGCTTGTCAAGATAGTCCTTGAGCTCATGGGTTTTACCGTCAAGTCCTTTTAAGGAAAAGGAAGGAGCTAAGTATCCTATATCCGGGTATTCCTTTTGTTCTGTTTGTCCCGATGCTCTTTTTTCATCGTTCTGATTTGAAAAGAGCTGAGAGTATATCGTGAAGCCAATGAGAAGGAAAAATATGCTAAACAGAAAGATTTGAATGGATTTTTTCATCAATTATCCACTTCCTTGTCTAAATTATATTATTCAGATATGTTTACTATAAATTTAGTTTGAGAGGATGTCAACATAGTTATTTGATTATTTCGAATTTTTTGATTAGTTTGCTAAGACCGAACTCCGGTCTTTGATATAAAAATTCTTGAATCTTAGTAAGGCAGGGGGGCGATTCGATTCTATCAGGGCTAATCTATCATTTTACCGAAAAAATTTAGAATGGGAGGATAGGAGAGGAAAATGAAAAACACATTATCAAAAAAGACAAAATTGCTTTTTGCAGCAGGACTGATTGTTGGAATAAGTGTATTTTCAGGATGTCAATCTGAACAACAAAGCAGCGGGGGGAATGTTGGACAAACCACTGCACAAGGTGATCAGCAACAAGGGGATAAAAAAATCAAAAAAATAACCTTAGCCCACGCAGGTACTTCTCCATGTGAAGCACCGATATTCTCAGCAGAAACAAAAGGTTTCTTCGAGAAAGAAGGATTGGATGTAGAGCTTGTAAAAATGGATTTTGAAACGCTGAAAAATGGAATTGCTTCCGGAAAAGTGGACGCGACTGTCGGGAATTTCGCCTGGTTTAAACCAATTGAACAAGGACTGGATGTGAAGCTGACCGGCGGTTTGCATGCGGGATGTATTCAAGCTGCAACTTTGAAAAGTTCAGGTATTAAAGAAATTAAAGACTTGAAAGGGAAAAGAATCGGGATCGATTTAATAGGGGGAGGACCGCAAATTACTCTAACTATTCAGTTAAAGAAAGCGGGCATTGATCCAAAAAAAGATGTTGAGTGGAAAGTATATCCTGGTCCGCAGCTAGCCACAGCAGCAGAAAAAGGGGAAATTGATGCATTTATTACATGGGATCCGGCTGCCCAAAAGGCACTTGACACAGGAAAATTTCACCGCTTGCTGAGCAATGCTCATGACGAACCATTTAAATCTGGATATTGCTGCTACTCTGTCATCAGCGGACGACTGGCAAAAGCAGATCCTGAAACAGCAGCTGCTTTAACACGAGCACTTTTGAAAGCTGCAGACTGGGTAGGTCACAATACAGGTGAAGCGGGACATATCGTAGCAGATGCAAAACATGTTCCTGTAGATGCTCAAGAAGCAGGAAAACTGATTGGCGGATATCATTGGAAACCTGGTGTGCTTACAGCAGAGGAAAGTGTAAAATTCTTCATTAAAGAACAAAAAGAGCAGGGAATTCTTGAACCGACTACTGATGAGAAAGAACTGTTTGAAAGAATGTTCTTCAAGGCAATCCCTGACTATAACGGTCATTAATCATGGCATAGACCTAAATCCCCCGTCAGACCATCACAGATGGGGGATTTAGTATGTAGTAAAAAATTGTTTTCATTAAAATTTTCTATCAATATATTATATTTTTTCTATCATGGAAACTATTGCCGATGGATGGATTTAGGTGATAGGATTAATCCTAATTAATGTGAACTATTCATACTGAAAAAGTATGAAATGAAAATAGGAGGAAGAAAAATGAGTTATGAGCTTAGCATTTTAGATCAAAGCCCTATCTTTCCGGAAACCTCTGCGGCGGAAGCTTTGCAAGAAACAGTAAATTTGGCCAAAAATGCTGAAAAATGGGGGTATTTACGTTTTTGGCTGTCTGAACATCATTACACGGATCAACTAGCAGGGGCTTCACCTGAAATACTTATATCCTATTTGCTGGCACATACGAAGACGATTCGGGTCGGATCTGGAGGTGTTCTGCTTCAGCACTACAGTCCGTACAAAGTGGCAGAAAATTTCCATGTGTTATCTAATTTAGCGCCAGGGAGAGTAGATTTAGGAATTGGAAAAGCACCTGGAGGACTTCCGCTGTCAACAAGGGCGCTCCAGTATGGAACATTAAACGATGGAAGTGATTTCGAAAGCCGTTTTTCCTTTTTGAAAAAATTAATTGAAGATTCAGTCGAAGAATCCCATCCACTTGCGGGTATTCAAGCAACCCCTCTTCCTCCGATAAAGCCGGAATTAATTTTACTTGGTGCAAGTGCATCGAGCGCCAAGCTGGCTGCTGAATACGAAACACCGTTTGTTTATGGGCTCTTTTTTAACAGTGACCATAACGAACTGGAAAGGGCTGCAAATATATACCATGAACTTTTTCCTAAAGGAAGGTTTATGGTGGGAATTGGCGTCGTAGCTGCTCCTGAACAGCAAGAAGCTGAATTACTAGCAAGGGACTACGGCAAAATTGTGAAAGTTACTTTGCAGAGTGGAAGAACGGTTAGAGTTTTAACAATGGAGCAAGGAGAATTGTTTGGCAAGCAGTCTGGAGAACCTTACAAACTAGAAGAACAGGATTCCAATATTGTATCGGGGACTCCTTCATATGTATTTAAGATTTTAAATGAACTTCACCTTAAATTGGGAATAGATGAGTTTATTTTACACACCCCAATTTTAAAAAAAGAAGAACGATTTAGGTCATTTGAATTGTTGAGCCCTCAACAATTAGAAAAAGGTAATTCGTCAGATAACAACAATGCCGAAAATGGGGAATATGTTTTTTAACTTTATCAAAGGGAGGGTCTATCATGTCGAAGGAAAGAAAATTGAAATTTGGTGTACTTATTCATGGAGTTGGAGGACATATTGCCGCCTGGAGGCATCCGGACGTTCAGCCTGATGCAAGTATCAGTTTTGACTTTTATAAGAGACAGGCACAAAAAGCAGAGGAAGGAAAGTTCGATTTAGTGTTTATTGCAGATGGCTTATATATCAACGAAAAATCAATTCCACATTTTTTAAACAGGTTTGAACCGATTACTATTTTGTCTGCACTTGCTGCGGTTACTTCCCATATCGGTCTGATAGGAACCGTTTCCACTTCCTACAGTGAGCCATTTACAGTAGCCCGGCAATTTGCTTCCCTCGATCATATCAGCCATGGACGTGCAGGATGGAATGTAGTCACGACCCCTCTTGAAAAGACAGCTTTAAATTATAACAAAACGGTTGAAGAACATCCTGATCATCCTACGCGTTACCGCATTGCTGCTGAATTTTTACAGGTGGTCAAGGGCCTGTGGGATTCTTGGGAAGATGATGCATTTATAAGAGACAAAGAATCAGGCGTATTTTTTGATCCTTCCAAAATGCACCGATTAAATCATAAAGGGGAATTTTTCTCTGTTCAAGGTCCCCTTAACATTTCCAGGTCTAAGCAAGGCCACCCGGTTATTTTTCAGGCAGGCTCTTCGGAAGCAGGAAAAGACTTGGCTGCTAAAGAGGCCGATGCAATTTTTACGGGACATCCAACATTAGAGGAAGCGAAGGAATTTTATCGCGATGTGAAAAACAGAGCAAGGGCTTACGGAAGAAATCCAGATGATATTGTTATTTTGCCAGGCTTCTCTCCGATAATTGGCTCAACGGAGGAAGAAGCAGAACGGAAGTACGAGGAAATTGCCAATTTAGTATCGATTGACAAAGCACTTGATTACTTAGGACGATATTTTGATCATCATGACTTTTCCCAATATGACTTGGATGCACCTTTCCCTGACATTGGCGATATAGGTAAAAACAGCTTCCAAAGTACAACAGATCGAATCAAGAGGGAAGCAAAAGAGCAAAATTTAACGCTTCGTCAAGTGGCCTTAAGGGAAACTACACCTAGATCCCCTTTCATTGGAACTCCGGAAAAAATAGCAGACTTAGTGCAGCAATGGTTTGAGGAAAGAGGGGCTGATGGGTTTAACTTAACTGTGACCGTACCAAATACGCTGGAGGATTTTGTAGATCATGTTGTTCCGATCCTTCAGAAACGAGGAATCTTCCGTACTGAATACGAGGCAGATACCTTACGGGGCAATTTAGGGCTTCCCTTCCCTGTAAATAGATATACAATTGAAGCATTAAAACAATAAGATTTATAGAAGAAACTCGGATAGAAAAAGTTCCGTCTAGTAAAATACATTTAAGGAGGCATAACCGTTGAGTAAAGAATTATCCGTTATTGTCTGGTCAAAGCAAAGCTGCAAATATTGTGCAGAGGTCAAAAATTATTTAGAGAATAAAGGTATTCCTTATCAAACAGTGGATGTAACCAATCATGATGAATATCGGGATATTTTGGAGATCAAATACGGTGTTCGTCATGTGCCTGTTGTAGAAATTGGAGAAGGATCCGTATATAAAGGGATAACAGAATTGGGCCTAGAATATCTGGAAAAAGCGCTTGAAAGAACTTAATAACAAAAAGGTTGTTAAAATCCTAGTAAATAGCCAATAAAGCAACATTCCATGATGACAATTTTCCAGCAAATTGATCATATTTAAAATATGAAATGCTGGAAAATTGTCTTTAAGATCTGCCGTATCACACTCCATAAATCTTGGAGGTTTATCATGAAATTCGTTTTATTTAATGAATAAACATTCAAATAGTGTAACAGACAAGACTTTGACAGAGCAGCAAGTATTTCAAAAAGGTATTAAACATCTTTTCCTAAAAATTTGGTTTTGCGGTAATGGTGTTGATGAGAGACATTGTATTTTCCCAACAGCGGTTCTTGAGTGGGCCATTGTGCCAAAAAAATTCAAAAATCCGGCTTCTGACAACTGTTGCCGTTATCATTCTTAATACCGTCCGTGTTATAGAAACAATTTCACGTTGGACAATCTTTCAGCAGGTCGGTTAATATGATCATCGGACAAAGAAATGATCCCAGCCACAATCCGCTTTTGGCATAAGAGAGGATGAGCGTTGGAAATCATCCATTGCGGAGCGATATTACCTTCTTAAAAAGTTATGAAATGAAGAGAACATGTTACGAGGTCCGATAAATACAGACCTCCATTGAAAAAGTGACGATTCTGCCGCAATCGTTTCAAAACAGATGCGAATTTGGCTAAGCAGTGCTTCAAGTAAGCTTTCTAGTGAACCTAACCGAAAAATAGAGACCCGATTTTTTCATCAAATACTTTCATCCTATGGATAAGTTGATTGAACATACCGCGAGAGGCTTGGTTATTACGGCAATGAACCTAAAAAGCCTGATTGGACCGGTGGCAAGAGTGTTGCATATATCGAATACAACGGAGGAAGCATTAAACGATGCCGTCTTTACGATGATGCATAAAAATTCAGAACCTCCAAAGTACAATCATTCGTTTTTTCTCAATCTCGAGGACAATAACAAGAATTTTATAGCTTTAAATAGCATATCTGAAAAATGGAAAAAGGCTGTAAAAATTGTGTTTTAGAGGACTATAAAAAATCTAATTTTTACGAAAAGTCTTAATTTTTTGTTGACAATAAAAGTAAATAAGGTTTATATTAGTAGATAAACAAAATTATTCCCATTGATTTTATAGGTTTTGTCGAAAAATCGGGAGGAATGGAAATGTCAGATGAAAGAAGAATTCACAGAGATTTCATAGCGATTTATTTTTCAGCATGTTGTGATCAATTAATCTTTCTTAGTATTAAACGAGAGTACATGCTGAAAGGTTGTTGATTTTAAAATCCATATGGCCAACCGGAAAACTGGAGGCTCTCAATTCAAGATGATTCTTGGACTGGGTTCCTCCTTTTTAGTTATGAAAAAAGGTTAAATCTGTAACTGATCCAGGCGGGGGAAAACAGGGATTAAGATGGTCTGAAAAGATATCGTTTTTTAGTCTTTATAGTTAATTCATAATTTATAAAGTGGGGATGAAAGATATGAATATTGAATATCTTGAAGCATTTATGTATGTCGTTCATTTGGAGAGCATCCATAAGGCGGCCGACGCATTGTACCTATCCCAGCCGACTATTACAGCAAGGATTAAAACATTAGAACGTGACCTTGGCACACAACTGTTTTTACGAAAAGGCAGAAGTATGATTTTAACAGAAGAAGGGAAAGCATTTATCCCTTATGCAGAACGAATCATCCGCACATACCGCCAAGGGAAAAATTTATTTAAAAAAGAAAACAGAAAAAATGAAATTGTGATCGGGGCCAATATCATTACTTCACAATATTTTCTTCCTTTTGCCCTTCCTCTGTTAAAAAAAGCAAATCCGGAGTTGCGTTTTAAACTTATTTCGGCTTCAAACGAGATCTTGCTCGAAAAACTTCTTCAAAATCAAATTGATATTGCCTTTATGAGAGATACACCCCATCGCGGCATTCACAAGCAGGAGCTTCTTGACAATTCTGTTCGATTAGTTGTTTTTCCAGGTCATCCTTTTGAGCAGCAAAATGGTGTAACGGTTCAGCAGTTAGCCGCAGAGCCATTAGTATTCTTTGAATGTGGTGCCTTTGACTGGAACCGTGTTTACAAACTATTTGAGGTATCGAAGCTGGAGCCCCGTATTGAATTTTTGGTTGATCATCTTGCAGTGGCTAAGTCGATCATTAGAAGCGGAAACGGCATCGGCTTTTTGCCCTACTTAAGCATTAAACAAGAACTAGAAAGAGGAGAACTTATTGAAATTGATATCTCTAATATTATTCAAATTAACCAGCCGATTATTGCTGCCTATTTAGAAAATAGTTTTGATTATTCTAAGATTTGGAATGACATTCTCATAACAGTAGAAATGTTTAATGAAGGAAGACAAAGAGAAAAACAGCTGGCTAGATGATTAAATTTCTTAATGAAAACAATATTTTTTTCTATCAGTAAAAGTATTGATGTTTTTGCTTTTTCAATGTTAGGATACTTGAAAATAATTTAATTAATCTCATCGGAAAACTTAAAATTTAGAAGCGCAAGGAAAGCAAGTCCAATCTTTATTTGGTCGGAGGTGAAAAATAAGCATTTTGTTGCTATCACAATCCCGATGAAAGGGAGGCGAGAAAGTAAAAAAATTAGAAAAGGGGGGTTTACATTGTCAGATCCCAAACTTGCAGAGCAAATTGTTGTATCAGAACTAGCGGAGGAAGATAAAGAAGAGGTGCGTCGTATTTTAGTAGAAAGTTATTTAGAGTACGAAACAGAATATACGGATCCGCAAGTATGGAAGGATTATTTGGAGGAAATTAAGGCTTCGGTTGATAATCCTAAAGTAGATAAAATTTTGGTTGCAAAGAGCGGCAAGGAAGTACTTGGTTCACTGCAGCTGTTTCGTTCATCGGAGCAAGCTTATGGTATACCGGAACTTGACATTCAAGCACCAATCGTGAGGCTGCTTGGTGTTCATCCTAAAGCAAGAGGACGCGGGGTGGCCCAGGAGTTATTAAAAGCCAGTATTGCATATGCGAAAGAACTGGGAGCAAAAAGCTTGTACCTCCATTCAAGCGATAAAATGCATAAAGCGATCAGACTGTATGAATGGCTGGGTTTTAAACGTGATCAGACGAAGGAATTCCAAAAATCAGATTATTTAGTAAAGTGCTTCCGCTTAGATTTATAAGGGGTGTGATCGCATGAATGAGAAAGAATTAGAAACGCGCTTAATCGAGATTAGGCGCCATTTGCATCAGTATCCGGAATTATCAAAAGAAGAGTTCGAAACAACTAAAGCGATTCAAAATTGGCTTCTTGAAGAAGGCATTGAAATTCGCAAGACCAAACTCCCAACAGGTGTTTTTGCAGAAATTAAGGGGAAGAAAAGCGGACCGGTTGTAGCTATCCGGGCGGACATTGATGCTTTGCCGATTGAAGAACAAACAGGGCTTCCTTATGCATCCAAAATCAAAGGAGTAATGCATGCATGCGGCCATGATTTTCACACGGCAGCTGCGATTGGGGCAGCCTATTTGTTAAAGGAATCGGAATCAGAGCTTCATGGCGCAATAAGGTTGATTTTTCAGCCTGCAGAGGAAACAGGAGGCGGAGCTGTCAAGGTGATTAGGGACGGTCAGTTGGATGGGGTTGATGCGATTATAGGACTGCACAACAAGCCGGATCTTCCAGTAGGAACGGTCGGATTGAAAGAAGGGCCATTAATGGCAGCTGTAGATCGCCTGTATGTCACCATTCGTGGCAAAGGAGGCCACGGGGCTCTTCCTCATACAGGAAAGGATCCTGTCGTTGCTTCTGCACACCTAATCACTGCACTGCAGAGTATAGTTAGCCGGAATGTTTCACCATTGGAAAGTGCCGTTATAAGTGTGACAAAAATAGAAGCCGGTAAAACATGGAATGTGATTCCAGAAGAGGTCAAACTGGAGGGGACAGTGAGAACTTTCGATCCAATTATCCGCGAAGAGGTTAAACAAAGGATCGAAACTATAGTAAAGCATGTTGCAGCAGCCTTTTCCCAAGAATCAATTATTTCCTGGTATACAGGACCTCCCCCCCTTGCTAATGATAAAAGGATAACGAAGATCGTAAAACAAACGGCTGAACAGCTTCCGTTAAAGGTAATCGATCCTGAACCATCGATGGCTGGAGAGGATTTTTCAAGTTATTTGCAGCTTGTTCCTGGTACTTTTGCCTTTTTTGGAACAAGCGGTACTGAAGATTGGCATCATCCTGCCTTCACAGTCGATGAGAAAGCCCTTATAAAGGCGGCTTATTTTTTATCTGAAAGTGCGAGAAATTTATTGAATCATATCACTTTAGAAAAATTGCAAACAAGAACCTATTAATCATTCTTTTCTATTAATAGAATATTTTTTCGAATCAGTTAAAGTATTGCTATTTTACGGTTTAACATGATACTTTATTTTCAAACCTCATTATTCAAATCGGATAAATATAAATTTGTAAACAAAGATGGGAGGAAAAGAGCATGAGTAAGGTTGCTACAAACAAAATTAAGAAATCAATTATTGAGTTAGTGGGCAGAACGCCGCTATTGGAACTCGTGAATTATGAAAAGGAACATCAACTGAAGGCTGAAATTGTTGCAAAACTCGAGTACTTCAATCCGGCAAATAGTGTCAAAGATAGAATTGCAAAGGCAATGATTGAAGACGCTGAAAACCGGGGAGTACTAAAAGAAGGAGCTACGATTTTAGAGACGACTAGTGGGAATACAGGAATTGGATTGGCAGCGATTGCAGCTTCAAAGGGATACAAATTGAGAGTTTATATACAGGATGGGGTGAGTGAAGAAAGAACAAAAGTAATTAGGGCATTTGGAACGGAAGTCATACCATTTTCCGATGTTCCACAAATTGCAGAAACAATTGAAGAAACAGATGGGGACTTTGTAAAAGCGATTAATGTTTTCAGGAAGGAAGTCGTTGAAAAAGAAGAAAATGTTGTTTTTTTAGACCAGCTTTCTAACAAAGCAAACCCTAACATTCATAAAGAAACCACAGGTCCGGAAATTTGGGAAGATACAGATGGCAATATAGATATCTTTGTAGCTACTGTAGGTACAGGCGGAACTATTAGCGGTGCGGGAGCGTATTTAAAGTCGAAAAATCCTAATATAAAAGTGGTTGGAGTAGAACCAGGATGGGCATCTATTGCAACTCTAGAAAATCCTGATATTATCGAAATAACAGGTGTACACAGATTTTCAGATGTAGAAGAGGATAGAATTCCGGATAATGTGCATACGGATGTGATTGATGAAATTATAGAAGTTGAAACAAGCCAAGCTTATGAAGCAGCAAGAGCCGTGGCCAAATCCGATGGTATTCTAGTCGGAACTTCCTCAGGTGCAGCCATATGGGCAGCAACGCAGTTAGCAAAACGTCAAGAAAACAAAGGGAAAAGAATTGTTACAATCCTGCCGGATACTGGATTGAGATATTTATCAACTGACCTTTTTGAATAAGGGAAGTAGGGGCAGTTGCTTACAAGAGGGGACTGTCCCCGCTTGCTTTAAAGGTTTTTGAACAACCTATTGTACAATTGGAGGAAGTTTTCTAATTCAATTCAGCCAGACAGTGATTATGTCCAAGCTGATTTCACTTAACTTACAAAGTTCTGATTCTTGCTCAATTTAACGAAGTGCAAGTGTCTCATGTTGACTTTTAACAATTGCATCTATTTTTTCGTATATCCATTAACTACTCTGTTTATTTTTATGAACTTTTATTGCAAAAGCTTCCAGCTTGCACTGTATTTCTTTGCGGTTACGAATCGCGCCGACTATTTCTCCTAATCCTTATTGCCGATTTTATATCATTTACCCGTTTGTTTAAACTTTGTAGTTCTTTAAGAATGAAATTTAGTTTTCTTCCTTATGTTTTCCTTTCTTTACACCTCCTATCGTCTTTCCAAGATTTTTTTTCATTATATATTTATTAAATTGTTTCACCTTTCCTTTCCGGATCAGAGTGCAATAAAAGCGCCGAATATTTAATTTGGATTTTTTATAAGGCCAGAATTTTACTCAACTTTCGCATCTTAAATTTGATAAGTATGTCTTGATATAGTTGGGTAAAGCCGCAGAGAACAGGAGTCATTTATCAAAAGAAAAGAAAGCTATTTTATGAATTCAATCATTCATGATTTTCTTGAAAAAACTTGTTGCTTCATTTTTATAGAGTTAAAAGTTCAACAAATTTGTTAAAAGCTAATGTTTTGGCAAGTGACTTACGAGTGATAAACACAGTATCTACGTTTACGTAGTCCTTATCAATGGGATATGTGTATAGACTTTTTGTTAATTTTGACATAGACTCGGGAATCAAAGAAATTCCAACTCCTGCACGAACACAATTTAAAATAGCTTGTGCGGCGTCTACCTCTATGACATTTTGAATCGTGATATGATAGTCGTTCATGATTCTGGTAAACACTTCTCGATAGTAACACCCTTCTTTAAATACAACTAAAGTGCATTCCTTGTTTTTAAGAGGATTGTCAGGAGTATTGGTGATAAGTACCAGTCTTTCTTTAAAAATAACGTTTTCGGTAAGATCCGGATGATTAACAGGTCCAGCAACAAATGCACCCTCTATATCATGATGTAAGACCTTATCTATTAATTCTTTTGTGGTACCGGTTTGCAATTTAATTTTTACATTAGGATAATTAGCTGAATATTGTTTTAATATGTGGGGAAGACGTACATAGGAGGTTGTTTCCATGGAGCCTATGTTTAATTCTCCATCGGGGATTGCCAGTTTAGTCATTGCTTTTTCAGCTTCGCGACACAAATTTAAAATCAAATTAGCATAGTTAAGAAAGACTTTGCCGTTCGGTGTGAGAATAACCTCTTTTTTGGTTCTTATAAATAATGGAAAACCTAAACAGCTTTCTAATTTATTTAGTCTAGCCGTAACATTGGGCTGTACATATCCAAGCTCTTTTGCAGCCTTCGTAATCCCCTTATTTTTTGCTATTGCTGCAATGATTCTTAAATCTTGTAGCTCAAACATTATTTCTCCCCCATCACTCAAATTGATTCATAACAACAATTATCATTTTTTTCTATTTTACACCATCAAAATGGGGTCATAAACTATTTATAGAAGACAATTTGCGAAATATTAAAAAAATAAATTTTCATCTTTATACAAGTCAATTTCAGATGAATGTAGAGGCAGCTTGAATGAACAACATGATTTCAGTCCAATAATGTGAATTTTAGGATGGAAGGATGGGAACAAGAGAAATAAAAAAGCCGGACAACTGATGTTTCACTAAGTTTTGGGTGATCGTTTTTTCTGCTGCTGACCAAATCGTATGAATGGCATTATTAATTGAATGCCAACAGCTATGATTATTGTATTGTTAACCTATAGATTTGACGTATATAAGGCAAGGAGGAACATGGCATGTGGAATCATACAAAAATAACAGACAAACTATCAATTAAAATTCCGATTATACAAGCGGGAATGGCGGGAGGGATCACGACTCCCGAGCTTGTTGCTGCTGTATCCAATGCAGGTGGTCTAGGGATGATAGGGGCGGGTTATATGACGCCGGAAAAATTGGAGTCGGATATTCAAAAAATAAAGGAATTGACTTCAAAACCATTTGGTGTCAATCTGTTTGTTCCTGAACATCCGGCAGTCATTCAAGAAGAAATTGAAAGAGCGAATCAACTGCTGGAACCTATCCGCCAAATGTTAGGGATCGAAAAAAAGAATGATGTTCCGCAAATCAACACTTCTGTTTTTGATGAACAAATTCAAATCGTTTTAAAATATGAAGTACCCGTTTGCAGCTTCACATTTGGCATTCCTCAGAGAGAAATTATTCATCAATTAAAGAATAATGGTATTGTCACAATTGGAACAGCCACAACAGTAAAAGAAGCCATATTGAATGAAGAGGCTGGGATGGATATGATTGTCGTTCAAGGCAGTGACGCTGGGGGGCATAGGGGCAGTTTTGCAGGATCCTTTGATGATTCAATGATCGGAACAATGGCCCTTATTCCGCAAGTAGCGGATCATGTTTCAATTCCTATTATTGCAGCTGGCGGTATCATGGATGGCAGAGGAGTTTTAGCTTCTCTTGTATTGGGAGCGCAAGCGGTTCAAATGGGAACAGCCTTTCTTACCTGTATAGAAAGCGGAGCAAATGAACTCCATAAAGAAGCAATATTAAACGGTACCGAAGAACAGGCAGTAATCACTTCAGCATTCAGCGGCAAGCCAGCAAGGGGATTAAAAAATGAATTTATCATCAAAATGAAAGAGCATGAAGATGCTTTGCCAGCTTATCCGATTCAAAATATGCTCACCCAAGATATCCGGTCAGAAGCTGCAAAACAGAAAAATAAAGAGTGGATGTCGCTTTGGTGCGGGCAAAATCCTCGACTAAGCAAAAATTTGCATGCCGCCGAACTGATCGAAACAATCATCAATCAAATAGAAGAAATTATAAGTAACTTCCCATTAATAAAAGGATGACTATGAAACCGCGGCTTACTTTATGCGGCGGTATTATTGCATTGATTATTGTAATGGGGATCAGAAGATTTGCTTATACCCCTATCCTCCCCTACTTGAATATAACTAAATCGATGGCTGGAAATTTGGCTGGAACTTTATTTGTTAGCTTTTTTAATTTGAGAAGATATGAATCAATTTATTTAAAGATATTTTTAGCTTTGAACATTTTTACGACTCTGCTCATGGGAATGGTCAGTAAATAATATATTTTGGTACCTGTTCAGGTTTTTTTCAGGCCTTAGCAGCGGTGTAGTCTTTGTCTTAGTTTCTAGTATAGTGCTTCAAGTATTGAAAAAGCATAATATGCAAATATTTAACGGTTTGTTTTATAGTGGTGTAGGGATTGGGATTTTCTTGTGTAGTATTCTAGTTCCTTTCTTCATTAGTATAAACGGGTGGAAACCATAAACAGCTGTTAAATATCCAATTAATTTGCTGCTGTTGTTCGTTGACATATATTGTACTTTTGAAACAGCTAACGTTTGAACTTCCAGGCATGCGTGTTTAAGTGTTGTTTTAAGCGCTATTCTACCCAAGAACTGGATTTCTTTTCCGAGGGCTATCATTTTGGACTATTCTGAATAATAAGATTTTCCGCTGCCGCTTGTACCATATTTCTTCCAGATACAAAATAATTTTTGTTCAAAAGAGGCTGTTTGGAAAGGACCATAAAAAATTCTTTTTCAATTCAGTCTCTTTTTTTCGTTGATAGGATATTGGCAGGGAGAAAAAAGATAGGGGGCTATACATCAGATCATCTTGACGTACGGTAAGTTTAATAGAATTTCATTTTTCTTATTTTTTTGTAAATTCAAAAAATTCGTTGAAAAATCTTCATAAGAGTGTTTTAATAATTGTAAACATATAACATATCAAATATGTGTAATAAGAGAAGTGTTGCAGTCGATTGAAAGAAAATGATTTAAAACGCTTGCTCTTTTGCGCATTTATAGAAACGGTGTTTCTTATTACAAAACATAGGAGGTGCTTGATTTGCTCCAAGGAGAGTTGTACACAGAATTAAAAGATGTTTTCCCCGAAAGTCAAATGGAAGTAAAGGAAAATGAAGGTCATCCACTTGGAAATGGCGGAAAAGTCGCAGTCTATCCAAAAACTGAAAACGAAATTTCACACATCTTGCAATATGCAAACAAAAATGGGAAAACCGTTTCCATTGTGGGCGGAGGAACAAAGCGGGGGTTTGGCGGTCTAATTGATTCGGCTGATATTTTGCTTTCCTTAGCAAATCTAAAAGGAATCGTCGAGCATACAGTGGGAGATATGACATTAACAGTGAAAGCAGGTACACCATTTCAAGAATTGCAACAGTACTTAGAAGAACATAACCAAAAAATATCTCTAGATCCTGCTTGGCCGGATTATGCGACCATCGGAGGTATTATCGCTGCGAATGAAAGCGGTCCCAAACGTTTGGCATATGGATCCGCCAGAGATGCAGTCATCGGGCTTCGAGTTGTTTATCCAAATGGCAAGGTCATCCGAACAGGCGGAAAGGTCGTGAAAAATGTCGCCGGATATGATATGAACAAACTTTTTGTCGGTTCCATGGGCACTTTGGGGGTTTTGACGGAAATCACTTTAAAACTCCGTCCTTTGCCAAAATATGAAAGCAATGTTCTTTTATCATTTACAGAAGGAGATTTTGCTGAAATGCGATCATTTGCCGCGGCGTTTTTAGATTCGCAGATGGAACCTGTCTCACTGGAACTGATAAGTCCGTCTTTGGCTGAAAAGCTAACGGGTGAAAAATTTTATACATTGGCCATTAGTTTTGAAGATAATGAAAGTTCGGTTCATTACCAAGAATCTTTTCTAAAAAGCATTCAGCCTCCTAAAACGAAAATGACCATTCTTGCTCAAGAGAAAGCGCGCAAGTTTTGGCAATCTTTTTATACAATCAGCCCGAATGGCAGGGTGTCTAATCAGACAGGGGAGACTGAAGCAGTATTGAAAATCGGAGTTGTCAATTTAGATGTCCTAAAAGTTATTAGGGAAAGCCATTTATTACAGGATACGCACAATTTGCTTATCGAAGCCCACGGTGGATTAGGCCACGGATTGTGTCAAATCATTTTAAGAGGCGGCAGCGAAAACGTCATTTCAGCAATTCAGCATTTAAGGAATTTTGTCAAAGAGCTCAATGGGTATGCAGTCATTAAACATTTGCCGTTTATTTTACGCCAGAAAATAGAGGTTTGGGGGGAAAATCCGCCATATTTCTTTCTTTTCAAAGGAATCAAAACAAAGATTGATCCGAACAACATTCTCAATCCGAAGCGATTTGTGGGAGGGATTTAAATATGGGATTAAATGAAAGTGATCTTATCAAAGAACCAGCCTGTCAAACCAACAGCTTCAGCAATTACCTTTGGAGTGATCCGCCTGATGAAAACAAATGGGCGGATTGTGTCCATTGCGGTATGTGTTTAGAATCGTGCCCCACTTATGAGATCACGGGTCAGGAACAGCATTCTCCCCGCGGACGCGTCCATTTGATTAAATCAGTTGCAGAAGGAAAGCTTGAAGTGAACGAACATTTTATGGATCCTGTCTTTGCTTGTCTTGATTGCCGCGCTTGTACTACCGCTTGTCCTGCGGACGTCGATGTAGGGGGATTGATAGAAGAAGCGCGCGGTCAAATTCGCCAAGCCATGCCGTTAAAAGGCTGGAAAAAGGCGGTCAGCCATCTGTTTTTGCATAGTTTGTTTCCGCACCACAATCGCTTGTACACGTTAGGAAATGTGTTGAAATTGTATCAAAAAAGCGGCATGCAAACGTTTGTCCGTAAAACAGGGCTGATCAATATCATACCGCAGCACTTAGCCGAAATGGAAGCGATCATGCCGGAAGTGAAAAAGCCTGTGCGGAAAAAGTACAAACATGAAAAAGTCATTAAAGCAAAAGGAGAAACGAAGAGTACGGTTGCGTTTTTAACTGGCTGCGTAATGGATGTCATGTTCAGCGAAATTAATGAAGCAACAATTAACGTGTTAACTCGAAATGGAAATGACGTTATGATTCCGCAAAATCAAACTTGCTGCGGGGCTCTTCATGTTCATGCAGGCGACCGGGAAATGGGGAGAAAATTAGCGAAACAAAATATTGAAGCATTCCAACATGCTGAAAAAGTAATTGTAAATTCTGCCGGTTGCGGATGTATGTTAAAAGAATATCCGGAGCTGTTCCGTGAAGACCCCGTTTGGCGCCAAAAAGCTGAAACATTTTCAAACAAGGTGGAAGACATTTCAAAATACCTTTATGACACTGGTTATAAAAGGCCCATCGCCGAAATCAAGGCTCGTGTTGTCTATCATGATGCATGCCATTTAGCTCATGGACAGGGCATTCGTGACGAACCTCGCAGCCTTCTTCTTGATATACCTGGGGTCGAAATGGTTGAAATGGCGAATGCCGACCGATGCTGCGGCAGTGCTGGCATTTACAATATAACAAATCCGGAGATGGCTAAAGAAGTGCTTGATAGCAAAATGAAGAATGTTCCTAAAGAAGCAGAAATGATTGTAATGGGAAACCCCGGCTGTATGCTGCAGATGGCGATGGGTGTTCAAAGAAACGGAAGAAATCAAAAAATTGTTCATACCGTACAGCTGCTGGATTGGGCGTACCAAAAAGAAGATCGGCTAAAGGAGGGAGAGGAATGTCTCTAAAAGGGATAAGAACAAATGACAAACATATAAAAAACCTTGCAAACATTGTTGAAGGAAACCGTTCCATCTTGTATAAAAAAGAAGATTTATTAGCTTATGATTGCGATGGCTTTACCATTCATCGTCGTTTGCCGAGGGCAGTCGTTTTCCCGAATAATACAGAAGAAGTCGCAAAAATTGTGAAATATTGCCACGAACATGATTTGCCGTTCCTTGCCCGCGGCGCCGGAACTGGTCTCAGCGGCGGGGCGATCCCGTTGAATGGGGAAGTAATCATTAGTCTTGTAAAAATGAAACGCCTTATAAGTGTTGATTTTGAAAACAGGCGTGCAGTAGTGGAACCTGGATTTGTCAACTTAAAACTGACGAACTCCATTTCGGACAAAGGATATTATTATGCGCCTGATCCATCAAGCCAATATTGCTGCACCATCGGCGGAAATGTCGGTGAAAATGCGGGCGGTGCACACTGTCTAAAATATGGTGTGACGACAAATCACATTTTAGGGCTTGAAGTGGTATTGCCAAATGGCGAAGTCATTGAAATAGGCAAGGATGGAATACCTGATGCACCGGGCTATGATTTATTAGGACTTTTAACAGGATCAGAAGGAACTTTAGGAATTGTGACGAAAATAACGGTTCGTATTTTAAAAAACCCGGAAGCAAAGCAAACGGTGCTCGCTTATTTTGACAACGTTGCGGATGGCAGTCAAGCCGTATCGGACATTATTTCTGCCGGAATTGTACCAGCAGCCCTTGAAATGATGGATCAAATAGCAATAGAAGCGGTTGAAGCGGCAGCGTTTCCTGTCGGCCATCCAAAAGACATTGAAGCGCTTTTGCTCATTGAAGTGGATGGAATATCCGCAGGTATAGACGAGCAAATCCATCAAATTTTAGAAGTTTGCAAGAGAAATCATGTTCGAGAAGTAAAAGTGGCACAAAGTGAAGAGGAAAGAGCTAGATGGTGGGCAAACCGCAAAACTGGATTTGGCGCAATGGGGGCGATCTCTCCTGATTATTTAGTTCAGGATGGTGTGATTCCCCGCAGCAAATTACCCGAAGTGTTAAACAGAATTCACGAAATTAGTCGAGAGTATGGTCTGCGCATCGCAAATATCTTTCATGCTGGCGATGGCAATCTGCACCCGCTTGTACTTTTTGATGCCAGAAAACCGGGCGAAACAGAAAAGGCTTTAAAAGCTGGCAGCGCCTGTTTGCAAGCATGTGCAGATGCCGGCGGATCGATTACAGGTGAACATGGAGTAGGGATCGAGAAAAGAGAAGAGATGCGCTTCATTTTTAGCGACGAAGAAATAGCGGCGCAAACGGATATTCGGGAAGTATTTAATCCGAAAAATTTATTAAATGCCGGGAAGCTCTTCCCAACTCCGGGACGTTGTTTGGAAGTGAAAAAAGAGGGGAAATCTGTTACAGCATCATAAAAAAGAATTTTAAGAAAATTATTGAAATGATTCCATCATCATGTTATCCTTTTTTAAACAATTACGAAACAGTGTTTCGTAATAACAAACAACAATTATAACATTTAAAGGAGGAATTGTGCCCATGAAAACAAACTATGTAAAAGTCGGCAATTTGCAAGTAGCTGAAAATTTGTATGATTTTATCAACAATGAAGCATTGCCGGGAAGTGGTGTGGAAAAAGATGAATTCTGGCTTCAGTTTGAGAACCTTGTTTATGAACTGACACCTATTAATAAAAATTTGCTTAAGCGTCGTGATGAAATCCAGCAAAAAATCAACGAATGGCACAAAAAACATCGCAACAAATTCAACTTTGAAGCCTATAAATCATTTTTGCAGGAAATCGGCTATTTAGAACAAGAAGTGGAAGACTTTAAGATTACAACAGAAAATGTCGATGAGGAAATTGCTCTACAAGCCGGGCCGCAGTTAGTAGTGCCGATTAATAACGCACGGTACGCTCTTAACGCCGCCAATGCCCGATGGGGAAGCCTTTATGACGCTCTTTATGGAACGGATGTCATCAGCGAAGAAGATGGGGCTGAACGAAAAGGAGAGTATAATCCGATTCGCGGGGAAAAAGTCATTGCCTTTTCGAAAAACTTCCTTGATGAAGTAGTGCCGTTGCAAGAACATTTCCACCGAGACGCTGTTCAATACGCAGTTGAAGACGGGAATTTGCTTGTCACTTTAATGAATGGCAAGACAACCGCTCTTAAAGAAAGAGAAAAGTTCGTAGGCTATAGAGGAGAGTCGGATAAACCATCTGCCATTTTATTGAAGAACAACGGTCTTCATATTGAAATCCAGATCGATCGAAGCCATCCAATTGGAAAAAATGACGATGCGGGAATTAAAGATATTCTATTGGAAGCGGCTGTTACAACGATTATGGATTGCGAAGATTCTGTGGCGGCAGTGGATGCGGAAGACAAAGTGCTTGTTTATCGCAATTGGCTTGGCCTCATAAAAGGAGATTTGACAGCTACTTTTACAAAAAACGATAAAACGATTACACGTACGCTTAATGCTGACAGAACATACACATCCAAAACAGGAGAAAAGTTCACTCTCCCAGGTCGTTCACTTATGCTCATTCGTAACGTTGGGCATTTGATGACAAATAGTGCAGTGCTCATTGGAGAGGGAGAAGAGATCCCAGAAGGAATATTGGATACGGTTGTAACAAGTTTGATTGCTAAACATTCCCTTTTAGGAAATGGCAAATTTGAAAACTCCAGGAAAGGTTCGATCTACATTGTAAAACCTAAAATGCACGGGTCTGAGGAAGTGGCGTTTGCCAACTTGCTATTTAACTGCGTCGAAGATTTGCTGGGATTAAAACGGAATACGCTGAAAATTGGTGTGATGGATGAGGAACGGCGCACAACTTTGAATTTGAAAGCTTGTATTCGGGAAGTAAAAGATCGTGTTGTATTTATTAACACAGGGTTTTTGGACCGAACTGGCGATGAAATCCATACATCAATGGAAGCAGGTCCGATGATTCGGAAAAATGATATGAAAACATCTCAATGGCTGCAAGCCTATGAACGCTCAAACGTCTATATCGGTTTACAAAGCGGCTTCCAAGGCCGTGCGCAAATTGGAAAAGGCATGTGGGCAATGCCGGACATGATGGCGGAAATGCTCAAGCAAAAGATTGGCCATCTAAAAGCAGGCGGCAATACTGCGTGGGTGCCATCACCAACAGCGGCTACATTGCATGCTCTCCATTATCACC
Source organism: Aeribacillus sp. FSL W8-0870 (assembly GCF_037963755.1). Taxonomy (NCBI): domain Bacteria; kingdom Bacillati; phylum Bacillota; class Bacilli; order Caryophanales; family Bacillaceae; genus Aeribacillus; species Aeribacillus sp. FSL W8-0870. The sequence continues at coordinate 279,272 of NZ_CP150165.1, forward strand.
AAGTAAATGTAACAGATGTCCAAAACAAATTGGCTGAAACGATTGAAGATCTCCGTGATGAAATTTTACAAATTCCGGTTGCAGAAAACCCGAATTGGACCCCTGAAGAAATACAAGAAGAGTTAGATAATAATGCACAAGGAATTTTAGGATATGTTGTTCGTTGGGTGGAGTTAGGAATCGGCTGTTCAAAAGTTCCGGATATTAATAATATTGCTTTGATGGAAGACCGGGCAACGTTGCGGATTTCAAGCCAGCATATCGCAAACTGGCTGCATCACGGCATTGTTACGAAAGAACAAGTTCTTGAAACACTTAAGCGGATGGCGAAAATAGTCGACAAGCAAAATGAAAATGAACCTGGCTACCGCCCGATGTCAAAAGATTATGACCGTTCCGTCGCATTTCAAGCTGCGTGTGACCTCGTATTTAAAGGTTATGATCAACCTAACGGCTACACAGAACCGATTTTGCATCGCCGCCGTCTTGAAGCAAAAGCAAAATATGCTGTAAAACAATAACTTCTCATCATGAAGGCATCCTACCAAAGGGTGCCTTCTATTTAAAAGCTACATCTTCCATGCACAAAAACCGATCAAAATCTTTAGTTGCGCGGCTTTGGTTATGAATGAAAAGTTTTATTATGAAGGAGTTGAATGTATGAAAAACCTTCAGGAAAAGGCGCTGGAAGTTCATAAAAATCCGTTATTTGTCCTGAAGAACAGATTGTTATTCCAGAGGGAATAGACAGGGTAAAGTTTGAATCTAAGCTGGCAATTGTCATCGGTAAACAAACGAAAATGGTGCCGGAGCATTGAATTATGTATTTGGGTACACGGTGGGCAACGACGTAACGGCGCCGCAGTTTTCCATGAAGATGGCCATTGGACAATCGGTAAATCGTTTGACACATTTACCCCCCCCTTGGCCCTGTCATTGAAACAGAACTTGATACATTTCGCATTCATGTTGAAGCAAAGTTGAACAGTGTTAAAAAACAAGATAATTCAACGGAATTGATGATTATTTCCATTCGGAAAATGATTTCCTATTTACCATCTGTCATGACACTTAAACCCGGTGATGTCCTTTTAACAGGAAGTCCGGTTGGAGCCGATTTTGTTCAAGCAGGAGATGTAATTGAATGTGAAATGAAAGGAATCGGCACGTTGTTACTGCAAAAAAAACGTGTTAACACGTTATGAAGGAAACAATCTTAGTATTCAAATGATAAAGTGAATAATGGAACAGAAAGAACTTGGCAGTTTTTGTTCTTCCTGTCATAATATAAGGGAATCAAGAAAATTTATATGGCGGAATTTGCACTCTAGCAAATTCCGCCAAGATTTTAGAAGGTGAACGGCTGTGGAAAGGGACAATATGGTCAAGTCTGTAAGCAGGGCGTTGGACATTATTCAACTTGTCAGCTTAAAAAAAGAAGGTTTAGGCGTCACAGAGATTGCCAATCAGATTGATATCAACAAAAGCTCCGTGTATCGAATCTTATCTACACTTGCCCGGTACGGCTATATTGAACAAGATTCCGAAACAGGACGATATAAACTGGGGTATAAATTTTTGGAAATCAGTTCGAAGCTATTAGAATCGATTGATCTTCGCAAAGAAGCAAAACCTTTCCTGCAAAAATTAGAAAATGAGACGAACGAAGTCATCCATCTGGTTGTTTATGACCAAGGAGAAGTCGTTTATATTGAAAAATTGGAAGGAAATGAAACGCTGCGCATGCATTCAAAAGTCGGAAAGCGTGCCCCAATGCATTGCACCTCTGTAGGAAAGGCCATTCTCGCCAATTTGCCGTCAAGTGTCGTTTTAGACATCCTTGACAGAAAAGGGTTGCCGATGCATACGAAAAATACGATTACGAATAAGGATGCATTTTTGAAAGAGCTCATTCGAGTAAAACAACAAGGATATGCACTAGATTTAGAAGAAAACGAATATGGGATTCGTTGTATTGCCGCCCCAATTTTTGATCATTTGGGGAAGGTCATTGCTGCCGTGAGCGTATCAGGACCAACCATTCGAATGACAGATGAGAGGCTCAAACAACTTCAGCCGCGGATGATTGAAATAGGAAAGCAAATTTCTGCTCGGCTTGGTTTTGTTGAATATGCTTGAGTAATACCTTCGCCTTATTTGAATTGGATTTCGCTCCAACTTTTCAAATAGGGCAAGGGTTTGATTATTGCATAACAAAGGAATTAGTTAATGATAAAAAATTCAGAAAATATTGATAATTAAAAAAATAAAAGATATAATGAGTGTACAATGATTTTCCATTCATGTGGGTGAATTACATTTTGAATAAGAGAGGGGAAAATCTCTTGTGAGTACTGGATTGTTGGCTTTTTTATCGCTTCTTCCAATTTTAATCGTCGGAATTTTCTTGGTTGGGTTTCGATGGTCAGCTAGCAAAGCGATGCCGATTTCATATGTTGTGGCCGTCATACTTGCGCTCTTTGTTTGGAAAGTATCAGCAGCCAATGTAATAGCTGCCTCCATAAATGGTTTGGTTGTAGCTGCTACACTATTGTACATCATTTTTGGCGCCATTTTGCTTTTAAATACTTTGCAAGAAAGTGGGGGAATTAAAACAATCCGGCAAGGGTTCACCGATATTTCTCCAGACCGGCGCATTCAAGTAATTATTGTCGCATGGTTATTTGGTTCGTTTATTGAAGGATCCGCAGGCTTTGGTACACCAGCTGCAGTTGCTGTTCCATTATTAGTAGGATTGGGATTCCCAGCGATGGCAGCCGTTGTGGCGGGCATGGTCATACAAAGCACACCCGTTTCATTCGGTGCTGTCGGCACACCGATTCTTGTCGGCGTACAATCAGGATTATCCGCTGATGCAACGATTACTGATAACTTGCTGTCGTTGGTCACTTTGATTGGAGCGAAAGTTGCTATTCTTCATATGATAACGGGCACTCTTGTTCCATTATTTGTTGTAGCCCTAATGACCAAATTTTTTGGAAAAAACAAGTCGTTTTCTGAAGGAATTAAAGTTTGGAAATTTGCCTTGTTTGCGGCTTTTACAATGACGATACCATATCTCATCGTTGCCAATGTCCTTGGCCCTGAATTTCCTTCCATGGTTGGCGGCTTGGTCGGATTAGCAATCGTTATTGCCGCTGCGAAAAAAGGTTTTTTAATGCCATCTCAAGAAGAAGTATGGGATTTTGAAGAAAAGTCTAAATGGGATCCGGATTGGATAGGAAAAATTGAGATTAAAGATATCGCACACAAGAACGGCAAGATGAGCATGATTCGCGCTTGGACTCCGTATATTTTAGTTGGCCTGTTTTTAGTGGCGACCAGGTTGAAATCGCTTCCGATCGGCGGATGGCTGCAAGCGTGGACGATTGAGATTCGGAATATGTTTGGAACAAATATTACGGCTAGCTTTCAACCGCTTTATTCACCAGGAACAATTTTTATTGTTGCGTCACTGATTACCTTTTTTATTCACGGTATGAATGGAAGCGCATACAAACGTGCTTGGATGCATTCAGGGAAAACGATGATCTCAGCTTCAACCGCGCTAATTTTTACCGTTCCAATGGTTCAAGTGTTTTTAAATTCAGGCGGCGGTGCTGCAGGTTATGATCAAATGCCAATTGAATTGGCGAACGGAGTAGCAGCGCTGGCGGGCAATTATTGGCCCTTTTTCTCCACATTTATTGGTGGACTGGGCGCTTTTATAGCTGGCAGCAACACGGTCAGTAATATGATGTTTTCTTTATTTCAATATAATGTAGGTTCCCAAATTGGTGTTGATCCCACTTGGATTGTTGCCCTTCAGGCGGTAGGTGGTGCGGCTGGGAATATGATTTGTGTACACAATGTCGTCGCTGCTTCGGCAGTAGTCGGGTTGGTAGGAAAAGAAGGAGAAGTTATTAGAAAAACATTGCTCCCATTTACGTATTATGCTTTAATGGCCGGTTCGATTGGATACTCGATTGCATGGTACTCCGAAAAGGGAATATTTAATCTCGGTTCCTTGATTGCAGTCTTGATCGCAGTTGCCGCCGTTTACATCATTGCAACAAATAAAAAACGGGCAACATGGCCCGCTCATAATAAGTCATCATTTGGCGCAAAACAATAATCCTAACAAAAAGAATGGATATAATAATTTTTTAAGAAAAAGTAAAGGCTCTCTTAAAATATATGCTCCCCTTCACTAGGGGAGTTTTTCTATGACAAAAAAACATACTAATCTTAGTATGTTTTGTGAAGAGTGATAATAGGACTTGTATACTTTACAAAGTTGTTCTCACAATATCGCCCTATATTAAAATCCAGCTTTTTCTATGCAGATATAAGATGTGCTTGGTTGCACGTAAATATCAACGAAGTTTACATCAATAAGAAACCACTTATAGCCTAAAGGGGTTTTTGTGACTATTATGTTAACTATGATTGAACAGCATATTTATATTTTGAAAAGGTGAAAAAATTTTAAAATGACATATCCCCCCTGGGGGGATATTATTATAATAAGGAGGAATGAAATATGTGTCAAAACCACCATCATCAAAATCATGAACATAAATATCGCAAGCAGGTCATTAATCGATTAGCGCGAATTGAGGGACATGTTCGTTCCATTAAAGAAATGGCGATAGAAGGAAGAGACTGTCCTGAAATTCTTCTGCAAATTGCGGCTGTAAGGAAAGCGTTAGATAATGCAGCAAAAGTAATTTTTGTTGATCATATGGAGAATTGTCTAGTAAATGCTGTTCATCAAGGAAATGAGGAACAAGTATTAAACGATTTAAAAAAAGCATTAGAGAATTTCATTCGATAAGGGGATTAACTTTTTTGATGATTCCAGAGGGTATCAGTCAGGAGCGATCAACAAAACAAAAAATAAAGATCATCCTAGCATTAGCTGTTCCTGCCATGATCGAAAATATTTTGCAAACAGTGGTAGGATTTGTAGACACACTTTTTGTATCAAAATTAGGATTAAACGAAGTCACAGCAGTAGGCGTGGCAAATGCTGTTCTAGCCGTATATATTGCCATTTTCATGGCAGTTGGAGTAGGGGCTTCTTCTTTGATCGCACGTCATGTCGGTGCTGGTAATATTGGCCAAGCAAAAGCCGTTGCTAAGCAGTCAACCATTCTTTCTTTTTTTATAGGTTTATTTTTTGGTTTTATCACCTTATTTTTCACAGAACCTTTACTTCGTATTATGGGAGCAGAACCAAGCGTTTTAGTAGACGCCTCTGTTTATTTTCGGATTGTAGCTGTCCCGTCTGTTTTTATTTCTTTAATGTTTATCTTTGGAAGTATTTTACGAGCTGCTGGCGATACAAAAACACCGATGAAAGTAAGCTGGTGGATTAATATCATCCATATCGTTTTGGACTACTTTTTCATTTTTGGTTTATTGGGATTTCACGGGTTGGGCTTAGCAGGAGCAGCCTGGGCGACAGTCATTGTAAGAGTGCTGGGAGCCATCGCTCTTTATTATTACATTCAAAAATCGTCTATATCATTTTCTTTATTTCAGAAATCTTCTTTGGATATAAAGAAATTCACATTGCCTATTTTGAGGCTGTCTGCTCCTGCAGCAATTGAACGCTTAATTATGCGTTTAGGGCAAGTGCTTTACTTTGGATTAATTGTTCGAATTGGAACGGAAACGTATGCAGCTCATACAATTGCCGGGAATATCGAAACATTTTCCTATATGCTAGGATATGGCTTAGCTGCGGCAGCATCAACACTTGTAGGGCAGCATATTGGGGCAAAGCTTGAAAAAGAGGCTTATACATATGGAATGCTGACGACTTATATCGCCATGTTATTTATGTCTATTATAGGTGTTCTGTTGTTTTTTCTTTCTCCTTGGCTTGCTACTTGGTTTACAACAGATAAACAGGCTATTGAGATGGTTACTACGGCATTAAGAATTGATGCTTTTGCCCAACCAGCATTAGCTATGGGATTGGTGTTGACTGGAGCTTTACAAGGAGCAGGAGATACAAAAAGCCCCATGTACAGTACAGCGGTCGGCATGTGGGTCATTCGTATTGTAGGTGTATATGTATTGGGCATCCAATTAAATTTAGGAATAGCAGGAGTATGGCTATCCATTGTAATCGATCAAGTCATTCGAGCCCTGTTTTTATGGTGGAGATTTAAAAAGCAAATCAAACATTGAACATACAATTATATGTATAGAAAACTATAATTCTCAAATACTTTAGTATGCTAATGAACTAAAAATATCCATTGACATTCATTTTTATGTTGTGTTATTTTTATTTTATGTTAATTTATTACTCTAATATATTATCGAATTAAAGTACACTCGCTGATATCTTTATAGATGCGTTTTTATAGCAATTATCGTTATTGCTTTTTTGAGCTTATTTGATGCAAATGTTGTCCGAACTATTGCAGATGCATTTACGGATGGTTTAATTGTGAGTAGTAGCGGGGGACATTTAAATTTTTTGGACATGCAATAGGTTAAAAACAAAATGAAAATAAATTAAAGGTGGTTATCTACAGTATGAAACGATTAGCAATGTTTATTCTAACTATGGCAGCGTTATTCTCGCTCCTGATAGGATGCTCCAAATCGGAGGAAAAAGACAAAACGCTAGTAATTGGAATAGATGATAAATTTGCACCTATGGGGTTCCGGGATGAGAATAATGAAATTGTAGGGTTTGACATTGACTACGCCAAGGCAGCTGCCGAAAAAATGGGAACAAAGGTAAAATTTCAGCCGATCGATTGGAAAACAAAAGAATCTGAATTAAGCAGCGGACGGATCGATCTCATTTGGAACGGGTATACCATTACGGAGGAGCGCAAAAAGAAGGTTCTTTTTACAAAGCCTTATATGAAAAATGCACAAGTTGTGGTCACACTTGCTGATTCAAACATTTCTAAACTTGATGATCTAGAAGGCAAAGTGGTTGGTCTTCAATCTCTATCTTCTGCAGCCGATGCGTTGGATAAAAATCCGATTAAATCGAAAATCAAGACGGTTACGGAGTATGCCGACAATGTTCTGGCATTGAAGGATCTAAAGCTAAAACGTGTTGATGCAGTAGTGATTGATGAAGTTGTCATTAAATATTACATGTCGAAAGAAAAAGATACTTATAAACTGCTCGATGAATCCCTTGCACAAGAAGAATATGGAATTGGTGTTAAAAAGGGTAATGAGGAACTGCTGAATAAACTGCAAAAAGCTCTCGATGAGCTGAATGAGGACGGCACTGCCGCCGAAATCTCGCAAAAGTGGTTTGGCGAAAATAAGGTATTAAAGTAAAATAGACCGAACTTGGATTTCCTTGAGAAACCCTGTTTTGCTTTTGGAGGAATTCTTTCATGTCCGTAGATTATTTCAACTCAATCATTAAGCCGATGCTGCTAGGGGCACAGATGACGGTTCTCTTGTTTTTGATCGTCATTGTGTTGTCAATTCCGCTCGGCTTCATACTAACACTTGCTGTAAGAAGCAGGTTCAAGCCTTTATCGTGGCTTACACAGATTTATATATATGTGATGCGGGGCACTCCATTGCTGCTTCAGCTGCTTTTTATATGTTTTGGACTGCCGATGATCCCTGTGATCGGAGATTATTTGGTATTAGACCGCTTTGTCGCAGCTTGTTTGGGTTTTATATTGAACTATGCTGCATATTTTGCCGAGATTTTCCGCGGCGGTTTGCTGGCTATTGATAAAGGTCAGTATGAGGCATCACAAGTCCTAGGCTTGAATAAATGGCAGACGATGACGCGAATCATACTTCCACAAATGTTCCGCATCGCACTTCCTGCCGTCGCTAACGAATCGGTTACACTAGTTAAGGATACCGCACTGCTCTATGCTGTTGCCGTACCAGAATTATTACACTATGCACAGACTGCTGTGAACCGTGATTTTACAATCGTGCCTTTCTTCATCGCAGGCATTATTTATCTGATCATGACGCTCTTATTAACTGTTCTCTTTAAGTGGCTCGAACGACGGTTCAAATTTGATTAAAAAGGAGTAGTGAGTGTGGTTCTCATTGAAGTATCCAACCTCAAAAAATCATATGGCAAGTTGGATGTATTAAAACAGATAACATTTGATGTTAACAAGAACGACGTAATTGCTGTGATCGGACCATCTGGCTCTGGTAAAAGTACAATGCTCCGTAGCCTGGTCCATCTTGAGGAAATTGACGGAGGCAGCATTTGTATATCCGGGGATTATTTGGTGAAGGACGGGATTTACTCAAAACCGCAGGAGATTAAGCGGATCACCTCTAAGATGGGAATGGTTTTCCAACATTTCAATCTCTTTCCTCACCTCACGGTTAAAGAAAATTTGGAACTTGCTCCTAAGCTAGTAAAGAAGGAGTTAAATGCGGAAATTGAACGACGCAGCACAGAACTTCTGAAGAAAATCGGGCTCTCCGATCGGGCATCAGCTTATCCTGCAAAACTTTCGGGCGGTCAAAAACAAAGAGTCGCCATTGCTCGTGCGCTTATGATGAACCCTGAAATCCTGCTGTTTGATGAACCTACTTCCGCCTTGGACCCGGAGTTAACCGGAGAAGTACTGCAAGTAATGAAGCAGCTGGCTGAAGAGCACATGACGATGATTGTGGTGACACATGAGATGGGGTTCGCCAAGGAGGTTGCAAACCGAGTCATTTTCATGGACAACGGGGAAATCATCGAATCCGGTCTTCCGACTGAGATTTTTACAAACCCGAAGTTTGAACGAACGAAAGCTTTCTTGAACCGCAGTTTGAAATAATCCGGGACGCTGTCTATTAGTAGATTACTTGACACTTGCTACTTAAAATAAATAGTAACTGATCAACAAATAAAACGTACTTTTAGCACACCCCAAATCTGTTTTAAATAAAACATATTAAGATTAGCAGCACAGACTACGGCAAGGTCTGTGCTGCTATTTTTGTACACCCGGCAGAGTGTAATAATCTCTAGGGTGAAAGCCCCAAGCCGTGAAGGCAGAAGTAACGGTACGTACGGTGGTGTGAGAGGTCGGGGGTTAGTCACCCCCTCCTACTCGATTAGTAGAAGCGGTGAAAAGGTCATGACCCCCGGGACCATAAGTTTGTTGTCCAAATTCATTCGATGGGGTATGGAACAGGATCATTTAGAAAGAGCCTTGCCTTAGCATTCGTTCCTAAGTGCTTTTTCTCAGTTTATTGATGAATTGCTCAGACAAAATGTTGAAGGAAAGAATATGGTCCATATACACTTCACCGATTAGTTGTATCTCTTCATTTTCATGCTGTAAAGAATATGGGAGAGTTTTTTCTATTAATGGTATATGTTTTTCTGGTTCTTGAACAATGGTGTTCCATGCACGTATGATCAGCTCTAAGTCTTCACTGAACAGTGCGCTTTCCAATTCTTCCGTCGGTAACGGCTCTGATAATAGGGGCATTTCATCCACGAACTGTTTTGAATAAAGTCCTTCTAAAAATTTTCCAAAGTTTTCAGCTAGCTCCTCTGTATTTGCACCAAGATACAATATTTTCTGAGTTTCAAGGTGAAGTACAATATTTCCATTGGTACAAACTGCAATCGGGATGACGCTGCCTTCTAATTTCAATTCCTCAAGAGATAAAAAGCGGTCGATTTCTATAGCTTCCTTTTCCGTTAAAAAATACATTTTCTCCGCTTCTCCTTCGTGTAAAGCGGTCACGAAAGACGCATACTGATCCGGCAGTTTGTAAGGAAGACTATGTCTCTCTTTTTTTGCTTTATGGCGGCTATGATTTTCCTTCTCAAATTCCTGATCGTGGTGAAAAATTTGTGTTTTATAAAAATGGGTAATGGAAAATTGTTTTGCAGCTACCTTCCATTCCGTCATCGGATTGTCAAATAAAACACTTAAGATGAAGCTTTTGTTATTAAGATCCCCTTCTTCATAAAGCCAAAACATACCTGGTGTTAAAGGTATTTCGGATTGTTCCTCTTTGATTCCAGTAATCTCAATAACGATGGCATCCCCCTTGCTGAAACTGCCTTCCCCATTTAACGTTAATCTGAGTGCATCGTGATCGCGATGGATATATTGTAATTCTGCGTCATGTAATCCATCTTCCAAAATGCTGATCAGCTCTTCCGGCAGATTTTCGCGAATATGTTCAAAATGATTATTCGCTTCATCTAACACTTTTTCGCATTCCTCTATTTTAGCCTTAAACCAAATGATGAGTTCGTCCCGCACTTCCTTTGGCAGTGTCGGCTGATTAATGGTGCCGTCCAGAATATAGGGATGAAATGTTTCCGGCAATGTTTGCAATAATTCGTCTTTAATAGATTCAAGATTTTGCCGCAAATAGTCGTAAACATCCTCGCCGTCTTCTTCAAAGCTTTTGATAAAATCCACCCATTCTTCATCAGACTCGGGAATTGTAAGCAGGTGCGCCTTCTGCATTTCGTCATACCATTCTTTTGTAAAAAATTTCATTATATCTCTCCTTATATGCTATCCGCCATTTTTTCTCATACAATGAATTCACTTCTTATAAGCGTTTCACCTGCTAAAAAGGAGAAATTTAACAAAATAGGTGATGGGGGTGTCTAATAATTCGTTTTTACGGCTTATTGACGCCCCCATTAATGTTTTAGAAACGTTGATATATCGGTGTTTATGATTTTTTGTTTTCAATGGGGATCTGACTTTCTGGACAGCCCCATGATTGTACAGAAAAATATCCGGTTTTAACGGGCAGGATATAAAAAAGAATTACTATCATGCATCTGAACTTAAAAGTAATTACTGTACAGAAATAGTTAAACTAATAGTTGAATAAATTCAAGTTCTATACTTACTAGACAACATCTTTCAAGCCTAACTGATCTGACGCGAAGAGAAATAATTCGTCTACTTGCCTCTCATGACCGAACAGTATGGGAATTGGCGGAACCTTTTTGATATGTCTTTAGCAGCTTTGCTAAGCATATCAAAACATTAGAACGGTCAACCCTGTTTGAAAGGACTATGCAAGGACGAACGCATATTTGTCGTCTTACCTCCAAATCGTTTTCTACTGCTAAAGATGGCTTCGATTTTATGAACGTTTTTGGAACAGACAGTTTGACGTTCTTGAACATGAGCTGAATAAAGCAAAAAGGAGAAAAAAATAAAGTATTTGCAACAAATTCATTATTTTGTAAAGGGTGATGAGAATGGTTAGTACATCTACAATAACCTTAACGATGAAACGTTCTTTTGATGCCTCTGCAGATAGAGTATTTGACGCTCCACTTTGCATTACCCCTGTTAATCCGAAATAAGAACGGGCTGGTCGTTGAGATAACGGATGGCACGGCAGAATACAACGAGAAAAACTACCGTTTATCACTGTTCTACGATCTTGCCAAGATGTCTGTCATTCGTATGGCAAAGTCTTTAGCCCATAAGCTTTTACCATATCAATGCACCGCCGTAGCAGACTCCGGGTTGGATGCGTTCTGAAATTATGCTTGATCACTATGGTATGACAGAAGAAAACTGGCGTGATGCCCTTGTAAAGGAACCCCAATTCATCATCTCGGAAACGCCGCGTTTTGTCGGCCACTTTAGCCGGTGATCCGAAGATTGCTCGCTGGAACGGTCAATCTGTGTCAAGCGGTCAGCTCGCGCAAGTGTATGGTTTTATGATCTTGATGGCTCACAGCCAGATGCCTGGCGATATATCGGAGAAGTGCAGGATGCTGGTAAGCCAGCGAATGCTTCCGAGTACCGCTAACGGGAAGCGATAGCTCGATATCACCGCAGTGCGGATCTTTATTTTCATGTTTAAAAAAGTGTCCAAGAAGTCGAACTTGATCACCAGGCGCATGTTCGGCTTCTTCTTTTGTGGAAAATTGATGATATCTTCTATTCTCTCGAAGCCTTGTAGCTGTATGGGAGTCGAAGGGTGAGGGGGGAGAAGGTGGATAGATAAGAGGAAGAAAGAATGATGAAAACCTGTGATAAAATATGCATAGAAGGAAATTCTTTTTCAATATAATGGGAAGCAGTATAAAGGATTTGACAAAGATGGAGAGAAAAAATGACTTATTCGTTTATTTTTAAAGATTCATTTATGGATTTAACGAAAACTCGTATCCGTGAAATACAGACTGATGAAGAAGTGTTGCTTCATCCTAAATGGAGCTTTCCAATTGGAAAGTATTCGTTTTTTTCTGGAAAAGAAGAATATAAGGCAATATCTACAAAAGAACATTTCATACATAACGCCTTTGTTGTGCTTCAACCAGACGGAAAAGAAATTGTACGAATGAAAAATTTGTCACTACATAAGAAAAAATCTATTTTTAAAGAGCTTCGAATGGTTTATAGCCAGAACAGCTTTCATATAAACTCTACTCTTGCATTTAAAACGATAACGATTAGTAATGGAAAAGAGGTCATTCTGACAGCGAACAAAATTTCTTCGATATTTAAAAATCTTTTAGAAATGTATGATTACGAAGTTCAAGTTCATCAAACGATGAACTTACCATTTATAGTGTGGGTGGCCATTTTCAAGGGGATCCATTTATTGATTAGACGTTAGATCCATTGTAAAAATCTCCTTGGACCTTTCTGGAATTCCTTTTTTTCTAACTCTTCTCCACGTAATGTTGCGGACATGATTTTTCCTAGTATTTTGTACTAGTTGCTGGTGAAAAGACGAGAGTCTGCGTGCATGACTGTGAGTAAGCGATGGATTGGATTTTATCAGGTCAGTCAAAACGTATTTTTCAAAGACTATCAAATTGTTATATCAAAGGACAAAAGTGCGAAGGACCGTTAAGTTTTAGGAGGATTCACATGAAGGAATATGTAATTTTGGCAGTAGCCATCATAAGTGAAGTATTTGCAAGTTCAATGCTGAAAGTATCAAATGGATTTAAAAAGTTGTTTCCTTCCATCGGAGTCGTAATGGGGTATGGCGCAGCTTTTTATCTCTTATCTTTATCTCTAAAAGCAATACCGCTTGGTACGGCTTATGCGATATGGTCAGGCGTCGGTACGGCTTTAACTGCATTAGTTGGTGTTATCTTTTATAAAGAAAGTATTGATCTTAAAAAATGTTTAGGTTTAGTTCTAATCATTTGTGGAGTGGTTGTTTTGAAACTCAGCAGTTCTCATTAACGATGAGAGAGGAGGCAATTGTATGAAAGGTTATATCGCATTAGGAATTTCTATTATCAGCGAAGTATTTGGTACGACAATGCTTAAATTGTCAGATGGATTTACAAGTTTTTTCCCTTCCATTGGTGTTATAGTTGGTTATGGATTATCTTTTTATTGTTTGTCGTTATGTCTTAAGACAGTTCCGCTAAGCTTGGCCTACGCGATTTGGTCGGGGCTGGGGACAGCTTTTACAGCGTTAATTGGTGTTCTAGTATGGCGGGACCCATTTAATATTATTACATTAGTTGGTCTAGTATTGATCATTGGCGGGGTGACTTTATTAAATGCTCCAAAAAGTCCAGATAAAGTTTTATAAAAACTGACCCCTTGTCTGAAGGGCGCAAGGAGTCAGCTATAGGTCTAAACGATTGTATTTTGTTTATAGGCTGACTCCCGGTTCGTATTCTTTAATTCGCTGACGGACGAAATCAGGAATCGCTCTCGATTTTCCAGCGGCGGCATCATAATTGACATAGATCACTTCAGCCTGAACCAGCGGGTCTTTTTCTCCCGCTTTTGTGATGATAAACTCCATTGTCAGGCTAGAGCCGCCAATTCGTGATGTTCGGCACCAGATCTCAAGCATATCTTTAAAACGGGCTGGCTTTTTATATTCCAGCGTTGATTTGACCATTGCAATATCAAATATATTTTCTTGGGCAAGCTCCTCGAGATCCCGCCCAAACACTTCCTCAAAATAGTCAATAACCGCAACGTCAATATATGTCAAGTAATGGGCGTTAAAGACAATTTTTTGTCCGTCAATTTCTGAGTAGCGCACCCGCAGGCGGTGTGAAAAACGGAATCCTTCCATTATGTACCCTCCTGAAAAAATGTTATTTTCATTATATAATGAAAATTCTATCAATTAAAGCGGGAAATAAGACTTTGTAAAGAAGTTCGAAATAAGCTGAGCATCTGTCAAAAATTCAAACATTGATGCTAAAGTTGCGTTCACCTCTTTGATTAGGACAGAGGTAGGAAATAACATAAAGAACAAAAATAAAAAAATATATTCAATAACAAACAAAAGTGTTATATAATTGAAATTACAGTAAAAACCAACTAGTATGTTTGGAATATTTTTATATTTATGCAAAAAGCGAAAATAAAAGATGTCATGAACTCTTCCCCCTTTCCTTGGCGCCGACGCTGGCATTTATCAAGCTAAAGAATTTAATTTGTCCAAAGGTGAAGGAATGTTCGACAGTTAGTGAAGAAAATTGAAACCGTTTACTTTAAAATTTCTAAATTTTCATAACAGTTCATAAAAACAGCATAAGGTACATTCATAATGTATTAGAAAAAAGTACTAGTTTACTAAAGGAGATGGATAATTTATGGTTATAAAAGAATCTTTTGAGCTAGCAAGGCAAGTCTATGAAAAATGGGGAATAAATATTGAAGAAGTATTAGAAAACTTGCAGCAAGCGTCAATCTCTATCCATTGCTGGCAAGGTGATGACGTAAAAGGATTTGAAGCAGATGCAAGCGAGCTTTCAGGGGGGATTGATGTAACAGGAAATTATCCGGGGAAGGCAAGAAATGCTGAAGAATTAAGGCAGGATTTAGAGAAAGCGCTGTCATTAATTCCAGGAAAACATCGTGTCAACCTACACGCCATTTATGCAGAAACAAATGGTGAAAAAGTGGAAAGAGATCAGTTAGAACCGAAACATTTTGAAAACTGGGTTAATTGGGCGAAAAAAATTGGTATAGGGCTGGATTTTAATCCTACCTTATTTTCGCATGAAAAAGCAGCAGATGGACTGACGTTGTCTCATCCTGATCCGGGAATTAGAGAATTTTGGATCAACCACTGTATTAGGAGCCGAAAAATCGGTGAGTACTTTGGCAAGGAGCTTGGAACACCATGCTTAACAAATATATGGATTCCGGACGGCTATAAGGACATTCCAAGCGACCGATTGACTCCAAGGAAGCGATTAAAAGAATCATTGGATAAAATTTTTAGTGTAGAGATCAATGAGAAATATAATTTGGATGCAGTCGAAAGCAAATTGTTTGGAATAGGATCTGAGTCTTTTGTTGTCGGCTCGCATGAATTTTATCTAGGGTACGCCTTACAAAATAATAAAATATATTTATTAGATACAGGTCATTTTCATCCTACTGAAACAGTCTCAAATAAAATTTCATCGATTTTGCTTTATAGCGACAGGCTTGCTTTACACGTATCGAGACCGGTTCGGTGGGACAGCGACCATGTCGTGATTTTGGATGATGAATTGCGTGAAATAGCGCTTGAAATCGTGCGCAATGATGCGCTGCATAAGGTTTTAATCGGACTTGATTTCTTTGATGCCAGCATCAATCGTCTTGCTGCATGGGTCATTGGAACGCGTAATATGATTAAAGCTTTATAGGAAATGGCGTAAAACCCCTATGGCTTTAGCCTAGGGGATGTAAGCTCTAATGACCTTGTTCTTGAATATATTTTTGGATAATCTCTTTGCTTACATTTCCAATACTACAAGAAAAATATCCATCACTCCAAAAGGTTCTTTCTTTCCAAAAATGTTGAGAAAGATATTCGTTATGCTTTTGCCATATTCGATAGGTTGTAAGTTGCTTCAATAATCTAACGATTTCAAGAATGCTCCATTTCGGAGAATAACGAATCAAAATATGAATATGGTCTTGGTCTATTTCTTGCTCGATAATTTGCCAACCATAACGATTAGATATAGATTCGATTTCGGTTTTAATATCATCACCAACTTTTAATAATAACTTTTTTCGATACTTACAAACAAATATCAAATGGCACAAAAGTAAATGCTTACTGTGATTTTCAGAAATGTATTCCATTATTTTTCTAAACCTTTACGAATTAATTCGTAAACTGCAACTGAAAAATTTTTAATATTGTTCTTTTTTTTGTACTCTTCGATTCTTGTTACTAAATCGACAGGAAATTTAATTAATTTTGGTATACGTTCCATTTTACAATCCTCCTCGGTATATACTATTGACATATATTTTAATTAAGTATATACTTTTAGTATATATTAAAGGAGGTGAAAAATCAATGATTGTAAATAAAGCATATAAGTTTCGGCTCTATCCGAACAAAGAACAAGAAATATTAATTAATAAAACCTTTGGGTGCTGTCGATTTGTATTTAATCATTTTTTAGCAAAATGGGATAATACTTACAAAGAGGCAGGAAAAGGTTTAACTTATAATTCTTGTTCTGCTCAGTTAACACAATTAAAAAAAGAATTAACTTGGCTAAAAGAAGTGGATAGTATTGCACTTCAATCGTCATTAAAAAATCTTGCTGACGCTTATTCCCGTTTCTTCAAGAAACAAAACGATAAACCACGTTTTAAGTCCAAGAAAAATCCTGTTCAGTCTTACACGACAAAGTATACAAATGACAATATTGCTATTGATGATAATAAAATCAAGCTGCCTAAACTTGGATGGATTCGTTTTGCAAAGAGTCGTGAAGTAGAAGGTCGCATTCTCAATGCAACAATTAGACGTAATCCAAGTGGAAAATATTTTGTATCCATTCTTGTAGAAACAGAAGTTCAGGAATTACCTAAAACTGACTCTGCTGTTGGCATAGATGTCGGCTTGAAAGAATTTGCTATTCTTTCAGATGGAACGATTTACTCTAATCCTAAGTTTTTTCGAAGATTAGAAGAAAAATTAGCAAAAGCACAACGGATTCTATCAAGACGTAAAAAAGGTGGTTCTAATTGGAACAAACAACGAATTAAAGTTGCTCGTATTCATGAAAAAATCACAAACGCTAGAAACGATTACTTGCATAAAATCTCCACCTATATTGTCAAAAACCACGACATTATCGGGATGGAAGATTTGTCTGTAAGTAATATGTTAAAAAATAACAATCTTGCTAAAGCAATTAGCGAAGTATCATGGTCACAATTTAGAACGATGTTAGAATACAAAGCGAAATGGTACGGAAAGCAAGTTGTTACCGTATCGAAAAATTTTCCATCCAGCCAGCTTTGTTCGTGCTGTGGCTACAAAAACAAAGACGTTAAAAATCTTGCATTGCGTGAATGGGTGTGTCCTAATTGTCATACCCATCATAACCGAGATATTAACGCAAGTTTAAATCTTCGCAAGGAAGCCTTGCGATTAACCGTAGGAACTACGGGGATAGCCTAATCAATTAGAGTTCGGTAGAACTCTGTACTTAGGAATCCACTACGGCTTTAGCCTAGTGGTAGTTCAAATAGGAAGAGACAGCGATAAGCATTCTTGGAAAAAAGTTGATTGGGCTCTTATGGAAAAAACGGCCAAAAAGGCTTTAAAAGAGCTTGATTTTGAGATTGACGTTTCAACACCGGTAGAAAAACTGAGCATAGCCCAGCAGCAGATGGTCGAAATAGCGAGGGCGCTTGCGTTTGATGCGAAATTAATCGTCATGGATGAGCCGACATCATCACTTTCCGCCGGTGAAGTAGAGAAGCTGTACGAAGTTATATTTTCTTTGAAAAAGAGAGGGATTTCAATTATTTTTGTAAGCCATAAATTAAAAGAACTTTTTACAGTTTCTGATCGATTCACCGTTCTAAGAGATGGCAAATATGTCGGTACGTATCATGCAAATGAATTAACAGAAGAAAAACTAATTACGTTAATGGTTGGCCGGAAAATTTTATATGAAAAAAATAAAGAAAAGGCAGCCTCAGGCAAAACATTGCTTGAAGTAAGAAACCTTGCGAAAGAAGGAAATTTCAAAGATATTTCATTTGAACTGAGGGAAGGGGAGGTTCTTGGAATTACAGGGCTTGTAGGCTCTGGTCGAACCGAGCTGGCGCAAGCTATTTTCGGCATTAATCGTCCTTACAAAGGGGACATCATCATTAACGGTCAAAAGACTGTGATCAAGTCTTCAGAAGAGGCAGTAAAAAAAGGAATTGCTTATATTCCTGAAAGCCGGAAGACACAAGGGCTTATTTTAAGGCAATCAATCATTAACAATATTTCGCTTCCTGTGTTGAAAAAATTAAAAAATAAATTTTTGCTGATTAATCGAAGAAAAGAAATAGAATTAGCTGAGCATTATATACAATCATTAGATGTCAGACCGCCGCTGCCATACAGGGCTGCCGGCGATTTGTCAGGTGGAAATCAACAAAAGGTAGTCATAGGAAAGTGGCTGTCAACAAATCCTAAAATTTTGATTATCGATGAGCCGACTAACGGAATTGACATCGGTGCCAAGTCAGAAATCCATAAGCTTTTAAGAGGATTAGCGGCAAATGGAATGGGAATCATTGTGATTTCTTCTGAACTTCCTGAGGTGCTTGCTGTTAGCGATCGCATTATCGTTATGCGCCATGGACGAATTGCAGGCGAACTCGGGATTCATGAAGCGACACAGGAAAGCATCATGAACCTTGCATTGCTTGGGCAAAAGGGTAAGATCCGCGAGGAGGCACAATTATGAAAGCGTTTTTAAAATCAAAAGAAATGAGCGTTGCTGTCATTATTTTACTTCTATGCATCATATTGGCCTTCATTAGCCCGGTATTTTTAACAGCAGATAATTTGTTGGATGTTGTGAAAGGAAATGCAGTATTAGGCATTTTGGCTATTGGAATGACGCTTGTCATCATTACAGGGGGGATTGATGTATCTGTTGCAGCAGTGACAAGCGCAGTATGTGTCGTTTTGGGCAAGACGATGATGTTTTTGCCTGATAGCCCACTGACCATTGTGTTGATTTTTGTCATTGCTCCGCTTTTCGGAGTGCTGTTAGGCTCCATCAATGGAATTTTAGTTGCAAAAATTCAAATTCCGGCGATTGTCGTTACTTTAGGGATGATGAGTATTATTAACGGACTTGTTCTGTATATTACAAACGGCCAATACTTGAACAGCAGCAACTTCCCAACTGTTTTCTTGAAATTTTCGAATTTCTCTGTTTTTGGAATATCCATTATTATTTGGCTTTTTATCATTACAGCAGCTTTGACATGGTACATTCTTAAATACACATTAATCGGCCGCGAAGTAATGGCTATTGGCGGAAACAAAGAATCGGCTGTCCGAGTCGGAATTAACTATAGCAAAGTTCAAATATTTGTATTTTCTTATATGGGCTTTTTAGCAGGGATTGCTGCGATTGCTCAAACTTCTTATACAAAAGCGGTAGATCCGAACGGAATGATTGGCTTGGAATTAATGGTTATTGCTGCAGTGGTGCTGGGAGGAGCCAATATAATGGGAGGACGCGGAACAATATTTGGAACGATATTAGGTGTTCTTCTGCTAGGAATTATACAAAATGGATTAATATTAGCGAAAATTGATACTTTCTGGCAAAAGGTTTTTACAGGGGCAATTATATTAATCGCTGTATCGTATGACCATATTCAATATAAACGCTCGCAAAAGCAGCTTTCAAAAATTGAAGTGGAAGCATAAGGGGGGAGAGGATGAAACAGGTTACGCTTTCAAAAGAAAATATACTCGGACTCATTGCCATCGGTCTATTTGTTTTGATGAGCATAAGTGTTCCGGGATTTTTATCAAGCAATAACTTGACAAATATGATGTTTCAGCTGCCTGAGTTCGGTTTGTTTGCTTTAGCCATGATGGTGGTGATCGTAACAGGCGGAATCGATTTGTCGATCACGTATACGGCAGCGCTGGCAGGGGTAGCAATTGCGATATTATCAAGCAATGGATATCCGATAATCATTGCGATTTTAGGAGGCATTGCAGTTGGACTTCTTTGCGGTTTTATGAATGGATTTATTATTGCCAAGATCGGAGTATCACCGATTCTTGTAACCCTTGGGACAATGGTATTGTTTGAAGGGCTTATTCTCAGCATTACAAAAGGAAATTCAATATCCGGATTCAGCCCTGAGTACACGCTGATTGGAAATGGTTATTACCTGGGGCTCATTCCGCTTTCGATTATAATCTTTCTCTTTGTCGCTATTTTGACTTCCGTACTGCTGAATAAAACAGTATGGGGAAGATCAGTTTATATGGTTGGAAGCAATCCGGTTGCATCCTTGTTTTCAGGGGTTAATAACAGCAAGGTTTTGATGAAGGTGTATTTATATAGTGCTTTGTTAGCAGCAATTGCTTCTATCATCATGACATCAAGATATAACACAGTAAAAGTTGATCTTGGATCATCCTATTTATTGCAAAGCGTTGCAGCAGCCGTTCTTGGCGGTACTGAAATCCAAGGAGGCTATGGGAAAGTGATCGGCACGTTATATGCAGTTATGATTTTTCAAATGATATCCAGCGGCTTAAATCTAATGGGAGTGCCGAGACCGATTGTGACAGTGATTATGGGGGTTATTTTAATCGCGGTGTTAATTATTAACTTTATTAAAGTAAAGGCTGATGAAAACAAGCAAAAAAAGCTTGCAGAAACAGCATAATGACTTTTCTTTAATTGGTTAAAAGATTTATAAACTATAAATTTACAAGGAGGAAAAGTATGAAAAAAATTGCAGGTTTATTTGTCGCTTTATTGCTTGTATTTGGTCTTCTTGCAGGATGTGTTTCTCAGCAGGGTGCAGGGGGGAATTCAAATTCATCTAAAGATGGAAAAGATGAGGCTGGCGGGGGCGATGGAAAAATCAAAATTGCTGTTGTTCCTAAACTAATTGGCATTCCTTATTTCAATGCATCTGAAAAAGGAGCAATTCAAGCGGGAAAAGATCTTGGAGTCGAAGTGATTTATACAGGTCCGACAGAGGCAGATGCTGCCCAGCAGGTTAAGGTGATTGAAGATTTAATTAGTCAAGATGTGGATGTAATTGCTGTTGCACCGAATGATGCAGCTGCATTATCGCCTGTATTACAAAAAGCGAAGGATAAAGGAATTATCGTGATGGACTGGGATACACCAGCAGATCAATCTTTAGTTGAACTTTCTGTCCACCAAATTGATGACGAAGCTTATGGCCGTCATATCGCAAAATCATTAGTTGAACAAATGGGGACTGAAGAAGGGGAAATTGCCATTCTCACAGGTGGTCTTGCGGCAGCAAACTTAAATTCATGGATCGATGCAGCGAAGAAGGAACTTGAAGAAAATTATCCAGGAATAAAGCTAGTAACAGATAAAATTGCGACTGATGAAAAGCAGCAAGTGGCATACCAAAAAACGCTTGATTTAATTAAATCATATCCGAACCTTAAAGGGATTATGGCATTTTCAACTCCTGCTCCTCTTGGCGCAGCTCAAGCTATTCAAGAGAAAGGTCTTCAAGACAAAATCGCTGTTGTCGGAACAGCACTTCCGAAGGATTCAGCTCCATTTTTAGAGGATGGCTCATTAGATGTAGCAATCCTTTGGGAGCCTGACAAATTAGGATATTTGACAGTCGCTTTAGCTAAAGATCTTGTTGATGGCAAAAAGCCTGAAAACGGCCAAAATATAGATGGTGTAGGAGAAGTGGAAGTTTGGGAGGATGGTAAAACGGTCATTATGGGACCGCCTACAGATTTCACAAAGGATAATGCCAAAGACTATGACTTCTAATTTTCGTTAAAGAGATTACCCCTCTCACATTTTTGCAATTGGAGAGGGGTTTCGTTATTTTGGAAAGTATTTCTATTTTTGCAGGTCTGGTAAGTTCTTTGCCTTGAAATAAAAAGAGTGAAGGCTAAAATATCAATATTTTTATTGGCAGGAAACGTAAAGAGATTTGTGGAAAGGGAAAATTTTTTTAATGGTTACTGCCAATGAATTTTTTGAAGAATGGAAGAAAAGTTGTTTACAAATGTTTACTCAGATTTTGACCTGCTGCATGAGCAGCAAGAAAATGTCTAGTTATGGAACGCTATCCTAATTTTTAAGCGAAACATTTAGCAGCTTCATAGATTGTGTGAATTTTAGGAGGGATAAAATGACACATATCGCAGTTGACATCGGTGCATCAAGCGGACGGCTTGTCATAGGGGATATAAAAAATGGAAAATTGACAATTGAAGAAATACACCGATTTGCCAATGGTTTTACGGAACGAAATGGAACGTATTATTGGGATATTGATCATTTGCTGACGGAAATTGTAAAGGGATTGGCATATGCCAAAACATTGGGAGTGAAAAGGTGTACACTTGGAATCGATACTTGGGCTACAGATTATGTGCTGGTCGATCAAGAAGGAAAAAGGGTGCAAGAGGTCATAGCATACAGAGATAAAAGAACAGAACGGACGATTGAGAAAATTACGAAGCATATTTCCAAAAAAGATATATATGAAAAAACAGGCATTCAGTTTTTATCCTTCAACACCTTATACCAGTTATATGAAGAAAAAAAAGAAAATCTTGAAAAAACGAAAATGATTATGACAGTTCCTGATTACTTAGGATACAAACTGACTGGATGTGCAGTGACGGAAGTGACAAGCGCATCTTGTACTCAGCTTTTAAACGTGAAAGAAAAAGATTTTGATCAAGATTTGCTTCAGCTGCTGTCAATTGAGCGTGAGCAGTTTCCGCCGTTTTCTTACCCCGGGGACATGCTCGGATATGTCAGAAACGAATATTTTCCTGATTACGATCTGCCCGAAACAAAAGTGATTATAGTTGGTTCTCATGATACAGCTTCCGCAGTTGCAGGAGTACCTGCTGCTGAAAAAAATTGGGCGTATTTAAGCAGCGGAACTTGGTCTTTGATTGGGATTGAATCGGATGCGCCAATCATTACGGAAAAATCATTATTTTACAATTATACAAATGAGTGGGGAGTGTTTGGGACATACCGTTTTTTAAAAAATATTATGGGCATGTGGATTATTCAAGAAGTGAGAAGACATTTAACCTGAATCCGTGATGAATTGAAATCGACTTTGATTTTGTTGTAATTTTGATGGATTGATAATCCATAAAACCCCTTTTATGCTTATGACCTATGTCATCTCTATTTCCGAAAATGGAACAAATCTCTTTTTTAGGTATACGAACCAAAAAAATAGACAAAAAAGCACAGGGAGTGACGTTGGACATCAGTTCCCGAACATTCGTTCGTTATCTTGCCTCTCTCCATTTCTGATAGACGTTCAGTAGGGGCTCGCTATAGCCACTCCTTCGCGTCAGTTTCATCCAGATCTGTCGTGATCGACGGACGAGTCGCCCTGCCATCGTGATCACCGTCTGAATAATCGTCTTGATGCGGCGGCGTTTCACTTTGTGGTGCAACGGATGTCTCGGATCGCTTAATAGATCTTGTCCAATCAGACGAAGAAGATTGTAAACGAAGGCTCCCATGACCAACACGAGCGCATTCGTTTTCATCTTCCCAGATGGAAGCCGCTCTAAATCTAAGTCGCTCTTCAGTTCGCTATGAAACTGTTCGCATGTCGCATGGTCATGATACAACGCGAGCACATCGCTCATTCGAACATGCTCGTATCCTTTGAGCCGCACCCAATAGCTTTCCACTTCATAATCAGGAACGAGCATCAGCTGTCCATTGCGTTCCATCGTCCGTTCCGTCACTTGGGTGACTTGAACGTACGTATACGTGTTTCCATCGATCGCTGCCTTCTGTGGAAGGCATAGCTCATAGGTTTGTACTCCTTCGCTTTGTCCATCATCGACACGTTTGCCCTTTTGCGAAGCGATCTGGAACCAAAGCGCTTTCGATTCTCGGCGTAAGTTTCGCTTGATGACAAAGTCCACGTCTTCCTTTAGGCATACGTGCACATTCGCTTCTGCATCGTTTCCTGCATCCATGCGAACAAGCAGACGAGATGAAGTCAGTTGACGAGCTCGACGGATAGCGGTGACTAAAAACGAGGGCATGTTGTCTTGCACATGTTGTTTCCCTGGACGCAACTCGGCATGAACGAGATACCCTTCCTTCCCTGCATACGCAAACAACGGTGTAAAACCGTCAAATCCTTTATACGTTCGACTGACTCCTTCTTTTTTCGTATCGGAGTTGTCAAATGGGGAACCATCTATATCAAGGGGAAGCCATGTCGTCTTTCCTTTGGTCCAACAAGGGGACAAAGTGGCATGTCGTTGAATCAACAGACGTATGGACTCCTCCCAAAGAATCGTTTCGGTCATCGGAAGACAAGCGAGCTGATCGAGTCGTTGTCGCAAGGTTGGAGAGGAAGGCACGTGCTGAATCCCCATCGATGCCGAAAAGATATCGTCCTGACGATACGCTTCGATATGATCGAAATCCGTTTTTCCTGTGGCAAGCAAGCCAATCATCGAGCGAATGACATCGCTATGGGAAATGTGCACTTCTCGACGAACCGTTGGAAGCCGAAGTGCGTTTACCCGTTTATCCAGTTTCGTTCGATGGAGTAAGTAGCCAACGAGAGCAAGCCCAGCACTTGGGGTAATCGCTTCATCTGTCAATACAAACCGAATCGGGAAATCTTTCATCACATCACCTACTTGATGAAGAATCGTCAACGTCGTTTTCCCTTATCGTATCAACGGTTTGCGACCATTGTAAAGATGTTTTGTCACGGATTCAGGATTTAACGAAAGATTACAATTTTGTCCAAATGGTTGATGAGGCAAGAAAGGCGCCTCCATGCAAACAATTTATCAATTTTAACGATCAGCGATTTTTTAATCCGGACAATATGGTAGAAGAAATTCAGAAATATTGCAGGGAAACGCTTCAGCCTGTGCCGCAATCAACAGGAGAAATTGCGAGATGTGTATTTACAAATCTGGCTATACTATATTCCTTGTCAATTGATGAAATTGAAAGTATATCGGGCAGAACAATCGATTCATTATATATTGTCGGAGGCGGCTCGCAAAATGATTTCATAAACGAAATGACCGCTGCTGTAAGCGGAAAAACGGTTTTTGCCGGTCCCTCTGAAGCAACGGCTGTAGGAAATATTTTAATTCAGCTAATAGCGGAGAAAAAGCTTGCAAATTTACAGGAAGGACGGAATCTAGTTTTGAACTCTTTTTCTATAAAGCGTTTTGATCCAAGAGAAAGCGGAAACGATGTATTAAAAGAACAATTTAAACAAGCTGTTTTCTCCTGGATATGTACAGAGTACCGGCTCCATAAGAAAAATTGATCATAACACAATAACTCATAGTGCCTATGTTACATCAGGAATGAGCGGCGCTCCAATTTGTGTTCACCAGCAATTGGAATGCATTATCATTAAAAAGTACATCGAGTTGGGGAATAGCATTTCCAACAGCCTCAAAAAATTTCATTTAAACTTAGGGGCGCAAAATGAAACAGAATATGGAAAGGTTCCTTTTGATGGTCTTAATAGATTAGCTGCCGTTTTATCGGATCATGTACAATAAAAGAGATTTTAGAATAAAGACACTATTCCAAAAGGCAAATAAATGAACTTCAAAAGGAACCAAAAAAATTTTTCTCTCAATTTATTGCTCCAAGAAAAATGTTAACGGAATGTTGAACATAAATTTTAATAGAGAAATATTTAAAAAGGTAAACCGATTCTTTTTACAGTGAAAAAGTCAAGAAAAAAGCGGTAAGACTTTACTTTAGCTGTTTAATTTTTTTCATCATTTTGTGAAAACCTTCCTCTCCCATTGTTAATAATTCTTTCTTCATTTGTTGATTGACTAGGCAAAAAGCAGGGATTCCTTGAATACCAAAAGATTGTGCGATTGCATAGTTTTGATCTAAAACTACAGGAATTGTAATCTTTTTTTCCTCTACTCGTGTTTTCACAAGCTCCAACGCTTTCTCTTCAGCTGTATAAGGTACATGAACGGCAATGACATGAAAGGTTTCAAGATTAACTGTTTCTTCTAATAACTGATCCGTTAATTCACTGCAATACGGGCAGCTAATTGACCAAAAATAAAACAAAAGCCGATTGGATGATGGGAAATCATGGCCGTTTTTTGGAACGTTCAGCCACGGCAAGTCTTTTGTCATTGTTTGTATTAAATCCATGTGCTGTTC
Organism: Aeribacillus sp. FSL W8-0870; assembly: GCF_037963755.1. Taxonomy (NCBI): domain Bacteria; kingdom Bacillati; phylum Bacillota; class Bacilli; order Caryophanales; family Bacillaceae; genus Aeribacillus; species Aeribacillus sp. FSL W8-0870. Next base: position 305,424 of record NZ_CP150165.1, read on the forward strand.
CTCCTCATTGATCCTTTAGTTGCATAGCGATAATTTTACCAATTGCTTCCTCCGCGGCAAAAGGACTGACCATTCCGGACGGCTTATCCAGTTCTTCTTTTAGACACTTCAACATAAGAGGTTCAATTTTAGACGGATCGATCAAGGAGATTGCCCATGATGCCCAAAAACGCGGTTTTCCTTCTGTATTTCGTGCAACTTCAACGAGGGCGTTCAGACTGTGATGTCCGATTCTCATTAAGGATAAAGCAGCTGACATTCTTATATCTTCGTCGTCATCTTTTAAAAGCGAAGCGAGTTCGGGAACTGCTTCCTTTGCATCTGCACCAAATTCCCCCAGCACAACGGATGAAATCATTCGGAGGGATTTCTCATCTTTTAAGGCTTTTATGAGTATTGGGACAGCGGCTTTTCCCGTTTTTTTTAGCTCTTTCACTCCTTGAAATACCGTTGCTTCATCGCTGCTTTTTAGTTTCGTTAAGGCTTGAGAGATTATTTCATTTGAACTCATGAAAATTCATCTCCTTAAGAAAAAGTATTAAATCCCTTCTGATTCAACGTTCATATTGATAGAAAGATAAGAATAAAATCGTGCTTAACACGATCATGAAAAGAGGCAGCCAATAGAAAAGAAGGTTTTTGAAAAGAAAAAACAAAAGGATGTAACAAAGGGTGCTCCCCATACAAATGAAAGCAAAATTTTTATAGTATGAAATCAGGCTGAGAGAGGGGTCTTTTTTATATGTTCTAACAAATGCCGCCCAGCGGATGGAAAGCATGAGCATGTATCCTCCAAGCCCGTACAAACTAAATGAAAGGAAATCTGTAAAAGCAGTGTTGAAATGGAAATGCCACATACCCACGCAATAAAGATAAAATAGAAAGATCCAAGCGGTATTCGATCCTTCCAGCAGCAATGCTTTTTTCCATAGTTTTCCCGGCAGCAAAAAAAGATCTCCAGACTTTGCATGTCTAATTAATCCTGAATAGTAGGAACTGCTGAAAAAAGCTCCGATTGTAAAAACGACCAAAATATAAAACCAATAAATGTTTTTTGCAATGAAAACGGGAACTAAGATGAGAAGAACAAACAAATGAGTAGCATGAAAAAAAATGTATTTCTTGGCAAGCAATATTTCGAGCCAAAGGAAAGAAAAAATACCGTTTAATCCTTTCAGCCCCCACCATGTGTGCATCTCTTTCAGGCTGTTTTTAAAAAAATCGGTTTGATGATCTTGAAACTCCGCCCAAAAATCAGCTTCTTTTACCAATTTTTCTTTGCATTCCGATTTTTTCGTTGTTATTCGAATAATCATGAACGAAAGGGCGATCATGATTAGAAAGGCAAGAAACCCTTGCAGCAAAAAGCTGTTTGTAAATAAATAGCCGATAAAGCCGATATGGTAGCTAATATACTTCTGCCAAATCAATTCATTGGCTTGAAAAAAAGAACCATAGAGAGCAATACCATATATAACGGTGAGAATGAAGGCAACAAAGGAGAAAGCAATTTTTGTTCCTTTTACAGTTCTGGCACAGGACATAGCCATTATCCATGATTCTAATAAAACAATGAGACAAAGTAATCGGATTGATTGTGCTGTTAACCGGCCAAATGGATTTCCTGCCAAAAAATAAACGGCATCAGCTGTGATTCCTGAGAGAAGACAGAGCAGCCCTTTCCAAGACAATCGCCATAATAATATGGAATAAGCGATTTTAGTGAAAGAATAAGGGGCGGTATAAAGCCATATGACGTCTTGCATGAGCCCAGGTATGCGGTTGGAAAGCAGCCCAAAAATGGTCATGACAATAAAAATTCCTGAGCAAATCCATCCTGTATAGGCAATGTCCCAACTTCTGGAATTAGCCCCCCATTCAAGTTGAAACAGAAAAAACCATATAAATAAAACAAAAATGAACAGAAAGAATTTTATCCCGTGTTTTTGGCTATCGATTTCTCTTTTCGCTTGAAGGAACAAAAATGACCAAATATTAATCATTTGACCAATCCCCTAAACTGCGTATGACTTCTTGCTTCCAGGCTGGATATTCTTCGTTGTTTTTTGGTACGGCCATTTCTTTTACAATACGGCCTTCTCGAATTAATAACACTCTGTTAGCCGTTTCCAATACAAATTCGAGGCTGTGGGTGGATATGAGAATGGCGCTATGATGTTTTGATTTACGGACAAGCCAGTTGGCAAGCCATTGTTTGGAAGAAATATCCAAACCGATTGTTGGTTCATCCAATATATATATAGAAGCGTTTTGTATAATGGCGCCAGCCAAAATAACCCTTTGCTTTTGTCCCCTTGACAATTGCCCGCTTAATCGATCCGCCAACGATTCAATATTTACCTCTTTTAAAGCTTCATAAACTTTTTTTTGAAGGTCTTTTTTTTCAACTTTGAAGGCTCTGGCGCGAAATTGCAAATGTTCCGCTACGGTTAAGGTAGGGTACAAATATGGGTGATCCGGAATTAGCGAAGCGGATTGCTGCGCTTCAACCGTACCAGGGGTATGCCCCGCAATTTTGATCGTCCCATCATCAGGGGTGTATAATCCAGCGAGACACCTAATGGTTGTTGTTTTACCTGCCCCGTTTGGCCCTAATAAGGCTACGATTTCTCCTGAATGAACGGAAAAAGTTATATCTTCTACACCATCGCCGTTACGATATTTTTTCTTCAAATTGGTTACTTGGATGATCTTCATGCCTCTCCTCCATTGTTATACTGAGGGTTGTTTGAAGGTTTCACTGGCCTTCAATTTTTTCTGGAAAGTGTAATCCCAAAGCGGCTTCATGACAAGAATAAAATTATAAATAAAATGAATGGTTAAGGAGGACAGAAAACCGAACTGGATGAAAAAGAATCCCAGTATAATGCCAAAGATTACTAATTGGATCCATCTGATCCATCTGGGATGAAATCCTGTTCCTTGGTGCATAATGGCCCATAGAATGGAGGAAATGATGATCGCCAAAGCCCAATTGCCGCTCAACCACCATATCGTCGGAATGATCAACAAACGGTAGACTGTTTCCTCTGCAATGGAGCTTTGCAGGCCGATGCTTAATCCTTGTTTAAATGTAAAGCCTGACAAGTAAATGGTACGATTGGACAACTCGGGAGAAATTCGCAGCCAATTTTTCTCTTCCAGCCATGAAAAAATTGCTGAAAAAAAACCTAAGCAGCCGATGCCGACACTTAAGCCGACGAAAAACTGCCATACAGCATTATCAAAAAAAGCTATTTGGAGAACATTACTCAAAGAGTGCCCTGCCAATGAACATATATATACGACGAAACCTGTGGCCAATCCTGCTAAAATTGCCGATAAGATTCCAAGAGCATAAACCGTTTTTATGCTGAGGCGGGAATCATAAGTATTGACGATGCTCAGTTGAATGTCTTCTTTTATTGTTATGATGTTACAAAAGAATAGAACCGCCCCCAGCAAGATGCTTGCAGTGATGCCGGCATTTTGGCGAAGGTTGATAAGGATGATGATCGCTGCAATAACGGCCAGGCATGACGCTAATACTCCCGTCATATTTAAGGTAGATTCCATTTGCTCTTTCTTAACCGCTGTTTCGATGTCTTCTGTCAATATCTCTTGTTCTGAACCGATATAGAATATTTGCCCGTTATGGATTTCAACCGTTATTTTCATTCTTACTGGTTGAGATTCGGCAATATACCAGTACGTTTCAATATTTTCCAAGTCTTCTTCTTTTCTGCCTGCACCTGTGAATTGAGATGCAGCCCATAATCCATTATCTGAGACGGCAAGCTCTTTTTTTAATTGTTCCGGAGAGGAAAAAGCGCCTTTATGTTTCGCCATTTCTTTCTTTGACAGGTTCGCGGTGTAAAACGTAATTTCTCCATTTGAATTGATGCCAATGATGACTGATCGGTTTTCTCGAACGAATCTAATTCTCCATGATTCGACTAAACCCCAATGATATAAAATATGGCGAACTTTGTTTAACAATCCTAGGTGATGCAGCATATTGACGGTATTTCGGTCGTACCAATACATCGCATAAAAATCCCAATCTGATACATCAATGCCGGAATACCGTTTAATGAATTGCACTGCCAATTCCCGAGCTTCTTTTTTATGTAATAATAGCGATTCGTACGTTTTTGGTTTGAATTTGTAAAACAGAAAGGTTCCTGCAATAGGAAGGATGATCCATAATAAATGGATGATGGTCGTCATCATGGTTTAACCTCAGCTTCTTTTTGAATGGTAAAAGGCAAATCGGCTTCAGGTAATTCTATCTTTCCTATACATCTACATTGTTTAGCAAGTCGCTTCGCTTGCATTAGCCTTTCCGGTGAACCGATCTCCTGCATGCTGTTTTTTAAGACGTTTCCAAGGGATGTATCTTCAATTTGACAAGGTGTAACTTGTCCATCCGCACGAATATACCATGACAAAAATCCCGGCGTGCAGAAATCTGTAAGACTATCATTTTGATGGTGGTCTTCCCAATCCATAATAATGATTTGATCACTCCATCTTTTTTTGGCGTCTGCCAACTGCTGCTTTACTTTCTCCTTCATTTCGCTTGTCATGTCTTGATATTCAGATGCTCTGCCTACGGGAATAGTTTGACCCGCACGAAATACAACTGCGCCAACTTCCACCGATTTTTCGATTACTTCATAAACTTCTTTGTAGTTGAGTTGGTTAACAGTCATAGCAATGAGGACGGGAACCGATGATTGAGCAAAACGTTCGGCATTTTTCAAGCTTTCGGAAAATCCTCCTTCTCTCCCTCTTAACTTGTCATGGGTGCTGCTGTTTCCATCTATACTTATTTGGACACTGACATTTCCCAAGTGGCTGATCAGTTCAATCTCATCGTCGCGCCAATTTAGGCCATTGCTAAAAAGGTTGACGTTCGTAAATAAAGAACTGGCTGTGGCAATGATTTTCAAGAAATTTTTTGTTAGCTTTGCTTCTCCGCCTGTAATGGTGATGTCAGCTACACCGTGAGATGCGAGTTTTTGCAACACTTTTATCCATTGGGAAGATGATAGTTCATCTGGATACGGTTTTCCTGAGCTTGCATAACAGAAAGGACACTTCAAATTGCACATATTTGTTAATTGAAGGGTGCAGCTGATTGGCAAATAGTACTCTGTAGATCCGGTGATCATCAAAGGGTGATTTAGCAGGCCTTTTTTCCACGCTGATGTAAATGGATGTGAATCTAGCTCGTTATTTAATTCTTCCTCACTTACCTTTTCTTTTGAAAGAATCTCCCAAATTCTTGCCGTTTTTTGAACACTGTTATTTTTGGCAAGCATTAAGGCTAATTCTGTTCCCCTGCCGCTAAGTCTAAAATAGAACATGCTTTTTCTGTCAAGCAAAATGGCCCCATGAGGTTGGAAGTGGATCGCAAATTCTGGTGAAGTGTTAGTTGCCGTTTCTAACAATTTTGACATAAAATCCTCCCTCTATAAATGTTGATATATCAATGGTTGTAGCCGTTTTAAGGGGTGTCAAAAAATTTTTTTCGACACGTTTTCTAACTTTGTTTCTCAAATCTGTATATATATGACATTGGATGGGTGCGCTTCACTGCCACTACTCCTTTATTTTAGGGAGCAGTTAAAAAACTGCTCCATTGCAATCCTTTTGAATATAATGGTTATAGCAGGCGCATTGCCGGATGTGGGAGCCAGCAGACTCTAGTCATCGAGATACTTTTTGAGGCCCAGCAGCTCATACATCCAGCCGCTTTCACAATCGAGGTGCCTGCTGGCTTTTTCAGTTCCTTGATAGCTGTTGGCTCCCACTGTTTTTTTTGCTTCTCCATAATCCCATCTCCTTCCAATTAAAAATGGTCATTATTGGAATAAAATATAACTGTTTAAAATTTAGCATAGCGATAATGTCGAAGTAAGAAATAAATTGTCATTTTGTTATAATTTTTTGAAAATTTAATATAAAGATTTCATAACAGCTTGTATTGGTGCAAGAGCTGTTTATTATTGATACAAGTTTCACGCTTATTAGCCTTTTGATACAGGATGTCCGTTTCAGCAACCGGTAAGCCTTATCATCCAACCAGCGATTAGCGATTTACGCTACGGTTTTTGTATAAACTCAAATCCATATGAAGACCTTGCCACTTCCTTCACCTCAGCCCTTTCAGTTACAAAGCGTTTCATTGATGAAAGGCATTTAGAGCGCCACATCAGGAAAATGAAAAAAATATATAAAGCGCGGCGTGACTATGTAAAAAAATGTTTGACTGAACAATTTGGCGACACAGTTAAAATTTTTGGCGATTCCACCGGTTTGCATTTAGTCGCAGAATTTCAAAACATCGTGTTTTTAATCAAGTAGTAAATGAAATAATGAAGAAGCATAAAGTGAAAATTTATCCTGAAGAAGTTCATGCTATTCAAAAAGGAATCCATCAAAACAAAATTATTTTAGGATATGGAAATTTAACAAAAGAAGAAATTGCGGAAGGCATTTTTAGATTAAGGCAGGCTCTAAATTAGGAGGTGTTCATCGTGGGGCATCTAAACGTTTGATGAAGATGAAAACATGTAGGATATTCATTTTAAGTGTCGATAATAAAATTGTCCAAACATGCCCATGAAACGATAATATTGACCAAATACAAAATTTGATGAGAGCGCTGTTTATGGAGGTAAGTTTGCTGGGACTTTAAGTCATGCAGGGTTTTAATCAAACGTTTGTTTAAGGGGTTAAACTCTCTCACAACTTTGAGGGGGTTTTTTTATGTGCTAAAAATTCGTTTCAAATGAATCAATTTCAGAGGATTTTATTTCATCAAATGAATTATCATAGACAGCCCCCGAACAAAACGGGGAAAAAGTTGGTATCATGCAAAACCACATGTATTTTGCCCTTTTGAGTTTTCGCTGGATCTTCAAATTCTAAGCGAATACATTTTACTTCAAGTAGAATGAAAGACAGCGGATCTTAAAGCATGCCGGATAGTGCGTCTGCTAAGTTTAAATGCCTGTATTGATTATAATATACGTTAGTTTTTATGTTGATGGCACATCATTTTGCTTTCATTCGTACCGTCTATGCCGAGTTTCTTTTTCAACGCTCGGATTTTTTCCTCAGGCTCTCGGTCGGGATTTCTGTTTTTTCCCTTTTCAGCATTATGTTGCCTGCATTGAATTTAAATTTTTATTTTTTCCCTTTTCAGCATTATGTTGCCTGCATTGAATTTAAATTTTTATTTGATTTGTTTGATGTTATAAGATATTATAAATCTGTAAAAAAGCGGAAGGATGATGGTTTGGATATGACTAACTAATTCTATCTTTAAGCTGCATTTTTAAGGAAGCGAATATATTTTCTGGATAGGATTAGTATGTGTTTGAAAATGCTAAATACTTAATCACCGCAGTATGCCTGTAGAATAAACCTGCTGTCCAGAAAACGGAATAGCAGGTTTTCTATGTGCTTGAAATAGACCGGAAGAAAGCGTAGGTACTCACTATGTCAATGTCTCAGTGGAGAAAAATGATTATTTTAATGATTAACATGTTTATAACTATTGGAAGCTTCGGCATTATTATCCCCATATTGCCTGCTTATTTGGAGTCCATTGGTCAAGGCGGTACGGCAGCTGGTTTAATGGTCGCAATATTTGCAGGAGCCCAGCTTGTGTTTTCTCCAATTGCAGGGAAATGGACAGATCAGTATGGACGGAAAAAAATGATTGTTTTAGGATTAATCGGTTTAACTGTTTCTATGTTTATCTTTTACGCATTTGATTCCATTTGGTGGCTGTACGCTTCGCGTGTAGTCGGAGGGATAGGCTCCGCGCTTCTGGTACCCGCTATTTTTGCTTATATTGCCGATATTACGACAATTGAGCAGCGGGCTAAAGGCAACAGTTTCATATCAGCAGCCATGTCGCTTGGGATTGTAATAGGACCAGGGGTTGGCGGTTTCTTTGCTGATTTTGGGTTGAAAATGCCTTTTCTTGTTGCAACGATCGTCTCTTTAGCTGCTGTTATTTTTTCATTAACAGTTTTAAAAGAAAGTGTTGAACAACAACATACCCCGGAACAAAAAACGCAAATCAATGATGAGCCGATGTTAAAAAAATTGGTTTCGTCCGCTCATAAGCCTTATTTTATGCTGTTGATTATTACTCTTGTTATGAGCTTTGGTTTAATGGCTTATGAATCTGTCATCGGGTTATATATGGATGATCAGTTTGGGGCAACACCGCAAGAAATTGCTTGGATGGTTACATTAACTGGACTGATAAGTGTGATTGTGCAGTTGTTTGTGGTCGATAAGCTTGTCGGCCGCTTTGGGGAAGGAGCCGTTTTAAATTTCTTTTTAGGCGTAGTTGCAATTGGATTTTTCCTTTCATTGTTTGCCGACAGCTATTCTCTGTTTTTTGTCATCACCCTCTTGATTTTTCTTGCAACATCCATCTTGCGTCCTGTTTTGAACACTCTTATTTCAAAGATGGCTGGAAATGAACAAGGCTTTGCCATGGGGTTAAACAACGCATATATGAGTATAGGAAATATATTGGGGCCGATGTTGGCGGGAATATTATATGATATTCAAATTTTGTATCCTTTCATTTTAGGATGCATTTTATTAGTGTTTACACTTTTTATTACTGTCTTTTGGCAAAACAAGTCATTGAAAAATACGAAACTGGCCAAATCCAAGTCGTCTAGTTAACGCTAAGAACTGTTGTTATTTATCACCTTTTTTAGACCGAAGTGACAAGATGAATAGGCTTGTAAAAATCTATTCTCGTTGGGAAAATTGATTCCAACCCGTAACTTGTTTTAAACAGTGCGGGGAATTGGATCATTTGCTGGCGACGAAGTTCAATTGAAGTCGTCGTACAAGGAAAATAAAGCGCGATCGCTTGGGCGTTTACGGATTTTTGGACAGCCTCTTTAATCAAAGGCTGTCCTTTTTGTGCGCCCGGCATGTACATGAACTATAGGGTGTAAGTCCCGAACCCCGAAGACAGAAGTAGAGGTTAGCCAAGAGCAAGGGTGTCCGTGGTGACGCGGAATCTGAAGGAAGCTGGAGGCAAAACACCGGTCCGAGGAACACGAACCTCATATAAGGCTAGGTATGATTGAGTGAGTTTGCGAAACAAAACAAAGCTCTTTCTGTCGAAGGTCATATCGAGTAAATGAGGCGGATAGATGGTGTGAAAGTGCATGTACTTACCCGGGGAGGTCTGGCTGGCACGCCAAGTAACCTTGGTAACCTATCTAGTGATAGATAACTGAACAGTCAGAAGTCAGCAGAAGTCATAGTACTCTTTTCGAGCTCGAGACGAAAGAGGAAGGACTGAACAATTAAGGAGAACGAATCGCTAGGCGTTCACCTTCTGTGTGGAAGCAGACAATCCGATAGGACTTACTTGAAGGAGGAAGTGGTGAATCCCACGGGGGACTTCAAGAGGGTGGAGCAGAAGATGGCACAAATAGAAGAATTCGTTCACGTGGAGAGGATATCAATGTTGATGGAAATGATTTTGTCACGGGAAAATCTCCTGGCGGCACTGAAACGAGTCGAACAGAATAAAGGAGGTCACGGAGTAGATGGCATGTCCGTAAAAGACCTACGAAGACACCTCTACGAAAATTGGGACTCCATTCGACAGTCGTTGAGAGAAGGAACCTACAAGCCCTTACCCGTCCGTCGAGTCGAAATCCCGAAACCGAACGGTGGAGTAAGACTTCTAGGGATCCCTACCGTGACGGATCGTTTCATCCAACAAGCGATTGCCCAAGTGTTGACGAAAATCTTTGATCCGACCTTCTCGAACCATAGCTATGGTTTCCGACCAGGTAGAAGGGGACATGATGCGGTTAGGGAAGCAAAGGGTTATATCAAAGAAGGATATCGTTGGGTAGTCGATATAGACCTAGAGAAATTCTTTGACAAGGTGAATCACGACAAACTGATGGGGATCTTGGCGAAAACGATCAAAGATCGAATTCTACTGAAGGTAATTCGCCGGTATCTTCAATCAGGCGTGATGATCAATGGAGTGGTAATGGAAACGGACATGGGAACGCCTCAAGGCGGCCCGCTTAGTCCACTTTTATCAAACATCATGCTTCATGAATTGGATAAAGAGCTTGAGAAACGTGGACATAAGTTTGTTCGGTATGCGGATGACTGTAACATCTATGTGAAAACAAAGAAAGCAGGAATTCGTGTCATGAACTCCATTACGAACTTTATAGAGAAGGAGTTAAAGCTCAAGGTAAATAAAGAGAAATCGGCGGTAGACCGTCCTTGGAAACGGAAGTTTCTCGGTTTCAGCTTCACACTCAATAAGACTCCAAAGGTACGGATTGCGAACGAAAGTGTGAAACGTTTGAAGAACAAGATTCGTGAAATTACATCAAGGTCGAAACCGTATCCAATGGAGAAAAGGATTGAGAAACTGAATAAGTATTTAATGGGATGGTGCGGATATTTTGCCTTGGCAGAAACACCAAGTAAGTTCAAAGAATTTGATGAATGGATTAGACGAAGGCTTCGGATGTGTTTGTGGAAAGAATGGAAAACCCCGAAAACAAGAATTCGGAAACTCAGAGGATTAGAAGTTCCAAGCCATAAAGCATTCGAATGGGGCAATACACGCAAGAAATATTGGCGGATTGCCTGCAGTCCCATTCTACACAAAACCCTCGACAACTCCTATTGGAAGCGTCGAGGGTTAAGAAGTCTATTCGAAAGATATCAAGCACTACGTCATACTTAATTGAACCGCCGTATACCGAACGGTACGTACGGTGGTGTGAGAGGTCGGGGGTTAGTCACCCCCTCCTACTCGATTTGTATTTTGGCATGCCATTCGCATGAAACGTATTCGACCAGCTTGAAATAATTGGTATTAGAAATTAGTTAGATAGCTTAAACTGTTGAACGAACCCGTTGAGCCCTTCTGACAGATTTGCCAACTTCATGGAATTTACTGAAATATCCTCCATCGAGCTGTTCGTCTGTTCGGATGCGGCAGATGTTTGTTCAATTCCTGCTGCAGACTGTTCAGCTAAAGAAATCCACACAACATTTTTGCTTTCACCTCTGTTTTGATCTTTATTTTTGCATATGCCCATAAAGCAGGGGAGAAAATGAACTAAATGAAATGATAAAGATGAATAATTTTTATTCATATTAGATTATAACCAAATATGTTAATTATTGTAAATTTTAGCAGTACCTTTCCTTCTTCTAGACTAAAAAGAATTTGTCATATTTGGATGAAGAAATCATATACATTTAGTGAATTTTTTCACCTTGTTTTAAAAGAAAAATAAAAAGGCGCGGGGGGATATTGTGGATCATTATGTACAGGTGGAAAAAAGAATAGATGTGAGACGAGACCAATTTGCGCTTTCTGAAGGTTATATCCATTCTTCTTTAGAAACTTCGCCATGGGTCCCGTTTGTAGAAAACGTCTGGATACGCCATTTGTCTTTTGATATTCGCAGCAATACTTCCATCAATGTTCTTCGGGTTGGATCTGGCGGCACGCTTGGCAGGCATCGCCACCGCGGTCCTGTCACTGGTTATGTGATTAAAGGAAGCTGGTATTACAAAGAATACGACTGGATCGCAAAACCGGGAGATTTTATTCGCGAAAGTCCGGGCAGGACACATACACTCGTTTCCGACGAAGGGATGGAAACTGTGTTTCATTTAAACGGACCGCTTGAATTTCTCGATGATCAAGACCGTATCATTGAAACGGTAGATGTATTTTGGTTTATCGATCATTACTTAACTTATTGCGAGAAAAATAATTTGCCCATTAATAAAGATTTGTTTTTATGATCCTTTGAAACTGATGCAAAAAATGATAGCGTTTACAAAGATAAAGAACCGTTCTAGTTCGGAACGGTTTTTTTCATTTATATCTAAGAATTTCTATTTCATGAGTCAGTGCATTTGACATAATACCTTGTGGTTTCATATAATTTGAAACTAAATGATGTAAAAAGGAGCAAGACTATGGAAAAAAATCATCAAAATCCATTACAAGACATTCATCAATCAATTGTATTAGAAGCCTTAATTGAAAAAGTTTGGGAGGCGGCGGCTACGTCAGAGGGGATTGCGTCATGGTTCATGCCAAATGATTTTCAGCCAAAGCTGGGACATGAATTCCATCTGCAATCTCCTTTCGGGCCGTCTCCATGTAAAGTGGTAGAACTTGAACCGCCTTACCGCCTCTCTTTCACATGGGATACAGAAGGCTGGGTTGTTTCATTTATTTTGAAGGATTTAGGGGATAAAACTGAATTTACTCTTATTCACAGCGGATGGAAGCATCCTGACGATGTGCTGCCTAAAGTAAATGAAAAAAGCTCTGTTGTTCGTGAACGGATGAATCATGGCTGGATGAACATTTTAAAAAAATTGCAAAAGGTTGTGGAATAACAAAAAATTCATTTACGTTTTCAGATCCAGCTCGAGGAAATAACTTGGAGGAAAAGAAAACAGCAAAAAAATTAGGGAGATGATGATCTCCCCAATGCAATCGCCATATCGTCCGAAGAATAGAGGAAAAGGCGGCTGCACTTTTTTGAACAACTGAAAAAAAGATTTTTTATTAAATCTTTTCGAATACTTCCAATTTTAGCGGATGTGCTAAAGCTTCAGTCATTAAATAGGAAAGAGTTGATTCCGCGCCCCGATTTTGATTAGGGCCATCGGAGTTCAGACCGTCACAGCAGCTGCCATCGCTAGGATCGACTAAAGGAATGTGATGGTCATTCCCGCCATAAAACCAGTCTCGGCAGCGCAGTACAACTTGTAAGTAAGCAGAATCATCCAAAATATGATAAGCTTCGTTTGCAGCTAAAGCTAGTTTCATAACATCGATGGGCTGCTGATCCCAGTCGGCGCGATTGTGGCGGCTGCACCAACCCCGGTTGCCGATTGGACGAATGGAGGAGCTGTTGAATCCGCCCATCTTTTCGATGAGAAAATCAAGACTCTCTTTGGCAATTCGCAATGTTTCATTGCGACGGTTGTATCGATAGGATAAAAATAATCCCCAAGGCAAAATTCCATTGGCATATGTCATTTGTTTTTCGAACCAATGCCAATCTTCCGTTCGGTGCTCTTTGTATGCTGTTAATAAACTATGTTCGCATGTCTCTGCCAATTGTTTAAGTTCATCTTCTGCTATTCCAAGAGAGGAAATGCTGTTTTTCTTTTCCATGAGCAGTTTGCTGCAGCTGGCCAGCACCCATGCTTGGCTGCGGGCAAAACGAAGCTTGCGGCATGCAGAAAGGGCATTGCGCAAAATTTCTGCTGCCACATAGCGGCGGGCATTGTCATTAAGTTTTAAATAGGCCATTGTCACTGCCCAAACTGATCGACCAAGACAATCTTCAGATCGAGTTTCCGATTCAGGTGTTCGGTCATAATAAAAGTTATTATGAAACCATCCATCATCCCTTTGAGCCCAAAGCAAAAAGGCTAAATACCGATCAAGCATTCCGTAGAGTCTCTTCAATTCAGACGGTTCATCTTGAAGAAGCTCTATCCATTCAATACATAGCCAAAGGGCGCGCGCATTGTCGTCTGTTGAATATCCTTCTTTACGGCGCGGAATCCGGCCGAGGCAATGCTCGATCAACCCTGTATCGTCAGTTAAACGTTCCAAATGATCAAAATTAATATTTGGTTGGGGCAACGTGTTTCACCACGCTTTCGTTCGGCTCTTTCACACCCTTCTCATCCAAGTCCATTTCGCCGATTTTGGCAAACAGCTTCAAATATTGCATCCCGACAGTTGGCCAATGGGTTGCCTTTCCAATCTGCCGAATTCGATTTTCCCATTGGTGCAATGCATTGTCATCCATTAATAGCTCTTTTAATCGCTGTTCCCATGCTTTGATGTCGCCATACGGAAGAAGCAGTTCTTCACAGCCTTTTAATAAATCTTGCGCATGTTCGTATGGCGTGGAGAGAATCGGACGGCCTATTCCGACGGCATAAGCCAGCGTTCCGCTTGTGATTTGCTGCAAGCCCGGATAAGGAGTTACATATAGATCACACGCTGTTAAGTAGGAGACGAGCTCCTCTTCATTAAAGTAACGGTCAATCATTCGGACATTCTCTTCTAATCCGAGCTGACGAATCATGTTTTGCAGCTCTTCACGGTATGATTCTCCTTCCCGCTTTTTCACTTCAGGATGCGTTTGTCCCGCGATAATATATAACGTTTCCGGTACTTCACGGACAACTTCTGGGAGGGCTGAAATTAGAGACTCGATTCCTTTGCCGCGATTCAGTAATCCAAATGTAAGCAATACTTTTCTGCCTTCAAATCCCAGCTGGCGGCGAAGCTGATCCCGCTCGTTATCTCGAGGTTTAGGCGATCCATGTGGAATGTAGACAATTTTATTTTCGGGCAAATTATACGCTCGGACTAAATAAGAGACAGCCTTGCGATTCATGACGACTATAGCGTCGCTTAAATCGGCAATTTCCTGCTGGACTTGCCGATATGGCGGCTTAGGATCAGAGAAAATCGTGTGAAACGTCGTAACGAGCGGTTTATTTAATGCGCGTACAAAGTCGACTATGTACTCTCCCGCTTCACCGCCGAAAATGCCGAATTCATGCTGCAAAACTACAACAGAAATATCGCTTCGATTGACCCTTTTGGCCATCTTCACATAAGCTGAACGATCTTGCATTGGCAAAGGCCAAAATCTCGGATTATTTTCATATACATTTCTGTCATCATTTTCATTATAAAGTACAATGATTGGGTCTCGATTACCGCGTTTGCCAGCAGCGCTTACGTTTGTAAATACATGTTCAGTGAAGGTAGCAATACCGCAGCGGCGCGGAGGATATGTGCTGACATATGCAATTCGACTCATGCTTGCATCACCCTCTCATATTGGTTCAAGATCAAGTTGTCGTACACTTTACCTTCATTTAAGAATGTCTTGTAAGCCATAATACTGTTGTTGACACGAATATTATCGCTTATGCTTGATTGATCCCAAAGAATAGAGTTTGAAAAATGCACTTTGGAGCCAATGCGGCAATGATCACCAATCACTGCAAACGGACCAATTACTGACTGATCGCCTACCTCGACATTATCCCCGATTAAAACAGGAGGGATAAAGCGGACGGCAGATCCGATTTTGGTGTCTTTTCCTAACCAAACGCCCGGTTGAACTTGATTTCCGCGAGTAGGCAACGGGTTCCGATTTTCAAGAACGTCCCAATGAATTTTCCGGTAACGTTCTGGTGTTCCCATATCAAACCAGTAACCGCTGCTTATTTTTCCGTATACATTTTTGCTTTTTTGAATAAGGGTGGGAAATGTTTCACGTTCGATAGAAACTTCACGTCCTGCTGGAATGTAGCGCATTACTTCTGGTTCAAGAATGTACAAACCAGCATTGATCAAATTTGATGGTGCTTCTTCACGACGAGGCTTTTCAACAAAACGCAAAATCCGGCTGGAATCGTCCAGTTGAACGACACCGTAAGAAGAAGGGTCATCTACTTCCGTCAGTGCAATTGTGGCGATCCCGCCGCTTTGTTCGTGAAATTCAAGAAGAGGAATCAAGTTTGGCAAGTGAACAATGTCGGCATTTACAACAAGAAATCTTTCCTTCAAAAATCTTTCAGCATTTTTGATAGCTCCTGCTGTTCCCATTTGATGTGTTTCATCAGAGTACTCAATGTCTACACCGAAACGTTTGCCGTCTCCGAAGTAATTTTTTATGACATCTGAACAGTGATGTGAGGCTATTACGAATTGGTTGATTCCTTGATCGCGAAGATAAGTGATGAGGTGTTCGAGCCATGGCCGGTTAGCAATGGGTGCCATCGGTTTCGGCAAATTTTCAGTTAATGGGCGTAAACGTGTTCCTAAACCACCAGCTAACAGTAATGTTTTCATTTGTCATCCCTCCATTAGTCTATGATTATGAAGTTCATAACAGATGGATGAATGAAAAATGAAAGTGGCGTATATTGTTAGCACTCAAACCTACTGGTTGCTAATAAATATTATAACAAAATTTCTTATATAAGTAAAATGTATGAATTTCAACTCAGTCGGGGGTTTTCCTATACTTAATGAAAAAAGGGGCAAATATAACACCCTTTTGTTCAAAGTCTCCACTCCGATTGATAGAAGCTTAAAAAATGTTTGAAAAGCCTCTAAGAAGAGTGCTGTTTGTGTTAATGTCTAATTATTCAGAAAACCTATCAAAAGCCTTATGAAATGATATAATCTCCTTGAAATGTATGAAGAAAGCAGGTGATATGATTGAACTATTGTCAACAATGCGGACACCAATTAGAAGAAAATCAAACATTTTGTACGAATTGCGGCGCGAAAGTCGTAGAATCACAAAACGCCGTACATTCACAAAATGTAATGACGGCAGGGGAGGGATCAAGATCAAGAAGACCGGTGCTGGCAACGAAAAAATCTAAGATTTTTGCAAGTATTGGAGTTCTATTAATTTTAGTAATTGCAAGTTCATTTTTTATTGTAAAATCGGTCTATAAACCGACAAAACTGGCGGAAAATTTTATTCTAGCTGTCAACAATCATGATGCAAAAAAAGTGGCTCATTTACTAAACTCGAAGCAATCGGATATAAAAATAGATGAAAAAGTGGCCAAACAATTAATTGACTATTATCAAATGAACCCATCGGAATTTTCTGAACTGAAAAATAGCTTGCATGAAGAAGCCGTTATTTATGAAAAAGGGGCATTTCCTGAGCATACTGATGCAGATATTTCGATCAATAAATTAGGGAAAAAATGGTTATTTTTTGATTATTATGCACTCATACCTAAAAATTTATATATTGTCGTAACGGCAAATCATGATAGCCATATTTACATAGATGGGAAAAAATATGAACCTATAAAAAAAGACGAAGAACGGACTTACGGGCCGTTTTTGCCAATCAATCATAAAGTGCAAGCAGTATACAAAGGAGAATACGCAGACGTAAAGAAAGTGGAAGAAGTTTCGCCAAGTGATGCAGAAGAAAATAAAGTGTACATAAATTTTGATTTAACTGGAGATTATGTATATTTATATTCAAATATTGAAGATGCCACTTTATTCGTCAATGGAAAGAGCACAGGTTTAAAAATTTCGGATGTAGAAGAGTTTGGACCAGTTGCAACAGACGGTTCGATGATGCTTCATGCCGAAATAAAAACTGCTGATGGTACGTTGAAAAGCAATAAAAAGACAATTAAAGAAGCCGGGGAAACGATTGATCTATTATTTGAACAAGAAATTCCAATGGAAGATTTCGAAGATGTTGGAGATTCATTAGAAGACTATCATGATGAACAATCGGAGATCGAAAATGTGATTATGAGCCATTATACTAGTATCTCAAGCGGTGATTACGAAACTGCATATGCACTGTTTTCCTCAAGCCGTCGCAGTAAAATTAGCTATGAAAAATGGTCTAAAGGGCTAAAAAACAATTTTAAAAATGAAGTTACGAATGTAAGTGTGGAAAGTATAGAAAATGATCAAGCGACAGTGAGTTTTCAATTAACTTCTTATGACAAACAGGACGACGGCTCCACATTAGTACAAGAATGGGGAGGGAAATGGTATTTAGTGAAGGAATCAGACGGCTGGAAATTAGCAACGCCTGAAATTAAAAAGCTAAATACTAGAACGGAATGAAATGGAAATCTTTGCTTCTCATTTTCGCCATATTTATTTTGAGTATTTTTGCCATTATATCAATCCCGAAATTGCCGCTCTTTCAGGAAAATCAAAAAACAAAGATTCAAGAGCAACGTGAAGAACCGGAAGTAAAAGAAGCGGGTAATGTTGCAGCTCCGCAAGAAGAAAAAAACGATAAGAAAGAAGAAACGGTCGAAGAAAAAGCAGCTAGAATAGTGGATGATATGTCTTTGGGCGAGAAGGTCGGCCAGCTTTTGATGGTGGGCTTTAAAAGCACGGAAAAAGACGAGGCAATAACCGATTTAATCGTAAACAAACATATCGGTTCTGTCATTTTGTTTGACCGCAACATGGAGACTCCGGAACAAGTTGCGCAATTAAATAATTCTTTGCAAAGGCTCGCGCTGAAAAAGCGGTTTGGAGTGCCGCTTATGATCGGAGTGGACCAAGAAGGGGGAGACATTTTGCGGATGAGAGAAAAAGTGTCTCCCATCCCATCCCAACAGAAGCTAGGGCAAGCTGCAAATGAAAAAGCGGTGTACGATATTGCTCTTCTGAACGGAAGGGAATTGGCTGCCATGGGATTTCATCTAAATTTTGCACCTGTTTTGGATTTGTCAGAGACTGACAGCCGATCTTTTGGTACAAATCTGGAAGCAGTCTATACGTATGGTGCAAAAGTGGTTCAAGGATTGCATGAAGCGAAGATTACAGCAACGCTCAAGCATTTTCCCGGCAACGGAAGAAGCAGTGTTGATCCGCATATTGACACTTCTTCTGTAAAAGCGGACAAATTGGATTTGGAGAATTCCGATATTTATCCATTTAAAAAGCTCATTGAAAATACAGATCACAATCAATTTTTCATTATGATGACTCACATTAAATATCCAAGTTATGATCCTAGCAAACCAGCAAGTTTATCTTCTGTTATGATTCAAAAGCTGCTTCGGGAAAAGCTGGGGTATAAAGGAATTGTTGTCACGGATGATCTTGAAATGGGCGCAGTAAATAAATATTATTCATATGAAGATATGGCAATCGAAGCGATTAATGCCGGAGCGGATTTGCTGCTCGTTTGCCATGAATATGAGCATCAAGTGGAGGTTTATAATGGCTTAGTGAAAGCAGTGAAAGACGGAAAAATTCAAGAAAAGCGCATCAACGAAGCGGTGACAAGAGTGCTAATGCATAAATTATCCACTATTCAAGATCCGATCGTTGATCCGCAATATGCGAAAGAAACAGTTGGAAGCAAGGAGCATAAAACACTGATCGAAAATTGGATGAATACAAAGGAGCAGTGATTCAATTAAATTCGTAGAAGACCTTCATTCAATGTTTGGGCAAGCCGATTGTAGGCGGCTGCCCATGTTATACCAATCAATAGAGGAGGAACAATAGAGGAAAATGATTTGTCATCAATGTGGAAATGAACAAGAAAAAGGAAATTTTTGTGGGAAATGCGGGGCAAAATTGAATAATGATCCAAATCTACAAGAAACAGCGGGAGGCGGCGGGGATCAGGTTTCAATTAACAGAAATCCCGAACCGTCTTATGGCCAAGCAGCTTCCACGCAAATGAATGAACATGTAGAAAAGGTTAAAAAGCAGTCGAAAGTGTATGGAAGCTATTTCGTTCATTTTTTGAAACATCCGTCATCCATTTTTGGCAAAGAAAAAAATGAATGGGTGAATGGCTTTATCAGCATTATTTTATTTGTGTTCATTGTCACACTAACGGTTAGCGTTTTTGTCCGCAATCTATTTAAATCGGCAATTCATGGTACTCAAGGACTGATAAATGAGTTTTATGATGGACCTTCGTATGTTTCGGTATTTTTTAATGTTTTTGTATTTGTTTTTCTTATTGTTGCGCTCGTGTTATTGTGTATGTTCATTGTTAATAAATTGTTTGGATCAAGTGCATCTTTTAAAGAGGTAACAGCTATATATGGAGCACATCTTACCACCGCGATCATTGTTTCGCTTATCTCGTTATTGCTAGTTTTGTTAAAATCCCATGTTTATGGAAACATTGTGCTGAGCATTTCACTTTTGCTTGCGATCGTTTTAATTCCATATTATTTGATAAGTGTACTGCTAACGAAATATTCAAAAGGAATAGATCCTTTATACTCATTTTTTATCTATGTTGCTATATTTTCCCTCCTGTTTGCGATTTTTATCGGTATATTGGCTGATTCGGCAATGGGAAGAATTGTTGATCAATGGAGATATTTTTGGTGATGGAGTGACATTGAACATTTTGAACGATCTAAATATTAGCTGCTTTAATTTTCATACAATATAAATATAGACTTACACAATGAGTACCGCTAAGCCTTAAAAGCATCAGATCACCTTCAGCGCTGGTATGCCCGCCGCATACCAGCGTTTCATATGTTAATAGGCTGATTTTCATTCTATTGTATGATATGACGTTTTAAGTTGAGGTCATTATGAGAGAATTGGAAGCAGTATGGAACAATTGGCCGATATTCTAGGTAAACGACAAGCAAAAACTGGACATATTATGATCGTTTGCCTAAAATGAAGGTAAAGGAATACCAAAACAAACCAAAAATTGATTTCAAAGGAAGGTGATGTTCAAAATGGATGCAAAGGCGAAAAAAACGGCTTTACGTGGAATTACATATGGCTTGTACATTGTTGGTACGAAAGATGAAAACGGTGCCAATGGATTTGCTGGAAATTGGTTGACTCAAACCTCTTTTGAACCGCCTTTAGTTGCAGTTGCTGTAAAAGCGGGTACACGTTCACAACAACAAATTGCCAAAAGCGGGGTATTTAGCGTCAATATTTTGGAGACGGGGCAGAAGGAAATGGTTACTGCTTTTTTCCGATCCATTGAACCGGAAGGAAACAAGTTGGCGGGATACGAATTCTATACCGAAGAAACAGGATGTCCGATTTTTAAAGATGCGTTGAGCTTTTTTGAGTGTAAAGTGGTGGAAAAAATAGAAAAAGGTGACCACTATATTTACGTCGGTGAAGTGATCAATGCCGGCGTGCACCGGGAAGGCGATCCGCTAGCATTGAAAGAAACCGGTTTTTATTATGGAGGCTAAACTTTTTATAAGAAAAATGTTTCGGTTAAAAAGACCTGCAAATTTTATTATTTGAGACAAAAAATAAGAAAATAGTTTTGTTCGGCAAAAGGTTGAAGCAAGATTTTAAAGAATAAGCGATGATGACTTACGATTATTTGAAGCAGGCGTTCATTTCCGTCTGCTTCTAGCATATTTATCCAAATGAATGTTCATAATATAAGTATGAATTCGTTGAAATTTTTGTAAAAAAATAGTATAATATAATTTATTGTATGAATCGTGTGAATTGTTTTCATAAATCGATTTAAAAAAATTACATCATGGTGGGATCGAAAAATTATGGATCAAAAGCTATCATTTTCTTCGCTTGCTGTCATTGGAGTTATGTTGTTTGCTCTATTTTTTGGGGCAGGGAATCTAATATTTCCGGCTCAGCTTGGACAAAATGCCGGGGAAAATCTTTGGTTTGCTGTGACTGGATTTATCATTACTGGAGTTGGATTGCCGTTTCTCGGGATTATAGCGATGAGTTTTTCCGGAAGCAGTGATTTGCAAGAGCTTTCTAGTAGAGTTCATCCGACTTATGCCGTCTTTCTTACATCATTGCTCTATTTAACAATTGGTCCTTTTTTTGCAGCACCACGGACTGGAACTGTTGCGTATGAAGTCGGTATTACGCCGTTTGTTGCTGAGGAATTTCATCAAGTTGGATTGTTTATTTATACACTGCTATTTTTTGCTGTGACTTTTTGGTTTTCTTTATACCCGTCTAAGATTGTCGATAATGTTGGAAAACTTTTAGCACCTGGAATTGTGATTCTTCTTGCCATACTTTTATTTATGGTAGTTGTGAATCCTATTGGGGATATTGGTTCAGCGCAAGGCGTGTATAAAATTCATGCGTTTTCCCAAGGTTTTATAGATGGCTATAGTACAATGGACGCCCTTGCATCACTTGTATTTGGCATTATTGTGATCAATGCCATACGCAAATTAGGTGTAACATCAAAAAAAGATATTCTGAAAGCTACAGCAAAATCAGGAACTGTTGCCATTTCACTGCTTGCACTGATTTATATTGGAATTGCTTATTTAGGAGCAACAAGTGTAGAAGCTTTCGGAATTTTTAAAACAGGTGGACCCGTTCTCAGCAATGCGGCTTCACATTATTTTGGCACATTCGGTTTAATTATGCTGGCTATTATTATCATTCTTGCATGTTTAACGACTGCCATTGGTTTAATAACGGCGAATGCTGAATATTTTCATAAATTGATTCCGAAAATCGGCTATAAAACGTGGGTTGTCTTCTTTAGCTTACTTACTTTTGTAATAGCAAACTTTGGATTAACAAACATTATTTCATTTTCTATCCCTGTCTTAATGTTCATCTATCCTCTAGCGATTGTTTTGATTTTGTTAACGTTCTTGTCGCCGCTTTTCCATCACGCACGCATTGTATATGTTTCAGCGACTGGAGTTACATTTTTAATCAGTATTTTTGACGGTTTGAAATCATTATGTGATTCACTTGGAATTGATTATTTCGGATGGATGGTACCAATTGTTTCGTTTTATGAACAGATATTACCATTTTATAAACAAGGACTCGGCTGGTTTATTCCAGCGATCATTGTCATTATTATTACAGGTATTGTCGGAAGGGTTCAGGCCAAATCAACTGTTAGAGCGTAAAATGTTCTATTATAATAATAGAAAGAATAGTTTGAATTTTTGTAAGCTATAAAAAAGGAACTTTCTTAAGGAAGGTTCCTTTTTTTGATCAAACTTGACCATTGACAATTTTTTAAAACTAAAGGAAGATTCTTTTTATTATTTAGTGATTATGGTATTTTTCTTGTAGAGGTTAAAGTCTATTCACCCTTCGCAAGTTCGGATTTAAAAATAAAGGATATTTAGCAGCTGCTAGAAGTACCCCCTTTACAATATAATGGAATGATATCAGAAGCTTTGAAGATGTATGCCGTTCATTAGACTTTATTAATTGAGAGAAAAACTTTAAGGAAGGGAAATAGGAATATATATTGTAAGGGTAACATCGGCCGCCAGATGGTTCTATGTTCGGCAGCTGAATGCAATTTGTGAATTTTCGTTGATGAACAGAAAAGAAGGATTTCATTACACTTTATAAAAGGAAGTGTGACGTTGTGAAAGCCAAACAATTATTGGTATTACTATTTATTACAATAATCATTTCTGCTTGCAGTTCAAATAAAGAACAATCAACCATGGAGCACGCGCCGAATGGCGACTTGTGGGAAACAACTGCTTCAAGGGATGAACTGCCGACCTTTTTAAATGAATATAGCGAAAACATTCAAATCATCTATCAAGCAGCCGGAAAATCAATGGAGCTGCTGCAATGGATTCCTTGTTATTGTGGCTGCGGCGACCATGCCGGACATCGGAGCAGTCTAAATTGTTTTGTTAAGCAAGTAAATCAAAATGGTTCTGTTGTATGGGATGACCATGGAACACGCTGCAACGTCTGCTTAGAAATTGCAGCAGAAGCAATCAAAATGAAGCAAGATGGAAAAACGGTAAAAGAAATTCGCCAATATATAGATGAAAAATACAAAGAAGGCTATGCGAACCCGACAGACACACCAATGCCGTTATAAAGAAAAGGATGAGACCAATTATTGGTTTCATCTTTTCTATGTTTTATGCTTTGTCGAAACTGTTTTTGTCCTCAGGACTTGATCATGATGGAAAAAGGCTTGTGATTAGACATTTAATCTTGAATATCCATCAATACTGTTTTTTGTTATTTTTACATAATAAAATTGTCGGAGAAAGCTCCTTCGGCTTTTTTTTGACCGATCCTCCACGCTTTCCAACAAAGAATTATTTATAATCATATTCCCTTTCGCTCCATGACCCATTTTCCATTCTGCCTTTCCCTCATGTCTAATTCTAAGGACTGATCTAATAAAACTAGCAAGAAAAGTCGAAATTTTTAAAACATACTTGACAAATAGGAATAATGGAATTAATATCATACTTAAATCTTTTACTTTTATCCGGTTGCCCACTGGACCGCCAGAGGCTCATATCAGTTCTTAATATTAGGATCTGATATGAGCCTTTTTTATTAAAATTTAAGGAGGGAAAATCAATGGGTTTACAATTTGCTTATTGGGCGCCAAACGTTAGTGGAGGGCTTGTGATCTCTAATCTGCCACAGAAAACAGGCTGGTCATTTGAGGATAACAAACGTTATGCACAAATAGCTGAAGAAAATGGTTTTGATTACGTCCTGCTGCAAACAAGATTTTTCGCCAGCTACGGAGCTGAAAAACAATTAGAAGCCGCTGCGCTTGCTTCTGCACTTGCCGCTAGTACCAAAAAATTAAACATTATTACAGCTGTGCTGCCCGGTCTTTGGCATCCAGGTGTCATAGCAAAAATTATTTCAACGATTGATCATATCAGTAATGGCCGTGCTTCAATTAATATTGTCAGCGGATGGTTTAAAAATGAATTTATCGGTTATGGGGAACCGTGGTTAGACCATGATGAACGTTATCGACGGTCTGAAGAATTTATACAGGTTCTACGAGATTTGTGGACAAAGGAAACCACTACTTTTAAAGGAGATTTTTATCGTATAAATGAAGCGCCATTAAAGCCTAAACCTATTAATATCCCAAAAATTTTCCAAGGCGGAAACTCGAAAGCAGCAAGAGAAATGGCTGGACGAGTTTCAGATGTTTATTTCATGAATGGAAATTCGCTGGAAAATCTGAAAAAGCAAATTGATCATGTGAAATCATTGGCTGAATCGAACGGAAGAAACATCCAATTCGGTGTTAATGGCTTCGTGATTGTTCGTGATACAGAAGAAGAAGCAAAACAAGTTTTAAAAGATATTGTTTTACATGCAGATAAAGAAGCTGTGGAAGGCTTTGAAAGTCAAGTGAAATTCGCAGGGAAAGCCTCTCCTGAAGGTGAAGGAATGTGGGCGGAATCCACCTTCGAAGATCTTGTGCAATATAATGACGGTTTCAAAACAGGTTTGATTGGGACGGCAGAACAAGTGGCGGATCGCATCATTGAGCTGAAAAAAATAGGAGTCGATATTGTTTTGACAGGATTTTTACATTACGATGAAGACTTAAAAGCCTTTGGTGAAAAAGTCATTCCGCTCGTAAGAGAAAAAGAAGCAAAATTGGAGGGAATCCTAGCCAACTAATATAAAGAAGCATAAGACTCGAAATGAGTAAGCTTTCGGAACAACTAACAAATGAATACGAATGATGTTGGGCATTCAACATCAAGAAATGAGGAGTCTCTTTCTTTAAATAATACTTGACATATAGGAATAATATGTATTAATTTAGTTATAAACAAAATAGTTTGATGAATGCTGACTGGACAACTAGAGGCTCTCAATTCAAGATCATATTTCTTGAAATGAGAGTCTCTTTCCTTTTTTTACAAACATGGAAAGGTGGATTAGCGGTGGCAAATAGTTATGTGAACATATTGGATTATAAAGCGGAAAAACAAAAATCTTTGCGAGAAAATGAATATTTGAATTTGCCGGATTTACAATTTTTCCTTTGGTGCCAAAAGAATTATCGGATAAATAAAGGTGTTTTCAATACGATTGACAATTGGTTTTATACAAATGGAGTCGTTTCTATTATTCATCGTCGAATTTATATTTTAGCTTTTTTGGAATTTGTCAAAAGAGAAGATGCGGATTTTAAAAAACGCAAATATATCCGTTTTGGAAACGGAGGTCTTTCAAAGAAGCTTCATCAATTTATGAATGAAATAATGGAACAATAGAACGATTATGTCAGTAAACTATTAATCACAAACATTATTAGATAAAGAAGACAAAGGGGTAACTAATGATGAGTGTTGCAGAAGGAACAGGTCATTACCTTGACACAGCTTTGCAGTTAGCAAAGGAGTTTGCTAAAACTGCAATTGAAAGGGATGAACGAGGAGGAACAGCAAAAGCAGAACGTGACCTGCTTAGAAAAAGCGGATTACTTTCACTTATCATCCCGAAGTCTTTAGGCGGACTGGGGAAGGATTGGAAAGCTGTGCTGCAAATTACACGTGAGCTGGCAAAAGTAGACGGGTCATTGGCTCACTTATTCGGCTATCATTTCTTATGCTTGACATCCGTACATCTATTCGGTTCCCCTCAGCAGAAAGAGAAGTATTATAAGGAAACGGCTGAAAATAATTTGTTTTGGGGAAATACCTATAATCCTCTTGATGAAAGCTTGCTCGTAAAGCGAGAAGGGGATCAGTTAAAGCTAATTGGGAAAAAAAGCTTTTGCTCGGGTGCTAAAGATTCAGAGCGGCTGCTTATATCAGCTAAAAGTCCAAATCAAGATCGCCCTGTTATTGCCGTTATTCCTACTAATCGGACAGGAATAATCATTAATGATGATTGGGATAGCTTCGGCCAACGGCAAACGGACAGCGGCACTGTTGTTTTTCAAGATGTACTGCTGAAGGAAGAAGAGATATTAAATTTCTATGAACAAGAACCTGAAAGCTTTTTCCCTACTATAAGGACGCATACTGCTCAAACCATTTTAGTTCATGTTCTTCTTGGAATTGCGGAGGGAGCATTTGAAGAAGCGAAAAACTATACGAAAAATATCACTCGTCCTTGGCTGACCTCTAAAGTAGATCAGGCGACGAGCGATCCATATACGATTCGCCAGTATGGAGATTTATATGTGCAGTTAAAAGCTGCAGCTGCATTGGCCCAAGACGCTTCAAATGCTCTGCAAGAAGCATGGGATAAAGAAAGGGCATTAACAGAACAGGAACGTGGAGAGTGTGGAATTATCATTGCGACTGCAAAGGTTGCAACAGCAAAAGCAGCTTTAGAGCTTACCAGCCGTATGTTTGAAGTAATGGGGGCAAGGGCAACTTTAGGAAAATATCGGTTTGACCGCTTTTGGCGAAATGTAAGGACTCACACGTTGCATGATCCCATTGAATATAAAATCCGTGATATCGGAGAATGGGCTCTTAACGGTAAATTGCCTGAGATTACACCGTATTCTTAATGTATAAACGATCGAATTTAATTGAAGAAAGGTGATGACATTATGTCAAATATCGTGATTATTTCCGGAAGTCCATCTAAACCATCAAGAAGCTTAGCTATCTCTGCTTATTTAGAAAAAAGGATCAAGGCTGAAGGGCTGAATGCGTCTACCATTTCAGTTCGTGACCTGCCGGCAGAAGATCTTTTATTTGCCAACTTCAACAGCCCAAAAATTCAAGAGGTTTTAGCACAGATTGAACAAGCACAGGCAGTTATTATTGTAAGTCCTGTATATAAAGCAAGCTATCCAGGGGTGTTAAAAGCCCTGTTAGATTTCATTCCTGAAAAAGGATTCGTTGATAAAGTTGTTCTCCCGGTGGTTACCGGCGGAACAGCAGCTCATCTTTTAACATTGGAATATGCTATTAAGCCGATTGCTTCTGTGTTAGGCAGCCAGGAGATTTTAAAAGGAGTGTATTTCGTAGATTCTCAAATTGGCTATCACGAAGATCAGGTTACTTTTATTGATGCGGAAATAGAATCGAGATTACAAACATCATTGAATGATCTATTAAGCCGGTTAAAAGTTGAACAATTAAAATAGTGATTTATATATTGTTTGCACCGAACAGAAAGGATGTTTCATCCTGCTCACGGAGATGGAAAATAATGGTGACAGAACTGTCACCAATAAATTGCTTAAGCTGCCGTTGATTCCAACCAAAAAAATTTTTACCTTTGTATAGGGAAATATATTACTTTAGCAAAAATTTCATATGATCAAATGTATCATGTTGACTGGACGACCAGAGACATATCATCGCAAGTTTCGTACTTGCAAAGATAGTCTCTGTTTTTTTTCGTTATAAACCTTTAAATAAAACGAAGAAAAAGATGTAACAACAAGTATTTGAGAAAGAGACACGTACCTTTCAAAAATGATCCCACTCCATTTCAGTTTCGATATATAGAATCACAGACATTATCGGTCCATGGAATGATAACTAAACGACAATGTCAAATTTACGGTTAGTCGGGAGGAAATCATATGAAGAAAAAGCGAATTTATTTAAACGCTTTTGATATGAATTGTGTGGCGCATCAATCTCCGGGATTATGGGTGCATCCTGAAGATCAGTCATACCGATATAAAGATATTGAATATTGGGTTGAGCTGGCGCAATTACTGGAAAAAGGGCGGTTCGATGGATTATTTATTGCAGATGTAATCGGCATTTATGATGTGTATGGAAATGATAAAACGACAGCAGTACGTGAAGCAACCCAAGTTCCAGTCAATGACCCTATTTTACTTGTTTCTGCAATGGCGCATGCAACGGAGCATTTAGGCTTTGGGATCACATGCTCTACAACATTTGAGCATCCATATACATTTGCACGCAGAATGTCGACTTTAGACCATTTAACAAAGGGCCGAGTAGGCTGGAATATTGTTACTTCCTATTTGGAAAGCGGAACGAAAAACATCGATATTGGCGATCGGTTCCTCCATTCAGAACGATATAATATTGCGGAAGAATATTTGGAAGTTTGCTATAAATTATGGGAAGGCAGCTGGGAAGACGATGCTGTTATAAAAGATAGAGATAGAAAAATTTTCACAGACCCAGCGAAAGTTCATGAAATAAATCATCACGGCAAATATTTTAATGTGCCAGGCATTCATTTGTGCGAGCCGTCGCCGCAAAGAACACCTGTTTTATATCAAGCAGGCGCTTCAGCGAGAGGGCGTCAATTTGCAGCAAAACATGCTGAGTGCACATTTGTTTCGATGCCAGGAAAAGAGCCTATCGCTTCATATGTGAAAAATTTAAGAGCCCAGGCTGCTGAATTTGGCAGGGATCCGCAAAGCATAAAAGTATTCGCTTTGTTCACACCGATTGTTGGGCGGACGGAGGAGGAAGCGTGGGCGAAATATGAAGAATTATCGCAATATATCAGCTATGAAGGGGCCCTTTCTTTATTAGGCGGCTGGTCAGGTGTTGATTTTTCAAAATATGATCCTGATCAAGAAATTGAATACATTGATACTAACGCCATCAAATCAGTGCTCGAATCATTAACGAAAGCAAGTCCAAATAAAAAATGGACTGTCCGCGAGCTGGCGAATTTTGCTGGAATAGGCGGAATGGGTCCTGTAGTAGTCGGAACACCAAAGCAAATAGCTGATACGTTTGAGGAATGGATTGAAGATACGGATATCGATGGATTTAATCTCGCCTATGCAATAACGCCGGGAACTTTTAAAGATTTTGTTGATCTTGTCATTCCGGAGCTTCAACAACGTGGAGTCGTGAAAAAAGAATATGAAGAAGGAACTTTGCGGGAAAAATTGTTTGGCAAAGGCCAGTCCCGTTTACCGGAAGACCATATTGGAGCTAAATATAGAAATTTAAGCTATCAACTGCAGGATTAACCTTACTTTTTTGTATCAAAAGAAGCTTTGAACTTCGTATGATCAGCCTTGAAAAAAAGAAACTGTAGGTTAGTCGTTAGTCAGTATTACTTTTGCATCATCTTTATTTGACTTGTTGCCAATTTTGCTGCGGATTCATAAGTCCTTTAAGTCGTTTATGAAATGAATTCTTTTTTTGGCTAAACAAATTTGATAAATGGAGATATGGGGAATATGACAAAGCCATTATCATTTTCTGCTTTTGTTATGAATACACCTTCTCACATTCTTCACGGGATGTGGCGTGATCAAGAAGGTCATCAGCTTAACTTTAATGACGTAAATCTTTGGGTTTCTTTAGCGAAACGGCTGGATGAGGGAGGTTTTGACGTCATCTTTTTCGCCGACGTCGTCGGGCTGTACAATGACTTTCGAGGAGGATGGGATTTCCATATTGAAAATGGCTTGCAAGTACCTAGTAATGACCCAATGGTACTGCTTTCAGCACTTGCAGTAAATACAAAACATTTAGGCTTAGCTTTTACGGCGGCTCCGGTTCAAGAACCTCCCTTTAACTTTGCACGCCGTGTATCAACATTAGATCACATCACCAAAGGACGAATTGCCTGGAACATGGTTACCAGCTACTCAGCAAATGCCTTTCGCAACTTTGGCTATGACGGCTTAGTTCCGCATGATGAACGATATGAGTGGCTGGATGAATATGTTGATGTTTTATATAAGCTTTGGGAAGGTTCATGGGATGAAGGAGCGCTTTTGCAGGACCGTGAAAGCGGAATTCATGCGGATCCGGCGAAAGTCCATAAAATTCATCATGTCGGCAAGCGCTACAAGGTGGAAGGACCGCACTTAGTGGCTCCATCACCGCAGCGCACACCGTTGCTTTTTCAAGCTGGTTCGTCCCCTACTGGCAGAGATTTTTCGGCTCGCAATGCTGAAGCGATCTTCATTGGAGCACCTGATCCTGAAAATGCCCGCAAGCTGATCGATGAAACACGAAGGTTGGCGGTTGAAAATGGCAGAAAGAGTGAGGATATCCACTTTTATCAGGGATTGTACTTTGTGATCGGAAAGACGGAGGAAGAAGCTCGGCAAAAAGAATATGAACTTGAAAATAAGATTGATTTCGATATGATGATCGCTCATTCCGCTGGGGGGATGGGAATTGATTTAGGGAATGCTACTTTAGATACTCCATTGGAAGATATCAAAACTGAAGGGATCAGAAGCACATATGAATGGCTAAAGCAAAGCACGCCGGGAAGGACTCCTACAGTTAGAGATCTTGCTAGGCTCAGGAGCAAAACAAACCGTATTGTCGGCACTCCTGAAATGATTGCAGACCAGCTTGAGCTTTGGAGGGATGCAGGTGTTGACGGCATCAATGTCATCAATGCGACGATTCCCGGTTCCTATGAAGAATTTATTGATCAAGTCATGCCTGTGCTTCGAAAGCGCGGTTTAGCGCGCAATGGATATGGAAAGCCAGGAACATTGCGGCGCAAATTGTTTGGGACAGATCGTCTCAATGAGCGTCATCCTGCTGCAAAATACCGAGGTGCATTTGCAGCGAAAAGCCCTGTAAATTGATCTGAGGTGCTAGTAATTGCTGTTTGGCTCTTTTTTTTACAAATAAATATTACTAAAAAGATGTGAATAGTGAAATTTAAAATACGATTAAAGGAGTGCATAAAAGATGTCAATTCAAAATCAATTAAATGAAGCAAGCTCTTTGACTTTTAACGGTCCGGTAAAAGTTGATTCGCCTGAATTAGATCAATTGATTGATGTAATTGCTAAAGACGCTGAGGAACGAAGAAATGCCGGCAGTGAAGAACTGCCTTATCACGCCTTCGATTTAATTCGGCAATCTCGATTGGGTGCTTTACGTCTGCCTGTTGAACTAGGCGGTGGAGGAGCTAGTATTCGTGATCTTTTCTATGTCCTAATCCGTTTAGCTGAAGCCGATCCGGATGTGGCGCACAGCCTTCGTGCCCATTATTGGCAAGTAGAAGAAATACTTCGAAATCCGGATAAAGAACGACGTGAGCAATTGTTGGGAATCGTGGCAAAAGGAGATATTATTGGGAATGCCTTTACGGAAATTTCATCAAAAAATGTTGGTCATTTGATTTTTGAAACAACTTTGACTCAAGATGGCGAAGGGTACCGATTAAACGGTACGAAATATTTTAGCACCGGTACCATATATTCCGACTGGGTAATCGTTATGGCATCAACCCCTGAAGGAAAACCTGTTTCCGCGTTTATTCCGACAAATCGTGATGGCGTCATCATTGAAGATGACTGGGATGGTATCGGACAAAAATTAACAGGAAGCGGTACAACACGCTTAAACAATGTATATGTCAATCGAGAAGAAGTAACATTTATTGATGAGACGAAGACGCCTTTCAATTCATTTTTACAGCTCTATCTGCAAGGAGTGATAGCGGGTATTTTGCGGAATGTGGTGACAGACGCTAAAGCTTTAGTTCATGGAAGATCCAGAACCTTTACTTTTGCATCGGCAGATACGCCAGCGGCTGATCCGCTGCTTCAGCAAATTATTGGGCAGCTTTCAAGCAGCGCGTTTACCGCAGAAGCACTTGTGCTGGCTGCCGCAGATGCATTAGACATAGCAGTGAATGAGGCGGTTAATGGAGAAATAGACTTTGATTTAAGTCATGAGGCTTCCCTGCGAGCTGCTCAGGCGAAAGTTATTATCGATCACCTTGCATTACAAGCAGCTACACTTCTCTTTGAGGTTGGCGGCGCTTCAGCTACGAGACAATCCAAGCATTTTGACCGCCACTGGCGCAATATTCGCACACTTGCTTCCCATAATCCGATAGCCTACAAAGCAAGAGCTATTGGCGATTATGTTGTGAATGGTACGAAGCTTCCGATAAGAGAGGTTTACTTCTAAGGATTTTATTGGAGGATGCACAATGGATTTTAACGCAAGCAATCAGACGATTCGAAATGAACGAGATGCAAGGCTCGTAGAATATGCGGAGCGCATTGCAGAGAAAATTCGACAGACAGCTGATAAATATGATGAAACAGGAGAATTTCCGTTTGAGCATATCGAAATCCTAAAAAAAGAGGGTTATCATAAGCTAACAATCCCTAAAGAATATGGCGGTGAAGAACTTTCATTATATGAAATTTTGCTGGTACAAGAACGATTAGCGAAAGCCTGTGGTTCTACGGCACTGGCGATAGGATGGCACTTAATGGCATTCTTTAGCCTTAGGGATTTCCGGCCTTGGAAAGAAGAAATTTTTGCGAAAATATGCAGAGAGGCCGTTGAGGAAGGTTCATTATTAAATGTTTTTGTCACGGAGCGGACATCAGGCAATATTGTAAGAGGCGGAACCCCATCAACAATTGCGAGAAAAACGAAAGACGGATATATCATTTCAGGAAGAAAGGCATTTGCAACATTGGCGCCAATTGTGTCGCATTTTACGATTTTGGCATATGTCGAAGAAGAAGATAAAACGGCCGAATTTTTAATTAAAAAAAATGATTCGGTACAATTGATAGATACATGGAATGTTTTGGGAATGAGAGCAACAGGCAGCCATGATATCGAACTGCATGATGTGTTTGTGCCGGAAGAGGCGTTATTGTCTTACATTGACAAGGGGAAGAACAACCGCTTTAAGGGCAACAGCAGTGCCTACACGCTGCAGTTGCCAGCCATTTATTTAGGGATTGCGATTGCTGCCAGAGATTTTATTTTAAAGTATGCGGCTGAGAAATTTTCACCAAGTCTAGGAGATGTTATTCTAGAGGCGCCGCATGTTCAGGATAAAATTGGAGAAATCGAAATTTTAATCGCTGTATCAAGATACCTGTTATACGGTTTAGCTGAAAAATGGGACCGAAATTTACATGTTCGAGACAAGTTAAGCAATGAAGTCTCTATTACAAAATATACAGTATGTAATAATGCGATCAAAATAGTAGAGCTGGCTATGAGAATCGCAGGCGGTCATTCGTTATCGAAAGATTTGCCATTAGAAAGATATTTTAGGGATGTTCAGTGTGGTTTATATAATCCTCCTTTAAATGACATGGTCGTGAGTCAAGTTTCGAAATCCGTGATTGAAGAATATCGAAATAGCTTGAAAGAAGTGCAATTTAAATAGGAGGATGCTGGAGACTGTGGGAGCATTTTCTGCTGCTGAGCAGAAAAGTTCATAATATTTGCTGACTGGAACACCAGAGGCCTTAATTTCATGAAAAATGAAATTAAGGCCTTTCTTGTGCGCCCGGCATGGGTGTAATCTATAGGGTGAAAGTCCCGAGCTGCGAAGGCAGAAGTAGCAGTTAGCTTAACGCAAGGGTGTCCGTGGTGACGCGGAATCTGAAGGAAGCGAGCGGCAAACTTCCGGTCTGAGGAACACGAACTTCATATGAGGCTAGGTATCACTGGGTGAGTTTGCAAGACAAAACAAAGCCCTTTCTGCCGAAGGTGATACAGAGTAAATGAAGCAGATGGATGGAAGGAAAGATTACACTCTTACCCGGGGAGGTCTGGCTGGCACGCCAAGTAACCTTGGTAACCTATCTAGTGATAGATAGCTGAACAGTCAGAAGTCAGCAGAGGTCATAGTATTAGTTGGTCTAGAACAACTAAGAAGGACCGAACAATTAAGAGAGAATAGCCCTTGGCATTCAGTGAGTCATGATGAACACAGAAAACGTAGTACCTCACTTGAGGGAGGAAGCGGTGAATCCCGTGGGAGATCTCTTGGAGGGTGGAGTGACCACTGGCATAAAGAGAACAGCTATTCACGGAAGTTATAAAGACTTGCGTCAATTATCTTAATTGAACCGCCGTATACGGAACCGTACGTACGGTGGTGTGAGAGGACGGGAGTTAATCGCTCCCTCCTACTCGATTTTCACAATATGACAAGGAAAAAAATTTTTTGCATTGCACAAATGTGTCAAAGTATTATGGTTCATCGCCATTTTTCCAAGTTAAACAAATTAAATTAAACATAAAGAGTTAAGATGGGAGAAGCACCATCCCCAAACGCTCGAGTAGTTCCCGCATTAAACGTTTTGAACAAAGGGGATATTGTATATAGATCTGGATAAATTTTCGGTTGGTGGAGGAAATTGATGATTAGGCTAGAGAGAGTTAGTAAAATATACGAGTCTGGTGGGAAAAAAGTAGAAGCTGTAAAAGATGTTTCGCTTCACATTAAAAAAGGCGACATTTTTGGAATCATCGGCTTTAGCGGAGCCGGAAAAAGTACACTGCTTAGGTTAGTGAATTTACTCGAACGTCCGACAAAAGGAAATATTATAGTCGATAATTATGATTTGAATTCCATATCTTCGAAAGATCTGCGGCAATTAAGAAGAAAAATTGGAATGATTTTTCAAACATTTAATCTATTTAATTCTCGCACGGTATATGGCAATATTGCTTACCCTTTAAAATTGGAGAAAAAATCGAAGGAGGAAATCCACCAACGAGTTACAGAGCTATTACAATTTGTTGGTCTTGAAGACAAAGCTGACAAATTTCCAGAACAGTTGTCTGGAGGTCAAAAACAAAGAGTAGGGATTGCACGAGCGCTTGCAACTTCACCAGACATTCTGTTATGTGATGAGGCTACCTCGGCTTTAGATCCAGAAACCACTAATGAAATATTAAATCTATTGAAAAAAGTGAATGAAGAATTCAATATTACGATTTTATTAATAACACATGAAATGAACGTGATTCGAAAAATTTGCAATCGCGTAGCGGTTATGGAAAACGGGAGAATCATTGAAGAGGGCGAGGTTTTTAATATATTTTCAAATCCTCAAGAAAAAACGACGAAAAATTTTATCAGTTCGGTTGTAAATGAAAAATTATCTTCGAGCTTGCTTGAAAAGTTAAGGAAGGATCATGAAAGAAAGCTTTATCGAATTGTATTTTCAGGAGACACTGCGAGTCAACCTATATTATCGACATTAACAGCTAAACATAATATTCACTTTAATATCATTTACGGAAGCATCAATGAACTTCAAAATCAATTGTTTGGCAATTTAATCGTGGAATTCATTGGAGCTGATTCTCAAATTGAAGAAGTATTAAAAGAGTTGACAGAGATAGTTGAAGTAAGGGAGGTCACAAACGGTGAAAGTTGATTGGACGACGTTTTGGCCTAGAATACTTCAAGCAACAGGTGAAACGATTACAATGGTCATTTTCACATTGATTTTTGCTAGTATTTTAGGAATTATCATGGGACTACTGCTATTTGTCACCCGTAAAGGCAATATTTTAGAAAATAGATTCATCTTTTCATTTTTGAATTTATTAATCAATATTATTCGACCTATACCGTTCATCATATTTTTAGTTGCCATCAGCCCGCTTACGCGATTCGTTGTGGGAACTACAATTGGAACGACAGCGGCTATTTTTCCGATGACCATTGCTGCAGCTTTTGCCATTGCCAGGGTGGTAGAAAATAATTTAGTCTCAATTGATCCAGGTATTATCGAGGCTGCAAAGGCGATGGGGGCATCACCTATTCAAATAATATTTGGGGTACTAATTCCCGAAGCATTAGGGCCTTTAATTTTAGGAATTACATTTATCACCGTAGGACTTATTGATTTTTCCGCCATGGCTGGAACGGTTGGCGGAGGGGGCCTTGGGGATCTTGCGATGACATATGGTTATCAGCGGTTTGATACATCCGTCATGATTGTTACGGTTGTCATATTAATTATTCTTGTTCAAATTGCTCAATTTATTGGCAACATGCTTTCACGTTTCTTTTTACGCAGATAGATCAATCATATATTAGGGGGATTATTATTTTATGAAAATCAAACTATTCCATTTACTAGTTACAATTTTGGTGATTGGCCTCCTGGCGGGCTGCAACAGCAATTCAGCATCTGGGGATAAAAAAGAAAAAGTCGTTACTGTTAAGGTGGGGATTACCGGATCAGATGGACAGTATTGGGACATCATTAAGAAAAAAGCGTTAGAAAAAAATATTAAGGTAGAATATGTCGAATTTTCCGATTATGTGCTGCCAAATACTGCACTTGTCAATGGCGAGGTAGATGTGAACGCCTTCCAGCATCTTGCATTTTTAAGCCAATTTATCGCGGAAAATAATGTGAATATTGTGCCGATTGGCTCAACTGTTGTTGCTCCTTTAGGATTGTATTCGGAAAAATATAAAGATGTATCCGAGATCCCAAATGGTTCAAAAATTGCGGTTCCAAATGATCCGGCTAATTTAGGCAGAGGGCTAAAGGTTCTGCAGCAAGCTGGATTAATTGAGTTAAGGGAAGATGTCGGTCTTTATCCAACAGTAAAAGATATCGTTAAAAATCCAAAAAATATTGAAATAGTAGAAGTCGTTGCCCAACAGACTCCTAGAGTACTGCCTGATGTAGCCGCATCAATTATTAATGGCGGAATAGCTGGTCAAGCCGGCTACACTTTAGCAGATGCCATTTTTCATGATGATCCAAACAGCAAAGATACACTGCCGTATGTTAACGTTTTTGCCACTTTAGAAAAGAATAAAGACAATGAGGCATATAAGACCATTGCGGAAATTTATCAGACAGAAGAAGTAGCTAAAGCAGTAGAAGAAGATACGAAGGGTGCAAGCATTGTCACAAAGGTGCCAGTACCAGAACTGCAAAAAGAATTAGATCGCTTAGTTGAAAATATAAAACAAGGCAAAGAATAACATAAGGAAGGAATTGTTTATTTGCGAGCAAGGCTGCATTTGAATTTGGTGACAATCGACTGATAGAATCGGAATTTGTACTTTTGAAAAGATGCTGGAGTGAGAAATATGGCAAAGCAGATAATATTAAATCTTTTTGATATGGCAGGAGCTATGCATAATTCTCACGGATTATGGAAGCATCCTCAAAATAAACGTCATCTTTATTATAATGATCTACATTATTGGATTGAGTTAGGAAAATTGTTGGAAAAAGGGAAGTTTGACACCATTTTTTTTGCAGATGTAGCCGGAGTGTATGATGTCTATCAAAATAGTAAAGATGCTGCGATTCGAGACGGCGTTCAAGTTCCGCTAAATGATCCGGCCTTTATTGTACCAGCGGTGGCAGCTGTTACAGAGCATTTGTCATTTGTAGTAACGGTCAGCACAACGTATGAACATCCGTTTTCAAATGCACGTCGTTTCTCCACATTAGATCACTTTACAAACGGCAGAATTGGCTGGAATGTTGTCACCTCATATTTGCCAAATGCTGCGCAAAACTACGGCCATAAAGAAATTGTTAAACATGACGAGCGTTATGATATTGCCGATGAATTTATGGAGGTTTCCTATAAGCTTTGGGAAGGCAGCTGGGAGGAGCATGCGTTTGTTGGCGATGCGGAAAATGAAATTTTATTTGATCCCGAAAAGGTTCATGAAATAAACCATAATGGGCGATATTTCAGCGTAAAAGGCCCGCATTTAACATATCCTTCTGCACAGCGGACACCTGTTATTTTTCAGGCAGGTTCTTCTGAACGCGGCAGAGATTTCGCCGCCAAGCATGCAGAGTGTGTGTTTGTTGGCGGGTCGACGCCCGAAAAATTAAGATTTTATATTCAAGATATTAAAGAACGGGCTGAAAAATACGGACGGAATCCTGAAAATATTAAAGCATTTACGTTTTTAAATGTCATTGTGGCAGAAACGACAGAAGAAGCTGAATTAAAATATGAGGAATACAATCGATTGTGGAGTGCTGAAGCGGCAAAAGCTCAATATAGCGGTTCAACAGGCTATGATTTATCTAAATATGAAGATAAAGACGCTTTTTTTGAATATAAGCATACGGAACATGGTCAGTCTCGAGCTGCTTCATTAACGAAAGATGCGCCAAGAAAATTAACTGTTCGAGAAGTGTTAAACAAGTTTGAAACGATCGGAAGGAGTAATGTATTAGTCGGCAATCCCGTTGAAATAGCTGACAGCATTCAATTCCAGATCGAACAAACTGGAATCGACGGGTATAATCTTGCACATCTTATAACGCCTGGAAGCATTGAAGAGTTCATTCATTTCGTTGTTCCGGAGCTGCAAAAACGTGGAATCTATAAAAAAGAATACGAGAAAGGAACACTGAGGGAGAAGCTGTTTGGTACAGGGAAAAAGCTGCTGCCAGATGATCATACAGGCGCAAAATATCGGAATTTTTAACAATTTTAAAGTTTGCTTCTCCTTCAGCTCATAATGTTGGAGGTAATAATGGAATTTCGTACAGTTGGAAGGACAGGCATTCATGTTTCAAATTTATGCTTTGGAACAATGTCATTCGGCGGCATTGCAGATGAAGAAACTTCCATTATAATGTATAAGCAATGTCGAGAAGCCGGGATAAACTTTTTTGATACAGCGAATGTTTATAATGATGGACGTGCTGAAGAAATTCTTGGAAAATGTATTGCCGGTCATCGAGATGAGATTGTTTTAACCTCTAAAGCAGGCTTGCCTACAGGCAAAGATTTAAATAGCGGCGGTTTATCGAGAAGAAATCTTTTTTTATCAGTTGAACAAAGTTTAAAAAGATTGGGCACTGATCGGATTGAATTTTATTTTGTTCATCTGTTTGACGAGTATACAGATATTGAAGAAATCGTTAGAGCTTTAGATGATTTACAAAAACAAGGGAAGATTTTATTCCCCGCTGTAAGTAACTGGGCTGCCTGGCAAATTGCAAAAGCTCTAGGAATATCTGAAAGAAAACAGCTAGCACGATTTGAGTTAATTCAACCGATGTATAATCTCGTAAAACGGCAAGCGGAGGTAGAAATTTTTCCGTTAGCTCAATCAGAGCAATTAGGTGCCATAACTTACAGTCCGCTCGGCGGAGGCTTATTAAC
Organism: Aeribacillus sp. FSL W8-0870; assembly: GCF_037963755.1. Taxonomy (NCBI): domain Bacteria; kingdom Bacillati; phylum Bacillota; class Bacilli; order Caryophanales; family Bacillaceae; genus Aeribacillus; species Aeribacillus sp. FSL W8-0870. The sequence continues at coordinate 344,631 of NZ_CP150165.1, forward strand.
CGGAAAATATAACAGTACAAACAAGCCGGAGCAAGGAAGATTAGTAGAACAAAAGAATTATGAGAAAAGATATAGTCATCAGTATTATTTTACTGTTGCACATCAATTTACGGAGCTGGCGAAACAATTTGGATATCATCCTGCTTCTTTAGCAGTTTCATGGGTATTACATCATCCTGCTGTAACTGCTCCAATTATAGGAGCGCGTAATCCGGAACAACTGGCCCTATCGATTGCTGGGGCAGAAATCCCTTTAACTGCCAGTGAAAGAGAACAGATATCCGCATTGTCAGATGAGCCTCCATTACCAACGGATCATAGTCCAGATGAGGATTTATTTAGCAAATATAGAAAGTAATCCAGAGGAAACGGTGCTAGTGTTTTAAAAATCTAGCATAAGAATCGATTTCACACTTTGACAAATTTGAAATCAGAGAATGGTTATGCTGTCTTTTCCTTTAATGGCAATTTGTGAAAAGCTGTTGGAGCAATCTTTTCTTACGGGATGGTGGACTTAAGTATTCTAATGATGAACATCAGAGCTTGGTAAATGGACATCCATTTCCTGAATCAAAACAATCGTGGTGTAAGCTGCGGTGTAAAACAAACGGATTGATGAAACAGTTGAACGTTTGAACTTTCACATTATTTTTTGCGGTAATACGCGAAAAAGATGTGGTTGGTAAATTTAAAAAACAAAACAGGAGTGTTTGATGAATGTCAAGCCAAAAACCATTAAATCAAAGGATTAACTTCAAAAATAAAGATGAATCAAATTCTCTAACTTTTACCAGCCCAGTAAAAGTTGATTCACCAGAATTAGAATACTTAATTGCTGCAATTGCAGAAGATGCTGAAAAACGCAGAAGTACTGGGAGTAAAGATCATCCATATTATGCCTTTGATTTAATCCGAAAATCTCGATTGGGTGCATTGCGATTACCTGTTGAACTTGGCGGCAGCGGTGCAAATATTCGTGATCTTTTTCAAATTTTAATACGTTTAGCGGAAGCTGATCCAGATGTCGCACACAGCCTTCGTTCACACTTTTCCCAAGTGGAGAAATTTTTGCTGCTTACGGATGAAAAACTCCGTGAAAAGTGGCTGCAAAGAGTAGCCAATGGAGAAATCATCGGCAATGCTTCTGCTGAAATTTCATCCAATAATGCTGGAAATTTGGTTTTTGAAACAACTTTATCACCGGATGGTGAAGGCTTCCTATTGAATGGCAAAAAATACTTTAGTACCGGCACACTGTATGCAGACTGGGTAGTTGTTACGGCATCAACTCATGAAGGAAGGCCTGCATCGGTAATAATTCCGACAAATCGTGAAGGTGTCATCATTGAAGATGACTGGGACGGCATCGGACAAAAATGGACAGGAAGCGGTACTACACGTCTTCACAATGTGTATGTCAATCAAGATGAAATAACATATATTGATGGCTCCAAAACGCCTTTCAACTCTTTTCTGCAGCTCTATTTGCATGGAGTGATAGCGGGCATCTTGCGGAATGTGGTGACAGACGCTAAAGCTTTAGTTCATGGAAGATCACGGACATTCAGTTTTGCTGCTGCGGATACACCTCGACAAGATCCGCAACTGCAGCATGTCATTGGACAGCTCTCAAGCAGCGCGTTTACCGCAGAAACTATTGTCCTAGCTGCCGCAGATGCAATTGATGCTGCTCTGAATTCAGCAGTTAATGGAGTGATCGATTATTCTCTGAGCCATGAAGCTTCCCTGCGAGCTGCACAGGCCAAGGTTATTATAGATCAACTTGCCTTACAGGCCTCGACGCTTCTTTTCGAGGTTGGAGGGGCATCCGCAACGAGACAATCAAAACATCTTGACCGTCACTGGCGTAATATTCGCACTCTTGCTTCACATAATCCAACAGTTTACAAAGCTAGAGCTATTGGCGACTACGTCGTGAACAGTACAGATCTTCCAATAAGAGAGGTTTACTTTTAAGGATGTTTTAAAAATTTTATATATAAAAAGGAGTGTTTAAAAATGAGTAACTATGAAACAATTAACAAAAAGTATTCAAGAGCATTTATTGAGGAAATTAGGGAGAAAGTTAAGCCAATTATTGAAGAAGTCATTAAACCAAGCGCTGAACGAATTGACAAGAGTGGGGAGTTCCCGCGTGAAAGTTTGTTAGCCCTTGCGAAAGAAGGATGGAATTCAGTAACATTTTCTGAAAAATGGGGAGGATTAGATTTAGGATATTTAGGATTTTCCATCGTGGCTGAAGAAATCGGGAAAGTTGATGCGTCAACAGCTTTAGTATATGCTATGCATGTTGGAGCAGCACAAGTAATTGTTTTATATGGAAACGATGATCAAAAGAAACGGTGGCTGCTCCCTATCAGAGATGGTGCGATCGGAACCTTTGCTGTTAGTGAAAAAGCTACAAGAGGTCATGTATGGTTTAGCTTAAGCCAGGCTGAGCGCGATGGCAGCGATTATATCATTAATGCTGAAAAATCCTTTACGACAAGCGGAGGCCAAGCAGATTTTTATATTTTGCAAACGAGAACCCCTGATTCTGACGACCCTAGTAACATTAGCTTCTTTATCGTTGACGGCCATAATGACGGTATAGTTGCAAAGCCATGGAATGCATTAGGTGTAAGAGGAAGCCACAGTGGTCCAATTACGTTTAACAATATAAAAGTAAGCGGCCGCGATCTAGTGGGATACGAAGGGTTAGGAAGAGAAATCATGGATGAAGGCGCAAACCCTATTTATATACTGGGTATTGCATCTGTTTGGCTCGGTGTTGCCCAAGGTGCACTAGAACTGGCTGTTAAACATGTTAAGAACGCAGTTAACAAAGGATTTAATAATAGTTTGGCTGACCATCAAGTCATTCGTGAAAAATTGGCAGAAGTGAAAATAAGAATTGCAGGTTTAAAAGCATGGCAGATAGATTTAGCAAGACATTATGATGAATTGCTGGCAGAAGGGCAACCTATAAGCTCATTGGCATCCGAAGTCATAGAATTTAAAGTGAAAGCATCCGAAACAGCAGATTTTGCTGCACGAATTGCGATGGATGTAGCGGGCGGTTATGGCTATATTGAAGGACCTTTTGAACGGCTTTACCGCGATGCCCGGGCAGGAATCCCAATGGCTCCATCTAATAATATCGCCCGCGACCAAGTGGCAAAAATTTTATTAGAATTGCCGTTGAATCTTTGGAATGAGAATGAAAGAAAATAAACCAAACCAGCAATGCATTTTTATTTGGAGTCTGAAATCTGTAAGAACTTTACTGCCTATTTAGGATAATGATGAATAGATGAGTCGGTAGGTCAATTGTCTGTAACGCTGTTAGAATAATTATGAATTAATGAATAAATGACCAATTGCTCAAAAAATCTGTTGTTTTTTACAATGTTTTAAAGACTTATTCTGCCAAACTTTAAAAACTCTAGATATAACCATTTCGATGAACTATATGAATAAGCCTCACACTTCTTTTTTATAGTAGGTGTGAGGTTTTATTTTGTGAAAAAAAGAGGACATTCGCAATTTTAAGTGGCTGATCATTTACAAGGAGAGTTTTGCTTGTCAGGGAAGCGTATAACAAACAACATTTCAACTTTAAAACAGAAGAAGCATTGGAAAACTGAAAGCGCGAGACTTAAAAGTGTTTTTTCAACGTTTATGGGAAAAGACAGATTTTCACGTTAGACGTCAATGAACCATAAAAAATCACAAAGCATTTTTCACTGTGAGAAGTTGTGTGGCAGGCAAATTCCTTGTAATACCATTGAACAGTTTTTTACAATCCTTATAAGGAGAGTTTAAAAGGAGTTGAAAAAATGACGAATTCTCAGAAAAAAAGACTGGAAGAGATTGAATTCTCAGTTTTGGATTTGGCTCCTGTTTTATTAGGGAAAACGCCGGCTGACACATTCAAAAACAGTTTAGACCTTGCGCAAAATGTTGAACGATTTGGATATAAACGTTATTGGCTTGCAGAGCACCATAATATGGAGGGCATCGCAAGCTCAGCTACTTCTGTATTAATAGGCTATATTGCAGGAGGTACGAAAACGATTCGTGTAGGATCTGGAGGCGTCATGCTTCCGAACCATGCTCCTCTTGTGATTGCTGAACAATTCGGGACATTAGAGTCGTTGTATCCAGGTCGAATTGATTTAGGGATAGGACGTGCTCCTGGAACAGATCAGGTGACATCCATGGCATTGCGAAGAAATTTACATGGGTCAGTATCAGAATTTCCAAACGACGTCCAAGAACTCATCAATTATTTTGCTCCGAAAGAGAAGCGGAAAGGGTATGTACGCGCAGTTCCTGGTGAGGGATTAAATGTTCCTGTTTGGCTGCTTGGATCAAGTACGTATAGCGCTCAGCTTTCAGCAAAGCTTGGACTTCCTTTTGGGTTTGCAAGCCATTTTGCACCGAATCACTTATATGAAGCACTGAAAATATATCGTGACCAGTTCCAGCCGTCAGAACATTTGAAGGAGCCGTATGCGTTGGCGTGTGTGAATGTCGTGGCAGCAGATACCGATGAAGAGGCGAAGTATCTTGCAACCAGCTTGTATCAAATGTTTTTGGGCGTGATCCGAGGAACTTCTAGATTGTTGCAGCCTCCTGTTGAAAGCATGGATGGAGAGTGGAATGAATTTGAAAAAGAAGCGGTACGCCATCAGCTTTATTTTTCGTTTGTTGGATCTAAGCAAACAATAAAAGAGAAGCTTCAAAAATTTTTGGATGACACTCAGGTAGACGAAATAATGGTTGTTTCATATATATACGACCATTCGGCTCGCGTGCATTCGTACCGTATTTTATCTGAGATAAAGAATGAAATGTAGTTCTTTTATTTTAAATATGTTATTTTCGGCAACTATCATTACTGTTTAACTTTTTCAGTTCGGGAAGAGATCTGAGCAGCGGCAGACTCTTTTTTCAGAAAAGTTTTTTGCATTTTTTTATGTGATCATAAAAGCAACGATGTTTTTGAATTGCGGATGATCGAAACAGGCTATCGGCTTTGAACTGTCCCTGTCAAGTAGACAGTGGAAATAACAAAAATCATCTAAGCGGCTTCGGCCCTAAATTCCATAGGGCTGAGGCCGTTTAAGCGTTTTTGGGTCGATCATGATTATAAAATAGGATGTACTCTTCGATTCCTTGACAAAGCTTTGAATCGGCTACACTTAACTGGACAATAAAATTAAGGTCAAGTAGACTAAACACCAAATTTGGGTATACTGCTTATTAAACATAAAGGATCCGTACTAGAAACTTTACGTGGAGTGGCGGGGATGCTAGCCTTGTCGGCGAGACAGATGAACACATCATCTGACTTCCTGGCTGGGAAAGCATGCCCGCAGAGGCTCCATGTCAAGTTTCGTCGCAAACCCACTGTTTTGGTGGTCTACTTCAACACTACCACAGTTAAGGAGAGTTTAAAAATGAGAAACAGACGAACATTCACTGTAGAATTCAAGGCTCAAATGGTCAAGCTTTATGAAAATGGGAAACCAAGAAAAGATATTATTCGTGAATATGATTTAACGCCTTCAGCCTTGGACAAATGGATCAAACAAAGCCAAACATCCGGTTCATTTAAGGAAAAGGACAATCGTTCTCCAGAAGAAAATGAATTGATCCAGCTTCGAAAAGAAAACAAGCGTTTATTGATGGAGAATGATATTTTAAAGCAAGCCGCGCTGATACTAGGACAAAAGTAAATGTGATCAAGAATAACAGACACAAATACTCGATATCAGCAATGTGCGATGTCCTACAACTTCCAAGAAGCACCTATTATTACGAAGCAAAAGAAAAAAGTAATGCAGAAGATAAACTGACAGCCGCCATTCTGGAAATTTTCCAGAAAAGCCGAAAAAACTATGGTACACGTAAAATCAAACATGAATTAGAGAAGCTTGGTATGATTGCCTCAAGACGAAGAATTGGCAGAATCATGAAAGAAAACGGGCTAGTATCAAATTATACGGTTGCCCAGTTTAAACCTCATGTAGATAAATGCAATGAATCAAAAGTTGAAAATGTGTTAAAACGAGAATTTGATCAACAAAAAGAATGAACAGTTGTGGTTAGTGACTTAACATACGTTAGAGTAGAAAAAAGCTGGCATTACATCTGTTTATTTGTCGATCTTTATAATCGAGAAATTATTGGTCATAGTGCAGGCCCAAACAAAAATGCCCAGCTAGTCTACCAAGCTTTATCGACCGTGAAAGCAGATTTACGGCAAATTCAATGATTCCACACAGACAGAGGCAATGAATTCAAGAACAAGACAATTGATGAAGCTCTAGATACTTTTCAGATTAATCGGTCGTTAAGCATGAAGGGCTGCCCCTATGACAACACAGTAGCTGAAGCAACCTTTAAAATTATCAAAACAGAATTTGTTAAGGGTAGATATTTCGAAAATTTAGACCAATTGAAACTGGAATTAGATGATTATGTTCATTGGTTTAATCATATTAGAATACATGGAACACTTGGGTATTTAAGCCCGGTGGAGTACAAAGAGAAACACCTCAAAAAAATTGTCTAGTTTAGTGTTGACATACCAGCATATGCGTACCGGAAAATGTGACAGATAAGATAAAAAATCTGAAGGACAGTCATGATACGGATCCAGTATCTTGTTCTGACATCAGATCATCTTTGAGATAATGGAATTTGCTTCTTATCTTTCGATTCAATACATACATAATTATCAATTATGTTGTGTCATTGGACGAGTTTATTACTACGATCAACTGAATTCGGGTCAAATTGTCCAGATTATTGCCTTCAGATTGTAGCCACTTGTGAAAATTGGTTATAAGACGTACTAATCCTCAACCGTTTTTCCCGTTTTCCTTTTTCAAGAAGATACGCTCTAAAACCATCGAGTTCTACGTCACTTTTTTTCACCGTTAGGCCCCTCCTTTTCCTACATTTTTTTCACCTATTAGGGGTGGATGTAGCGAAGACCCCCCATTCATTTAATAACAAATGTTCCTCACATTAGTTCCATATTTTTAGTAAAATTAATAAAAGCTTTAATTAAAGGTATTTTTAAGGATTCTTTGCGATAGATTATCCATGAATTTCTCATTATCGGTTCTCCACGTCTAGTTCTCAATTGAATACGATACAAGTCTTCATTGTTACTTAATACAATGGAAGGAATGATCGCATATCCAAGTCCACTTAATACCATCTCTTTACAAGTTTCCATGTTATCTACTTCCATTGTAATAGTCGGCGGTTCGGAGAAATTCTCCTTCCACCAATTATCAAACACATTTTCTAAAGACAAATCTGTTTTGTAAATGATTCTTGGCAAATTTGGCAGTTCATCCAGCGAAATTTCTCTTTTTGATACGATCCAAATATTTTCCGTCATGATTAAATGTTTTTCTTCCGGCCATTTATAATCTCCTCTAATAAAGCCAACATGTACATCCCGCTTATATACGGAATTTACTAATTCCGAACTCCTACTTGAAGTTACTTTGAATTCTACATCGGGATATTTAGCATGGAAATTTTTTAGAATATTAGGAAGTTTATAACGCGCCATACTGCTAGCAGTACCTATCTTTAGAGTACCTGAGATTTTATTTTCCATGCTTAATAAAAACTCTTTTGTTTGTTGCAATTGACGCAACATATCTTTTGCGTATTTTACCAGATACTCGCCTTGTGAGGTAAATTCTACACCTCTTCTTCCTCTGTGTAAAATTGTAATTCCAAACTCCTTCTCTAATTGTTGTATCCGATAACTTAATGATGGCTGCGATACATATAAGATTTCAGCTGTTTTCGTTATATTTTGTTGATCATAAAGAGTTTGTAATAAAACCCAATCTTTTTCTTCCATATACACCTACCCCCACAAACGATTCTTGCATACTATTTTATAGGCAATGATCCTTAGGAATCAATTTTTTTTATTGATTTAAATTAAATAAATGTATTTTTCTTATCGCAAAAAACGTGCTAACTTTTATTTATCAGGCGGTATCAGAAACAAAATGGAGGAAGTTCAAATGTATGATTATGGTCAGAACTATAAAATTCCAACTGTTATTATGAGAGGTGGAACTAGCAAAGGATTGATATTAAGAAGGGTGGATCTCCCTTCAAATCAAATTTTGCGAGATGAAGTAATTTTAAGAATTTATGGTAGTCCTGACCCCAATCAGATTGATGGACTCGGAGGCGGGACATCTTTATCCAGCAAACTTGCAATTGTAGGTCCTCCATCACATCCTAAGGCCCATATTGATTATACATTTGGCCAGGTTAGCCTTGAAAAAAAGTTCATCGATTATAACGTTACTTGCGGTAATTTCGTGACAGCTGTCGCCCTTTATGCAGCAGAAGAAGGTTATGTTCCTTTAAAGGATCCTGTAACATACGTCAATATATACAATACAAATACGAAAAAAATAATTGTTGCGGAAATACCGGTTAAAAACGGACAAATACAATATAATGGTGATTTTGTAATTGATGGAGTTCCAGGTTCGTCATCTAGAATTATGATAAACTTTTTAGATTCCTGGGGAACTTTTACAGGAAAAACATTACCGACAAGTAACCCAATAGACACTGTACGGTTAATGGATGGACGTAAATTTGAAGTAAGTATTGTTGATTGTGTCAACGTAGTGGTTATGGTGAAGGCGCAAGATTTTGGGCTTCAAGGTATTGAACTTAATAATGAGATTAATGCAAATAGAGAGCTTTTACATGTATTAGAAGAAATTCGAATAGAATCTGGTATCATGATTGGGCTCATCAAGGAAGAAGATAGAGAGAACATTAATCAAACTACTCATGCACTCCCGAAGATTGCCATGGTATCTGCGCCAAGTGAGTATATGACAAATGACCATAAGTTTATAAAAAAAGAAGAAATCGATATTGTTGCGCGTTATATTTCAATGGGATCATTGCATAGAGCTTATGCTGTTAGTGGAGCAATTGCTCTTTCTGCTGCATCAAAAATTCCAGGGACCATCCCAAATCAGCTCGTTTCTTCAGTGGGATCTGGTATTAGGATCGGACACCCTTCAGGAGTTTTATATGTTGAAACAACAGTTGAGAGGGAGGGAGACAATTGGATTGTCTCCAGAGCTGCTATCGGAAGGACAGCAAGAAGGTTGATGGAAGGTTACGCTTATATTCCAGTATCTGTTTTACAAAAAAGTTAAGAAACGCACACGAAAATGTGTGTGTTTCTTAACTAAGGTATAAATTCACTGTGTTTTTGAATGCAACTTCTTTTAAGAATTAAATACCCAAAAACTTTTTATCGCATTTTGAAAGCGTTACTAAAAGAAGGGGGGCAATTGTTATGTTACTTATTTTAGGTATTACAATGATTTTAGTCTTCACGTTTTTAATTATGTCAAAACGTATGTCACCAATCGCAGCATTGACACTTATACCAATTATATTTGCAGTAATCGGTGGTTTTGGTAAAGATGTTGGATCAATGATGTTAGAAGGAATTAAGCTGGTGGCATCTTCAGCTGCTTTATTGCTATTTGCAATTTTATTTTTTGGTATTTTGATAGATGCAGGTTTATTTGATCCACTTATTAAGAGAATATTGAAAATTGTTAAAGGAGACCCTGTAAAAATCGCTATAGGAACATCAATCCTCTCGTTGATTGTAGCTCTGGATGGCGATGGAACTACTACTTATATGATCACTGTTTCAGCTATGCTGCCTCTTTATAAAAGAATTGGTATGAATCCACTAGTATTAGCAACCGTTTCTATGCTGTCATTAAGTATTATGAGTAGCATGACCCCTTGGGGAGGACCAGCTACACGGGCAATTGCTGTTTTGGGACTTGATGGAACAGAATTCTTTGTCCCCCTTCTTCCAACAATGGTTGGGGGTGCTTTATGGGTAATTTTCACAGCTTTTATTTTAGGAAAAAAAGAACGTAAAAGAATAGGAGTTGTAGATATACAATATTCGTTAGTAAATGCGGAATTAACTTCGGCACAAGAACAAATGGATATAAAGCGTCCAAAACTATTGTGGGTAAATTTCTTCTTAGTTGTATCCATTATGATCATTCTCGTAATGGAATTGTTGCCATCGCCTGTTTTATTTCTGGTTGGTTTCGTAATAGCCTTGACAATTAACTATCCCAACCTAGAAGAGCAAAAGGAACGTATATTTGCACATGCAGGAAATGCTTTAACAGTAGTTGTATTGGTTTTTGCAGCTGGCGTCTTCTCTGGAATTTTATCTGGTACCAAAATGGTTGATGCAATTGCTAAAACTTTAGTTGCAATTATTCCGGAATCTTTAGGTCCATTTTTCCCTACAATTGTAGCTATTACGAGTATGCCATTTACGTTTGTATTATCGAACGATGCGTATTATTTCGGGGTCCTTCCTATCCTTGCTAAGGCGGCTACTTCTTATGGAATTGATCCTGTAGAAATTGCTCGAGCTTCTATATTAGGACAACCTGTACATTTTATGAGCCCACTTGTGGCTTCAACCATTTTATTAGTAGGCATGGTTGGTACAGATATTGGAGAATTTCAGCGATTTACTTACAAATGGGCTATTTTGACATCATTAGTTATCACAGGTTTAGCGCTAATGACAGGAGCTCTTTCACTTATGTAAAATTCTTTTATTTATTAATAGTTTAAATTAAAAATTATAAATAGTAAAGACAAAGTCGATCTGCGCTCGATTTCGCAGAACTTGTTGAGATGTCTTTGTTCTATTATTAGGATTCCGAAAATTTTGCGAAGGAACCGGTTAAAAAGGCATGGCAATTGCACTTATCCAATTGGCAGCGAACTTACCGGAATCCGGAACTGGCGCTCTTGGCCGAGTGGAATGAGCACATTGAGCTACTCCACATTTTGTGTGAGCCTTAACTCTATGCGGTTGTGAATAGCAAGCATAATGTCCGTAACCAAACAATAAAAGGGGTGTAACGGGTGAGAGTACGTTATGAGATGATAAGCCCATGTCATGGAATCATTGTAAGTGTACAGAGTAGTAAGTTCTCCTATATCTATGAAGGGGAAAGTGTCTGTTTAATAAAAACAGAGAGCGATGTCGTTGAGATTACGGCCGATTGCAGTGGATGGATTGAAACACTTCATGTAAAACCGGGTGAGGTGGTCGCACCAGGGAGGGTGTTGGCCACTTTAGCAGAAAATGTTTCGTCTCTCCATTCAGGAAGTGATTGAACGAACGTATATTTTTTAATTTGGCTCTGGTCAAGGTATGAATATGAACATTACGATGGTTCAGCTTAGTGAGGGGAAATAAATCCCTTAAAATCCACACCCAGACTATTATTAAAGCATTGAATCATTTATAACCGATTCGAGCCACTGATGGAAGATGTCTATTATACGTTGAATCAAAAAGATGACTGGTTAGCAAGTTCGTTTAGTATTTTGGCAGATGGCATTGGCGGATGGGGTCTGGCGGGGATAGGCGCGGCTACGTTGTGCGGGGTCTGGATGGGGCCGGACAGGTTAGGTAAGGAAAAAAACAAAAAGAAGGAAGCGCGTATCCTCCTTCTTTTTTTCATACAGCTGCGTGACGCCATGCCGTCTGTCATCATCAATCAACTATAAAAAAGTAAGAGGCGGCTGTACGCCTCGTAGAGCGATTATTTAAGGTCGGCAAAGGGTAAGATACCCCCTCAAACGTACACATCATGATGTCCTTGTCCACCTGGATCGATTACACTTATCTTGACAAAAAAATAAGGTCATTTAAAACAAGGTCGGTTAAACTGACTGAAACCGGATAACGAGAATCAAAATGTTACTGTTGAGTCCAAAATTTTTTGCTCCCATCATCCTTCTTGCATGTTAGTACAAAAAGTACGATTGCCGCTGTTGGTTAATAAAAGAGACTATTAATCTTAATTAAATACAATACCGCCATCAATTATAACAGATTGACCTGTCATATAATCAGAATCCGAAGAAGCCAAATAAGAAACGAAATTTGCTACGTCTTCAGGCTCTTGTGTACAGCCTAACGCAATGCCTTCTGCAAATTTTTTAAATGCTTCACCTTTTTGCAAGCCCATATATTTAACCATAGCTGCATCAATCCGATCCCACATGCTGGTTCCGACAATACCAGAACTTGTCCATCTTTTTGTACTAAATCGATGATTCGTTTATTTAGCAGTTCAAAATGGGGGCGATTATGCAAAATTTCCCCCTCAAAAATACAAGAACGTGCAGCGTTATAAATCACCATATAACTTTTTCCCATACTGACATCAAAAGCAATGACGCTTTTCATATACATTCCTCCTGATTTTTATGTAGAAGTCTTCACTTCACCTTATCGATTCCCTTTTCTTATACACGATCTCAAGGATCCAACATACTGAAACCGATTCTTATAAGGGCAGTGAAGTAGGCCAGTTTTTCACTACGAACTCAAGGTTCTGGGGCTGTCACGACCTATTCTCCACTTCTACTATAAAAAAATAGTAGCACAGACCATGGCCGTGGTCTGTGCTACTAATCTTAGTATGTTTTTATATTTTAGAAACGTTGATATATCGATGTTTATGATTTTTTGTTTTCAATAGGGATTTGACTTTCTGGACAGCCTCACAAAATTTTAGTATGATGCGATTTTAGGAGAATTAAGGATCTTTTTATTTGATGAAACTAGGCAAAAACGTTGCGATTTCAGGAAATATTACAAGTATAATAGTGAAAATGATCATAGTAATGATAGCGGGTGTAACTCCTTTAAAAATTTTTTCGATTGGTACATCTTTCACAATTCCACTAATGATGTAAACGCTTAATCCTAAAGGAGGTGTCAAAACGCCAATATTTAAGACCATTACCATAATAATGCCAAACCAGAGCCCATCAAAGCCCAATTGGGTTACAATTGGATAAACGATAGGTAAAGTTAATACCATAATGGCTATTCCTTCTAAAAACATACCTAAGAAGAAATAGACAATTAAGATTAAGGACATGATTAAATAAGGTGATACATCTAACGAACCTACTAAAGATGTTAAAGTCATTGGAATTTGGCTGAGTGCTAGAAATTTTCCAAACAACGATGCGCCAATTAATATTAAGAAAAGCATAGCTGTTAATCGAAGGGTTTCGTCTAATGATGATTTTAAAGCGGCCCAGCTTAGTTTTTTTGAAAGCAAAGTGATTGCGAAGGCTCCCATAGCGCCGATTCCACCAGCTTCGCTAGGGGTAAACACGCCAAAATATATTCCGCCAATACTCAATATGAAAACTAATAAAAATGGCCAAATGCTTTTTAAAGAGCGGAGTTTTTCGCTTAGGTTTGCTTTCTGTTCTTTTCTTGGTGCGATAGAAGGATTTAGTCTCACTTGAATGTTAATCATGAGCATAAACAACAATGTCAAGAGGATCCCAGGTACAAGCCCTCCAATTAGTAATGGGCCGATTGGTTCAGATGTAAGGGCGCCGTACAATATTAATATAACGCTTGGTGGAATAAGAATCCCTAATGTTCCGCCAGCTGCAACCGCTGCGGTCGAGAAGGTTGTTTTATACTGATAACGTTTCATTTCTGGAATGGCAATTTTCGCTAATGTAGCGGTTGTTGCATTGCTCGATCCTGATATTGCTGCAAAAATGGAACTGGCACCGATGGTTGCTATAGCTAATCCGCCGCGAAAATGCCCAAGCCATTTATCGACGGCATTAAAAAGGTCTTTTCCAAGTCCTGTATTAGACATGAACATTCCCATTAAAATAAACAGCGGAATGACACTTAAACTATAATTATTTACTTGACCAAAAGCTGATGTCCCAAGCTGAGAGAGTCCAACCTCCCAACCTGACAATATACATATTCCTATAAACCCGACGAGAAATAACGATAAACCTACTGACACGCGCAATAAGATCAGTATTATTAACACGATAATTCCAATTAATCCTGTCATTTCTGGGCTCATGATTTCACCACCTTGATGAGAGATTTCAAAAGGTCAAGCAAAAATGTCAGCATAAAACAAAATGATCCGATAGCAGTAGTAAATACAAAAATGTATAAAGGTAATCCGAGATCGCCGCTTGTTTCATTACCTAATAAAATTCTGTTCCCGTATTGAAATAATTGCCAAGTTGTTAAAGCAATAAGAATAAATAAAATCAACGAGCTAATGGCATAAAGCACATGTTGTAGTGTTGCTGGCATTTTGTTTGTCAGAAAGTCGATTTCGATATGTTCTTTTTTCAATTGCGTCATACCTAAGCTGAAGAAAATAATGATTGCCAGAGACAAGCCAGTAATTTCATAAGTTCCGGTAATCGGTTTGTTGAAAAAATATCTTCCAATTACATCGACTGTTGTTAAAATCATGAGAAAAAACAACAAAATGCTGGAAATGGAGTGTAAGATATTATTCAACTTGTAAATCAGTCGATCTAACTTTTCAACCCAGTCGCTTTTTACAGACATAGGTTGTTCATGTGAAATTTCAGAGTCGACTGTGACAAGATTGCCTTTTTCTTCTGCGTTCATTCATTTTTCCCCCATAATAATTAATTGGATAAATATAATACCTGTGCACGTGTTTTGCTCAATTGAAAGTCTGTCATTCTATTCGTACACAGGTATTTCAAGTAAAATTAATTTCCTTTAATTAGTTCTACAGCCCGATCATAAATCTTTTGACTGTCAATTCCTTTATCTTTTACATCTGAAAGCCATTTTTTTGTGACAACTTCAGATGCTTTTTTAAACTTTTCCAATTCGCTGTCTGGCAGAGTAATAAATTCGGTACCTTTCTCTTTTGCTTCTTTTTCTGCAAGAGCTCTTTGGTTATCGAAGGCTTTACCTGATTTTTCAGCCATTGGAATACCAAGCAGCTCTTTCTCAATGAGTTTTTGGTCTTCCGGCGAAATTTTATTCCAGCTGTTCTTGTTCATGGCAACGTAATAAATGCTCGTATTGAAATTTCCAATAGTGACGTAATCAACTACATCAAATAAGTTGAAATCTTTAATTGCTGCAACAGGAAGTACACCGCCATCAATAACTCCTTTTTGCATTGCATCGTAAATTTCAGGTGCAGGCAGTGAGACAGGTGTAGCTCCCCAAGATTTGATCATTTCGCCAGCTTCTACAGAAGGCGTTCTCAGCTTCAAACCTTTTACGTCTTCAAAACTGCGGACCGCTTTTCCTTTTGTGATGATCGCATATGGATCAGCAGCATGTACCCATAACAGCTTTACATCAGAATATTCTTTTTGAATTTCTGGAAACTCATCATATAACTTTTGCGCAACAACACTTAATTCTGCACCACTTTTTCCGTCTGGAAGGAACGGCAATTGCAATACTGAATGGACAGGGAATTTACCTGCATTATACCCTTGTAAGCCCCATCCTGCGTCCATAATACCTGTGACAATATTATCGTATGTTTCTTTAGGTCCGCCTAATGCTCCGCCTGGATAAATTTTGAATTTCACTCGATTATTGGTTAATTTTGCAACTTCCTCACTGAAAGGTCTCATAGAATCTTTATCCTGTACGTGGTCAGGTGAGTTCATATGCCCCATCTTGAATTCAATTGATTTCCCTCCAGACTCGCCGGGTCCTTTAGATTCGTCAGACCCACCGGCGGAATTGGATGAACATCCGGAAAATATTAGCATGGCCAAAAGAACAAAAATGAAAAAGAACGAATATTTTTTTGCAGTGTGTTTCAACATCTTCCCCCCCTATAAACAGTAAACGCTTACAAATCAGAAAGTTTTAAATATTTTTGCATCAATAAACATATTATTTGATCATTTTTTATAAAACGATATCGTTTTTCTTATATATGAAACAATTGATAATTTTTAGTTCTTAACTTTTGGGGCTGCCGGCTGACTTACTTTCTCAAATGTGATCAGTGCGTTCCAGCTGCCGGAAGATTGGCCGTCTGCCCAATATTTCGGTTGGTCATCGTCTTCAAGCATGCTTAATAGCATGGCGAGATGTCTTCCGCCTGATTCTACCTTTGCCAGACGGGCGTATTGAGGAAGCATTTGATAGGCTGCATCATATTCTTTGTTTAATATATAACTAATGAATTGTTTATCTAGTGCATGTTCTGAAGCGGTCGGTTTATTGTGTCTGCCGCGGACTAAATTGTGGGAAAGTGCGCCGCTTGAAACAAATACAATTTTCTTTTCGCTTTCTTTTAATACTTTTGCAATCAGCTGTCCCCATTTATACGTTTCATCTAAATTGGCAGCCAACGTCACGGACAAATTCACAACAGGTATGTCTTCATTCGGCACAAGGTATCTAAGAGGCACAACCGTTCCGTAATCCCAAACATAGTAAGGGTCTTCTATTCCTACAACTTGCAGTCCAGCATCTTGACCGATTTTTACTAGTTCATCACCAAGCTGTTTATCTCCGGGATATTCATATGGAACATCACGAATTAAATCAGGACATTCAAAAGCGGTTAAAATGCCCTTATGGACAGGAGTGCAATCAACATAATGGAAAAAAGTCGACGGCCAATGGCAGGAAACAAGAACGATGGCATCCGGTTTTAAATCATAAATTGTCTTTGACATCTTTTGCATCTCAATGGCCATATTCTTTTGAAAGTCGGGGACTTGGTCAAAATGGCACATGCTTGGCACATGAGGCGCTAACAAAGCCAGCTCAATCGTCATAGCTACTTCTCCTCCTTTAAAATTATTTTCTTACTTCAGATGCGGGTTTGCCCGCAATTCCCCAATGGGTTTTTGGCACCTCTGTCACTAAAACGCGGATGTTTTCTTTTGGTGAATCGAGCGTTTCCGATACAGTATTTGTTACATTTTGAATTAACTCCTTTATTTTCTCTGGCGGCCTGCCCTCCATGATTTGAATAGTAACAAAAGGCATGTCATCCCTCCTATCAGGTAAGAAATTTTTTTCTTTCGCTATTTAAACAACATGGAAGCTTACTT
This sequence comes from Aeribacillus sp. FSL W8-0870, assembly GCF_037963755.1. NCBI lineage: Bacteria > Bacillati > Bacillota > Bacilli > Caryophanales > Bacillaceae > Aeribacillus > Aeribacillus sp. FSL W8-0870. Next base: position 361,653 of record NZ_CP150165.1, read on the forward strand.
CGCCCAATCCGTCAATTTTTCCTGTGACATAGTCGCCTTTGTTTATCAAGACGGCGCTCGTGATTCCTCCTGTTAGAATGACATCACCTGCACGCAGCTTTTGTCCTTTTCGTGATAACATATTGGCAAGCAGAGCGACGGAATGGGCAGGATGGCCAAGCACAGCGGCTCCGGCTCCTAACTCTTTTATTTCGCCGTTTATGGAAAGAGTCGATCCAACTAAATCAAGTTCTAATCCTTCCGGCTTTTTAAAAGACGTTCCGAATACAACCCGGGATGTTGACGCATTGTCAGCGATTACATCAGGAAGCGTAAAATCAAAATTTTCATATCGGCTGTCGATGATCTCAAGAGCCGGCATCACGTATTCTGTTTTCGCAAGCACCTGTGCACCATTGACACCAGGTCCTTCAATATCTTCTTTTAATACAAAAGCGATTTCCGCCTCCACTTTTGGGTGGATTAAGTCATGAAAAGGCAATGCTCCGCCGTTATTGATCACCATATAATCGAATACATAGCCGTAAATAGGCTCATTGACCTTCATTTGCTTCATCTTAGCAAAACTTGTCAAACCCATTTTTGGACCGATGATACGGTGACCTTCATTTATTTTCATATTGACAATCTCTTGTTGAATGGCGTAGGCTTCTTCGACGGACAAATCCGGTTTTAATGAGGCCGTTACCTTTTTTGCTTCACGTTTTTCCTTTTCCGCTGTTACTAAGTAGTCAGCAATTTTTTTTATATCTGCGCCAGCCATTTGCTGCATCCTCCTTAAGTATGTGCCGTTTGTTTTTGTTTTGAAATTTCAGCAGCTACATCAATAATCATATCCTCTTGACCGCCAACAACCTTTCTTTTGCCAAGCTCAACTAATATGTCGCGCGAATCAATTCCGAATTTTTTGCTGGCAGCTTGTGCATGCAACAGGAAGCTTGAATATACTCCAGCATATCCGAGTATTAGTCCATCTTTTGTAATTTCTTGCGGCTTTTCCAAAATGGGGGCTACTATGTTTTCGGCTACGTCCATAATTTTGTATAAATCGATTCCGGTGTTGATTCCTAAACGGTTGAGCACCGCGATTAATACTTCCGTTTGAGTGTTGCCTGCACCGGCGCCTAAGCAGCGGATGCTTCCGTCAATCCGCGTCGCTCCTTCTTCAATGGCTGCTAATGTATTGGCCATTGCTAGGGAAAGATTGTTATGGCCATGGAATCCGATTTCAATTGACAAGCTGTTTTTTAAAGCTTGAATCCTTTCTTTTACTTCATGCGGTAGAAAAGCGCCAGCTGAATCGACAACGTATACAACATCAGCTCCATAGCTCTCCATAAGCTTTGCTTGCTCAACCAGTTTTTCTGTTGGAACCATATGGGCCATCATCAAAAAACCGACAGTTTCCAATCCTAATTCTTTTGCGAAAGCAATATGCTGTGCTGAAATATCCGCTTCTGTTACATGAGTGGCGATTCTCGCCATTTTTACCCCCAGCTGTGCAGCTTGTTTTAATTCTTTCATTGTCCCGATTCCCGGCAAAAGCAAAACAGCAATTTTGGCATTCGTGACAGTAGATACAGCGGCTTCGATCAATTCCATTTCATTTGTTAAAGAAAGTCCGTATTGCAGAGATGAGCCACCTAAACCGTCTCCGTGCGAAACTTCAATATAAGGTACATTGGCATCATCCAACCCTTTTGCGACGGCTACGACTTGATCCACAGTATATTGATGTCGAATCGCGTGGCTGCCGTCTCTTAAAGCGACTTCAGTAATCAGTATGTTACGTTCTCCCACGATATTCACTCCTTCCTTAAACATTCACTTTAGAAGTAATATTTTTCGCCCATTCCTCCGCCACTTTCACTGCTGCGGCTGTCATGATATCCAAATTGCCTGAATAAGTCGGCAAATAGTCTCCAGCGCCTTCCACTTCGATAAAAACTGTTATTTTATTTCCGTCAAAGAGAGGTTCTTGTCTTAAGCGATAGCCCGGTACATAAGATTGGACTACTTCCACCATATCTTTGACGGATTGAGTAATCTTTTTTTGATCGACAAAATCATTTTCTACAAGGCAATATATCGTATCTCTCATCATAATCGGCGGTTCAGCAGGGTTTAAAATAATGATAGCCTTCCCTTTTTTAGCGCCGCCGATTTCCTCGATTCCGCGCGCTGTCGTTTCGGTAAACTCGTCAATATTTGCTCTAGTTCCGGGACCGGCGCTTTTGCTTGAAATCGTTGCCACAATTTCTGCATATTTGACAGGCTGAACTTTGTTGATGGCATGAACGATCGGAATCGTCGCTTGGCCTCCGCATGTAATTAAATTAATGTTGTCGGCATCCAAATGTTTATCAATATTTACAGGAGGTATGACAGACGGACCGACGGCAGCAGGTGTTAAGTCAAGAACTTTTTTCCCTGCTTGCTTCAGCAATTTTGCATGGCGTATATGAGCTTTTGCGGAGGTGGCATCAAATAGAATATCCGCTAGATCGGGATTTTCTAAAAAACCTTTAATGCCGGTATCAATCGTGTAATATCCGAAATCTTTTGCTTTTTTTAATCCGTCCGATGAGGGGTCAATTCCGATGACCGTTGTAAGCTCCAACACATCTGATCGACGGATTTTGTACATTAAATCTGTTCCGATGTTGCCGGACCCTAAAATTCCAACCTTTACTTTATTCATAAAATTCTCCTTTCAATCTATTATTCTGTAAATGATACCGTTACATGCCCGAGATGAGCGAACCGCGCCGTAAAGACGTCTCCAGCTTGTGCATCAGCGGCTCTGGATAGAGCGCCTGATAAAATGATTTCTCCGGGACGTAATGAAATATCAAAATCAGCCAGCCTGTTGGCGAGCCATGCGACACAGTTTGCCGGATTGCCTAATGCTGCTGCGCCGACACCGGTATTGACTAGTTCCCCGTTTTTTGTCAAGCTCATTCCAATTAATTCGAGATCAACATTTTCTATTTTTTCCGGTTTTCCTCCCAATAAGAAATATCCGGATGAAGCGTTGTCGGCAATGGTGTCAGCCAGCTTGATTTTCCAATCTTTAATGCGGCTGTCGACAATTTCTAATGCCGGAACAATATAGTCAGTTGCTAAGATCACGTCTAAAGCGGTTACGTTTGGACCTTTAAGCTCCTTTTTTAAAATGAAGGCAATTTCAGCTTCTACTCGCGGCTGCAAAACTTTTTTCATGGAAATGCTTCCGCCGTTTTCAACGAACATGTAATCTAATAAATGTCCATAGTCCGGTTCATCGACTCCAAGCAGCTTTTGCATTGCTAAAGATGTTAAACCGATTTTTTTTCCGACAATTTTTTGACCTTGATCGACCTTTCTTTTTATATTTTCCAGTTGTATAAGATAAGCTTCTTCGGCAGTCAGATTCGGATCAACGGAAGTAAGAGGATCTGTCGCCCTGTTTAAAGCTTCAGCTTCCTGCAGTTGATTGGCAAAGTTGGCAATTTTCGTTGTTAACATTTTTTCCTTCCTTTCTCATTCAGACAGAATGATTTGGTAAGCAGGCTATTTTAACATACTCCTTATGTTTCAACGGCACCTTAAATTATAGCTTTATCGTTATGTTTGAAAGCTCTGTATAAAAATCTAAGCTGTGCATGCCGCCCGTTCTGCCAATTCCGCTGTGCTTCATTCCTCCAAACGGCGTTCGTAAATCACGCAGGAACCAGGTGTTGACCCAAATGATGCCTGCTTCAATTTGATGTGCCACCCTGTGTGCACGCCGTAAATTATTTGTCCAAATAGTTGCGCTTAATCCGTAATGTGTATCATTGGCTTGGGCTATAACTTCCTCCTCCATGTCAAACGGAGAGACAGTTACAACTGGGCCGAATATTTCTTCCCGTACGCAGCGGGAATTTCGATCCAAACCAGTTATGATTGTAGGTTCGAGATAATAACCCTTATCTAATCCGTCTGGACGCTTTCCGCCTGTTAAAATTTCTGCCCCATCTTGCTTGGCTATGTCGATGTAGCTGTTGACGCGTTCGTAATGTTCCTTGCTTACGAGTGCGCCGACATCTGTGCCATTTTCAAATGGATCGCCAATCTTTAATTCTTTTGTTTTCTTTACAAATTTTTCTAAAAACTCTTCATAAGCTGGGCGCTCTACATAAATTCTTGAACCGCAAAGACAAACTTCGCCTTGGTTAATAAAGCTTGATTTGATGGTAGTTTCAATGACTTCATCTAAATCTGAATCGGCAAAAATAATGTTTGGATTCTTGCCGCCCAATTCATATGAAAGTTTTTTCAAGGAATTAGATGCTGCTTTCATAATGGCTGCTCCTGTACCCGGTTCACCGATAAAGGAAATGGCGTCAATGTCAGGATGTTCGGCAATTGCTGCCCCAGCGGAGTTTGGACCGAAGCCATGAACAAGGTTGACAACTCCGTCCGGAACACCGGCCTCTTTGCAAATTTCCATTAATGCAGTAGCGGTTAAAGGAGTCCACTCTGCAGGTTTAATAACAGCTGTGTTGCCCATTCCTAAACATGGAGCCAGCTTCCAAGTCAATAATAAAAGAGGTAAATTCCAAGGCTTGATAATTCCCACTACTCCGACTGGGCGCCTGTGTGCATAATGAATGGCCTGATCATCTTGCTGATAAGCTTCATTCGTAATCGAAATGATGTAGTCAGCGAAGAAGTGGAAGTTATAGGCAGCACGGGGAATGTCAATTTTTTTTGCAAGAGATAGCGGTTTTCCTGTATCCAATGATTCCAATCGTGCCAGCTCATCCTGTCTTTCTTGGATTAAATCGCCAATGCGCCGCAAAATTTTTGAACGCTCCGTTAATGTTATGTTTTTCCAAGGGCCGTTCAAAGCCCTTTTGGCAGCGGAAACGGCATAGTCGACTTCTTTTTTTCCTCCTTCAGCGACTGTTCCGATTACTTCCTCAGTTGCAGGATTAATATTGTCAAAGGTCCTTTTGTTATCGGATTCAACAAATTGTCCGTTAATAAAATGCAAGCAGTTAATCGTTCCGTTTGAGTTGATTGGCATGATTCACCCTCCCGAATATCATCATAAATTTCAACTGTGACTTTAATGGTAGTTTCCCTATGTTGCACTTTCAACTTCTAAATTGCTATATATGCAACAAATATAAAAATTTTTAAAAATATCGAAATATTTAATTTTTTACTTTTCAGTTGTTCATATATTTGATATATTCTCGTATAAAGAAAATTGATGTAGAGGGGGAGGGTGTACATTGAATGGAAAAGACGAGAAAAATCAGCTTTCTTCCATCAAAAATGCGCTGAAAATATTGAAAAGCTTTACAATGGAAGAGCCAGAAAAAAAAATAAGCGATTTATCCAATTCTCTAGGATTAAATAAAAGCACAGTCAGCAGGACAATGAAGACGTTGGCAAGTGAAGGATTTGTTTATAAAGATTCAGAAACGAAGAAATACAGATTGGGATTATCCATTTTATCTTTAAGCGGCGTGCTATTCAGCAATATGGATATTTACAGAGAATCGCAGCCTGTACTAAATAAACTGGTCGAAGCAACCGGTGAAACTGCCCATATTTCTGTATTGGACAATTTAGAAGTTGTTTATTTGCAAAAAGTAGAGTGCAATCACCCCGTAAGATTTTTAACCCATATCGGGAGACGCAATCCGCCTTATTGCACGAGCTCTGGAAAAGTTTTAATTGCATTTTCGGAAAATGAAACGGTCGAAAAAATTATATCTAAAGGGTTAAAGCGTTTTGCTAAAAATACGATTACGGATCCTGAGAAGCTGAGAGATCATTTAAAAAAAGTAAGGGAGAATGGGTATGCCGTTAGCATTGAAGAATTGTCCGAGGGAGTTAATTCCATTGCCGCCCCGATTTATGATTATACCGGAAAGGTTATTGCAGCACTTTCTGTAGTCGGTCCAAAACAACGAATCAATTCTTACAAGCTTAAAGCGATGGCGAAACAAGTGATCGCAGCCAGCAAGGAAATTTCTGAAAGAATGGGGTATTTGAATTTTTCTTAATTTGGTGGGAGAGTGGAGAGATGTATGATTTTCATACACATTTCATCCCTGAAGGCGTGATGGAATGGGTAAAAGAACATAAAGAAACTATTCATGCTGAATGGGTGAAAAAAGAAAAGGATAAGGAAGAGTTTTTGATTGTTAATCAAAAATGGGGATTTGAATTAAAAAAATCTTTTTTAGATTTAACCCTTTTTTTAAACGAACAATTGAAAGCGGGAGTTCATCATTCCGTCATTTCACCGATACCGCAGCTTTTTATGTACGAGTTTCCGGAAGAAATCACTGCTGAACTATCCGGCGTGTATAATGATTCATTAGCGCGGCTTGTGCAATCGTTCCCGGAAAAATTGTCTGCGCTGGCAACGGTTCCGTTAAATAACCCGGATAAAGCTGCACAAATCTTGACAGATGCGATGGGAAAAGGGTTAAAAGGAGCCATTATCGGTCCTGGGGCAGCTAATCATATGCTGTCAGATGAATTTTTTATCCCATTTTTTGAAGAAGCCGATCGGTTGAAAGCGATTGTTTTCATTCATCCGTTATTGAGCGAAGATCCTCGCTTGAAAAGAAGAATGATGCCAAATTTAATCGGTGTTCCGTGGGAAACAACGATTTGTGCTACAGATCTTTTATTAAGCGGATTGATTGATCGATTTCCAAATGTGAAAATATTATTTGCCCATGGCGGAGGATTTTTGCCTTACCAAATCGGCAGAATAGAAAAAGGATACGAAGAATGGGAAGCGGTTTCAAAAAATTTAACATCCTCTCCGAAAGAATACTTAAAGCGTTTTTGGTATGACAATGTTTTGTGGGAGCAAGCAAGCATTGACTATTTAGTGCGAATAGTGGGAGAAGATCGAGTAGTGCCTGGCTCCGATTTTCCGTTCGACCTTTCTGTCTGGCCTCCAAATGAAAAGCATTGCAAAGGGGCAAGTTCATTAATAGATTTTTAAAAGCTTTTCGTCTTTTAAGCCAGCAGGCTGGACAATCAATCGCTAAATGATTTATCTTTTGAATCATCGTTCCGGTTTTTGTTAGCAAAACGTTATTTCACGAACGGGCCCAGCATCATGAAAACGGAAATGTCGTTGTATTATATGGCAGCAGAAAAGCATAAAAGCAGTCTAGACTTGCGGACTGCTTTTATGCCGTTGTGTGCTGAACAGGCAGTAAAGGTGCTATCTCGTCTATTATTTTTTGATCAGCAATGACAGTATAATTTCCGATCGTTTGTATAGCTCCGCCCGCTTCGCACACAAGCAGCTGTCCAGCAGCAATATCATAAAAATTAGGCTTATAGTAGACTGCGATATCAAGTTTGCCGCAAGCAATGTAGGCTAAAGTGACAGCAGCTGTTCCGATCATTCTGACTCGGTAAACGTCGTTTACAATGTTTTCAAGCAATGAAATGCGCTCTTTATTCGTTTGTTTATTGGCGTCCTTTGCAAAATCGCCAATGGAAATAAAAGCTTCCGCCAGGCTGGCATTTCGAATGTTTATAGCATTTCCATTTAAATAGGCTCCTTCTCCCTTTGCTGCCCAATACGTTTCCCCAAAAGCAGGCAATGATATAGCAGAGACGACTGGATCATTTTGATAGGTTAGGGCGATGGAAACTCCGTAAAGCGGAACGCCGAAACTGTAGTTGATGGTCCCGTCAATAGGGTCAATCACCCATTCAAATTCATCCTTTCCCCCAATGCTGCCGGCTTCCTCACTGAATATGCGGTGATCAGGATATGTCTCCTGAATGCGATCAATGATCAGCTTTTCAGCTTTCAAATCCATTTCAGTCACAAAATCTTTTGCTGACTTTAATGTTTGCTGCCCAGCTTTTCCTGCATACGGCCGAATCAATTCACCGGCCTCTTTAGCTAACTTTATCGCAAAAGGCAAATATTGCTTATACATTGCGTTCCTCCTTCGGAAAAGTGAATCAATGATTGATTGCTATTAATTAATCATAATATATTTCAAGAAATTTAGGAATAGATGGAATGTTAACACACACTTGCTTTAGAAGTGTAATGAAAGGTTTCCACATGAGAAATGAAATGCCCTGGATAAGAAAAATCATCTTACATCTTGCATTGAACGCTTTTCTCTTCATATCTTCCGGTGTTTTACATGTTCGATGGTGCAGCGGCTTGACGATTTAATGACAGAATATTATAATTTTAATAAAATTGGACTGCCCAACAGTCCAAAAAATGAAAGGAACATGTTTATGAAATCCAATATATTTAATGAGCTCACCAATACGAGAGTTTACGAAAAAATTGTTGATCAAATTAAGCAGCTGATAGAAGAAGGAAAACTAAAACCAAATGACCGCCTGCCTCCGGAGCGTGAATTGGCGAAAATTCTCGGGTGCAGCAGGACTTCTTTGCGGGAAGCATGCAGAGTTTTAGAATCGGAAGGAATCATTATTTCAAAACCAGGCGGCGGACGGTTCGTTCAAAAAGTCGATCAAAGCTTGATTCTGAAATATCAGATCAACCCTATTGATGTACTCGAAAAAACAACAGTGATTCAATTTTTGGAGGCCCGGGAAGCATTGGAGCCAAAAATTGCTGAAATAGCATGCGAAAGGGCAACGAAAGAAGATATAGAAAAGATGGAAAAGGCATTGAAATTAATGGAAGAAAAGTTGAAAAATCCGGAAGAGGAAATAGATGCAGACAGCAACTTTCATTTATCTCTCGCCCAAGCGACACATAATTTTGTGTTCATCTCATTTATGGATACGAATTTGAATTTATACCGCCAAGTGCGAAAGCAAACGTTGCAGTCGCAAGCGCGTTATTCTGAATCTTTTTTTGAACATGAAGCGATTTTGGAAGCCGTGAAACAGAAAGATAAAGCAAAAGCATCGGAAGCGATGAAAGTCCATTTAAGCAATTTGCGAAGCAATGTATTAGGCATGCTGCCAGAGAAAAATTAATGTTTTGGAGGGGGATACGATGGAAAAAGGAAAATATGGTCCGTTAACAGGAGTAAATATTTTGGATATATCGACTATGATCGCTGCTCCTTTTGGGGCAACACTGTTAGCTGACCTTGGCGCCGAAGTGACGAAAATTGAATTGCCCAATAAAGGTGATACTTTGCGGACTGTAGGCCCTTGGAAGGGGAATGAGCCGCTCAGATGGCCAGGGCTTGCCCGCAACAAAAAATCAGTTACTTTAGATATACGGAAAGAAGAAGGAAAAGAAATTTTAAAAAAACTTATAAAAAATACGGATATTTTAATTGAAAACTTTCGCCCCGGTACTCTTGAAAAGTGGGGGCTAGGGTATGAAGAATTGAAAAAAGCAAATCCTAAATTGATTATGGTTCGAATCTCGGGCTACGGTCAAACAGGACCGTATCGCGAAAAAGCCGGGTTCGGAACTCCGTGCACCGCTTTCAGCGGCCATACTTATATCCAAGGGTATCCGGACAGACCGCCTGTCAGCCCATCTTATTCATTGCTTGATTATATCACTGGTGTATATACTGCATTTGCTGCGGTCAGTGCATTATATTACCGTGATAAAACTGATGATCCAGAAGGGCAAGTAGTCGAAATGGGATTATATGAATCGATTTTCCGAATGCTCGAATTTTTAGTAGCTGAATATGACCAAAACGGTATAGTAAGAGAAAGAACACCCGGGTTGGCCGGACATTCAAGTCCAGCAGGAACATATGAAACGAAGGATGGAAAATATGTTGTTCTTGTTTGCAGTACTGATTCAACTTTTAATCGGCTTGTAGAAGCAATGGAACGAACAGATATGCTTGAGGATGAACGTTATTATACAAATTCACAACGTTTAAAACATGACGATGAAGTACAAAAGATTGTCTCTGACTGGATACGCCAGTTTACGCTGAAGGAGCTGCAGGAAAAATTGGATTTGTACGGTGTGCCTGTCAGTCCGATTTTAAGTATTAAAGATATTTTTGAAAATGAACATTATCAAGCTAGGAAAAACATAGTAGAAGTTGAGCATCCTCGACTTGGAAAAGTAAAAGTGCCGGGCGTCGTTCCTAATTTTTCAAAAACTCCTGGAACCATTCGTTACCGCGCTCCTGAGCTTGGAGAGCATAATGAAGAAATATTAGGCGGAAAATTAGGGTTATCAAAACAGGAGCTTGCCGAGTTAAAAGAGAAAGGAGTCATTTAAATGAGTGATGCCATATTTCCTGCAAGGGTCATCATTTGCGAAGTTGCGCCGCGCGACGGGTTTCAATCAGAGGATCAATGGATTCCGACTGAACAAAAAATAAAAATTATCCGTGCGCTTGCGAACACAGGAGTTCAATCGATAGAAGTGACATCGTTCGTTCATCCGAAAGCAATTCCGCAGTTGAAAGACGCCGAGGAAGTTGTGAAAGGGATAGAAGATTTAACGCATATTAAATTTCGGGCTTTAGTGCCAAATGTAAAAGGGGCCCAAAGAGCAATTGCGGCTGGAATAAAGAAATTGAAGCTTATGCTCTCGGCAACAGATTCGCATAGTTTATCAAATGCAAACTGCCTTGTGGAAGAAGCGCAAAGAGGATTTGAACCTATTGTCGATTTGGCGCAAAAACATAATGTTGAAGTAGGAGGATCAATTTCCGTTGCATTTGGATGTCCGTACGAAGGAAAAGTGCCTTTAGAAAAAATAGTAACAATTGTAGATCGATATAAGAAAATGGGGATAACTGAAGTTTCGCTTGCTGACACGACAGGAATGGCCAATCCAAAACAAGTCTATCAATATCTTGGCGTATTAAAAAAGGAATTTCCTCACATGACTTTCTCCATGCACTTCCATAATACGCGCGGAATGGCGTTGGCGAATGTGGTTGCCGCTTTGCAGCAAGGTGTCATCCATTTTGACAGTTCTGTCGCAGGTCTCGGCGGATGCCCATATGCACCAGGAGCAACGGGTAACATAGCAACAGAGGATTTAGTTCATTCACTAGAAGAGATGGGGATTGAGACTGGAATTCATTTAGATCGCATAATTGACGTTGCAAAAGATGTAAAAAACATGCTCGGTCATGATGGAGGAAGCTACATGCTTCAGGCAGGACCTTGTTCGAAATTGAGTCCAAAACCAACTGCTCAGGAAAAATTAGAAAAGTAAAATGATTGGTATGGAAAACATATTTTTAGATCGATCTAATAAGATCGATCAATTTTTTTCCGTCAAAAAAAAGAGCCAGTTGAAATGCGTAAACCCAATCTGTTAGGCATTGAATAAAGAGTCGTAGCAGGGCAGAAAAGTGACAGGAGCTAAAGGCGGTTGTTGAAAACGAAAGAGCAAGAAACTCGAATGGTGAATTCGAAAACTCTGGCGATGACTCATTCGCTGTATCAAGGAGAACGTGGAATTCTGGGCAAGATCCCTGCCGCAACGTTCCTTGACAACATGATCATTTGTTCGGGAAGACGACCGACAGGAAGACTTGCCGGATTTACCTGCCACGTCAAGCCATCAGATCCATGTTTCTATCAAAGAGGGAAATTTACAAAAAAATTTGGACTTAACCGATTGTTATATTATATGTTATCGAAGGCTTTCCACATAAAAATCCCTTCCATGAGCTTTCTTTTTTCGGTCAACTATATCATTCGTGCGGTGGTTCAGTTTTTTATTGTGCAGTAGACATAGTATGATGATCATTGCTTTCTTACAACTTTATATTCGGCGGATCATTTCCCTTATAAAAGAAAGGACTAAGATATAACATGTGTCAACAGATTGCCGGGAATAGATTCCAATTCATCGGTGGAGGTGGACAAGAGATGCTGATGAAAAATAATTTTTACTATATATGTAAGAAACTAGTGAAAATTCATTTCTTCTTTTGTCTCTAAATAAAGTGCAGTTATAAATTTTTTTATGCTCAATCGGCATTTTGTTGTCTTTTCTCCATTTTTTAGTTCCTCCATTCGTTGGCGGATTTCTTCAAAATCAAATAAACGAGGGGCGTAATGTTCGAAATTAGGATTTGTATAATCAGTTAATCCAATTGAAGCTAAATTGGTGAATGTTTGTAAAACTATTCGGCGAATACGCTGTTCCATGGCACGCAATTCCTTTTGTAGAGATTCTTCATCAAAATGATTGCCAGATTGCAGCAAAATTTGTTTGTATAAGTCTTTTAATTGAGGAAGGTCGTGTATATTTTTTCCATTCTGTTCTCGAGCCTCTAGCCATTTTATCACTGCTAATATGTCAGAAGTTCCCGTCTCGCCAGCAATGCCTAAAGTGAGAAGGAGATGGCAAGCTTTTTCCTCAATCGAATGCTTTGCAGAATATGTAGAAGCTTTTAAAAATGGTTGCTGATCTTTATCATCCATTACTTCTAATAAATTGCGAATAGATATAAGTGAAGAAGATAAGGCAAGATGGTTGGCAACTCGTTTTAAAACGGAAACAACTTCGTATTTGTTAATAGGTTTTTGAATGTATGTGTCGACACCCTGCAAGTATGCTTCACCGACCATTTCTTTATTTTCAACCTGAGAAATCATAATAAAGGGACCGGGGAATCCTTCGCTTCTCAATTTTTTCATTGTTTGAATGCCGTCTAGTCGAGGCATCAATAGATCAATTAGAATAACATCCACATTTTTGAGTTGATCGATTGAAACATTAATCCCATCATCTGCTTGTCCGATAACTTTTCCAAGCCCGCTGTCTGTTATTATTTTTTCCAACATTCTTCTAACAACAGGATCGTCTTCAATTAGGAAGAAGCGAAGGTACATCATGTTCCCCCCCTTTCTTTATTATGGAATACTTATGTAAGCGTTTTAAACAGCTGATCTTTTGGTATCGTTACTATAAATTGAGTAGGTGGTCCTTTTTCATTTGATAATTGTATTGAACCATTTAAATTTTGTACAATTTTTTGGGCGTGTGTCAAACCGATTCCTGTTGATGGATTCCCGTTTTTGTCAAATTTTGTTGTAAATCCGGGTTCAAAAATCCAGTCTTGATCTTCCTCGGATATACCAATACCGGAGTCGGTTACGAAAAATTTTATGTTATGATTATCTTCCACTACACGCAGTTCAACCCAACCTGAATGACGTATTGCTTCGACTGCGTTTGAAACAAGGTTGTTTAATACAGATAGAAGAGCATATACATGGTTAGTACATGAGTCAATATCACATTTTTTTTGGAATTGAATTGGCTTTTCTAAAGCTTCTGCATATTTTTGATTTGTTTTAATAACTAAATCGCAAATATCTGTAATGGAAATATGAAGGTTTAGTTGCTCTTGACTCATTAGTTTAGATAATCCTGCCAAAATCTTTTGTGAATCTTTTTTCACTTCATGAACATGTTCAGCAATATAAAGGGCTGTACTTGCCTCTTTATTTTCTAATTCCATTAAACGCATATATAGTTGATAGCTTTTTCTAGTTATATCTTCTAGATGGCTCATTGATTTCCGCAAAAAAAATGTTTCTTCATAAAGGCTTGTATTGATCATAACGAGACGTTCGAGTTCATGTTGTCGCGCTTCGCTTATGGCTTTTAATTGAGAGAAATTCAAAATATTGTAAAGCCCTACTGCGCAAAAACTTCTTAAAATCCCAAATAAAAGTAACATCCAAATAGTTTCTAACGTGAGGGTAAATTGTTCTTGTATTAGTATGCGAAAAGATAATTCCACCATATTAGATGAAAAATCAATGTATGCTCCAATGATTCCTACACGAATGGGAGTTTTTAAATATTTTTGAATTTTTGTAACATAAACGAGTAAAGTAAAATTAAAATAGTAAAAGGCAGCGGGTAAATGGATAAAGAAACTGTCGATCCAAAAGACTCGCCCTAATATAAGATCGATCATCATCCGAAACAGCAAAACAAAAATGCCAGTACTAAATCCAGTTACAAGGATAGGAGCAGATCGAAAAGATAGTAATCCAAAGAAGAAAATTGCACTTCCTAATGAAAATCGAAAAAAATTATCAAAAGGATTGATTTTCATTTCTCCCAGAAGTGCAGTAGTGAAAACAAGGACAACAAGTGTCCAAAGGCGGTTATTCATCGCATTCTCCCTCATAGACAATTATAATACCATTATGGCCAGAAACCTACGAAACGTCTATTTAGATATATTTGTTTTCCAACCGTCTTGAAACTAATGATAATAAATAATTTACAGTAAAATACATGAGAGCAACTAAAATAAAGATCGGAATGACATAGTTGATATTTTTGCCATTAATGATTTGTGCATGATTCATTAATTCTGGTAAAGAGATCACGACAGCAAAAGAAGTATCCTTTAGTAGTGAAATGAATTGACTGACAATTGGCGGAACCATCCGGCGTAAAGCTTGCGGCAGTATAATATACCATAAAGTTTGCAAATAATTTAATCCAGAAGAACGAGCAGCTTCTATTTGACCTTTTTCAATGGAATTTAATCCACTTCGAACAATTTCTGACAACATAGTAGATTCAAAAACTACTAATGCTAAAATGGCAGCGGCCATTTTATCTAATTTTAACCCTATTTCTGGAAGAGCAAAAAACGTAAAGAAAATAATTAATAATAACGGTAAGTTTCGAATCGTTTCCACCCAAACGGCTAGTAGGTGACTAATGACCGGAACTTTTGTGTAACGCAATACACCGATCATGATGCCGAATATAAAACTAAGGGTAATGGATATAAAAGCAACAAGTAGGGTGACAGAAAATCCTTTCAAAAGAAATATGATATGACTGGGTGAATAAGCACCAATAAAATCCATTTTGTTTTCCCCTCCCTCTATAAATTCTCCCAATTCTTTAACACCTATAGATTCTTAACCTCATGTTAGTGGATACAAATTAAATTTATTCAATATATTTACATGGTAGAGGGCTATCCTCTTTATCTATTTTTTGCTAGTCTGCGTTCAAGAAAACTGACACTTAAGCTTAAAGGAATAGTTAACAGCAAGTAAAACATAGCAACAAAAATATATACATCAAATGTTACGAATGTTTCAGAAGATATTAAATCACCGAAATACATGAGATCTAAGCCAGCAATTACACCGAGTACAGACGAGTTTTTCACAAGATTAAGAAATTGATTTCCTAATGGAGGGATAACAATTTTAATTGCTTGTGGCAAAATAATATACCACATCGTTTGTACGTATGTTAAACCGGACGAACGGGCAGCTTCCATTTGACCTTTCGGTACTGCTTGAATACCTGCACGTATCGACTCGGCGATAAATGCGGCTGTATAAGTTGTAAGACCTAGTGTTCCTGCCAAAAAAGAATTAATGCGTAACCCCAAAGCGGAAGGAGCGAAAAAGAATACAAATACTATTAACATCAACGGGATGTTTCGGATAAATTCCACATACATCGTGCCAAGCCAATTGAGTGGTCGAAAGGGAGCTATACGGAAAATAGCGATAATTGTTCCTACAACTAAGCTTGCAATCATAGCAAATACACTAGCTTTTATTGTATTAAAAAAGCCTTCTATATACATATCCCAATGATCAATGAGTATGGAAAAATTCAACAAATATAATCACTCCTTTCAGGAAGAAACAGATGAGGGTGAAAAACCGCTCATCTGTTTATCAAATTATTTTTCATTTTTTGGTACGTCTCCGATCCATTTCTCATAAATTTTGTCATATTCACCGTTTTCTTTAATTTCTTTTAAATATTCATTAATTGTATTTACAAATTCTGTATCACCTTTGCGGACAGCAATTCCATAAGGTTCTTCTGTAAATGTTTCATCAACGACTCGGAAATTAGGATCTTGCTTTGCCATTCCTAGTAATAAAGCATTATCTGTTGTCAAAGCATCTCCTTGACCAGCTTTTAAAGCAGTAAAGGCTTCAGCATAATTTTCAAATTCTAATACAGTTGCTTCTGGTGTTTTTTCACGAATATTTTGAGCGGAAGTAGATCCTTTTGCCGTTAAAACGGTTACACCTTTTTTGACGTCAGAAATACCGTTGATTTTGCTGTCTTTCTTCACAAGTAAAGATTGTCCGGCCATAAAATAAACATCTGAAAAATCTACTTCTTTTTTGCGCTCTTCCGATATAGTCATTGTGGCAATGATACAGTCGATATCGCCATTGTTTAAAAGAGGAATTCGGGTTTTAGAAGTTACTTCTTTCAGTTCGATTTTATTTTCATCTCCTAATATTTTTTTAGCTAAACCTTTAGCAATATCGATATCAAACCCTTCCACCTTTCCGGTTTTAGGATCCTTAAGTCCGAAAAGATTTAAATCATATTTTACGCCGACAATCAATTTGTCCCTTTCTTTTATTTTTTCTAACGTATTTTGATTGTCGGAAGAATTTTCTGTTTTTTCTTGTTCTGCAGTAGTATTAGTAGTAGTTTTTCCGCCGCAGGCTGACAAAATAGATATACATAAAATAGAAATTAAAGAAATGGAAAGTATTTTCTTACAGAATGATCGAAAGCTCATATATAACATCCCCCTTCATATTTAATGATTTAATATTCTGTTTAGGAAATTTTTTGCTCTTTCTTCTTTTGGATTGGAGAAAAATTCTTCAGGTGTTGAAACCTCTAATATTTTCCCTTGATCAATAAACACAATTCGGTCTGCAACTTCTCGGGCAAAACCCATTTCGTGTGTTACAACCACCATGGTCATCCCTTCTTTCGCCAGCTTTTTCATGACGTCTAACACTTCTCCGATTGTTTCTGGATCCAGTGCAGAAGTTGGTTCATCAAACAACATGATTTTTGGTTTCATTGCAAGACCACGGGCAATTGCAACACGCTGTTGTTGTCCTCCGGATAGAGAGGATGGATAGGAATTTGCCTTATCAGGTATTCCTACTTTTTCTAAATAGTACATTGCAGTTCTTTCAGCCTCTTCTTTTGCAACTCCTAACACTTTTATAGGAGCCAGCGTAATGTTTTGTAGGACGGTTTTGTGAGGATAAAGATGAAAATGTTGAAATACCATCCCGATGTTGCGGCGTAATTTATTTATATCTGTTTTTTTGTCATGAACTTTTACATTATCTACTATTAATTCTCCACTAGAAATTGTTTCAAGCCTGTTAATACAACGAACGAGTGTACTTTTCCCGGATCCTGAAGGACCTATAATGACGACAACTTCCCCTTGTTTAATATGCAGATTGATATTTTGCAGAACATGGAATTTTCCGTAATGTTTATTTACTTCACGGAAAATGATCATTAATCAACCCCCTCCTTTCTATATGTAAATAATTTTTAAAATATTTAACAAATTTTAAATTAATATTAAATTAAATCTACGAAAATCTACAAAAAATTACAAAAACCAAATAAAAAACCTTGTCATATTTTTTTACAAAAGTAGAGAATGGTATAAATGGGTATACTGTTAAAAAATTTTATGTAATGCGGGGCAGATACAATATTTCTGAATGAGTTTGGAATTGATAGGGAACCGATTTCCTTTGCAGGAGACTGTCTAGAAAGTCAAATTCCAAAAATATTAACGTTTTAACCCATAAAAAAGAGGCATCAATAAGCAGTAAACACAATTAATCTGCCATATATGATTAATTGTTATGTTCTTCGAATTTTCGCTGGAGGGCTTCCTGCGCTTCTGCAAATCTTCGTAACTTTTCGTTCTGCTAAAAGTTTGAAAGGTCAAATATAATGCTTTTTCAGCGGATTCTTAACTGCTTAAACTGTTCATCGGCTTTAGACGTTTCCGAATCTCCTTGATCGCTCGTTGGATGGTATTTATCGTGTACATCACACTTCGATTACTGCTTAGGTTCATGAAGGCGAGACTCAAGATCGGGCTTCTCTTTTAAAATTTACTCAATTATTCCGATGCAAACTGCCGAAACAACTTCCATGCGTTTTCTTTACCCGGAGATCGATTAGACTGATGCCCTTTTGGTGCTAAGAACGAAACTCGGAATTTCAAACGCGAATTTCCCTTTTATAAACATTATACGGGCTCGCTTTAGGAAGCGATCATCAAGACACGGGAAATTAGCATGTGGATGGAAAGTCCCTATTCTCCTGACGATCAGTTGTATGACCAGAAAGAGAGGACATCAAAAATGGAGCAACCGTCCACTATCCAAGCGTTATGCTGTTTTATATTTGGACTACGACGGTTGAAAAAAGTCATTTATGTAGTGTTAGGAGTAAACGAAAAAGGATATCGCAAAATTTTGGATTTTTTCGTAGGTGGACAAAATTCTGTAAAACCTTTACACAAGAGGTGTCAAGAAGTGCTTTAAGCGTATTCGATGATTGCCAGGACTGGAGGAGCGCTTTATCCGAAAGGCGACGTACAGCGTTGTGTCGTTCACATTGTCTGTCATACTCTTAGCCGTGTAAATTAGAAATAAAAAAGGATCTGGAGATGAAAGTATATGGATTTCGTTACATATGGGATGTGTCCACCTGTTCGATTTGATCTCATCCAGCAATCAGTTCTAATTTTTTTTGATTTATCACATCATTGTGATTTAGAAAAAATGAAAGCATTTATGAAATCCTAAAAAAATGATCGCAACAAACATAAATGCTTTATCAATAATATGAAACCGATCGGCTTTTAGGACCACTTCTTCCCGTATAGATTTGGACGGCGCTTTTTAAGCAAATCGACTTGTGCTTTCTTCTTCTAAATTTTTAAATTGCATGTGTTTTCATACTTCCCGCCGATCGTAAAAACGCATCAAAAAGCCTCTACATTTTTTCATTTCTTAAATTTTGCGTATGCCGCTTAATTCCAAAGTGTTCATGAAGTTGCCGATAAGGGAGCCTCCTTTCATTTCAAACGAACGATTCACGCTTCAGATCTTCTGAATATGAGTTACATGTTTGATTTTTCACCATAAAAAATCCCCTCTCCGGCAGACTCCTAAGAACACTTTTTTTACTTTCCACCTGGAGGGGATAAAACCACACAGAACCTTCTTTTTTCCCATCCAATGGATCAATGAAAATGATTATGAAAGGAAACGGACAGCGGAATTTGATCTTGGTGTTAACGCTGCTTGTTCAGTGCCGTTCTAAGACTGGCCAACTCGTTTTCAATTTCCGTAAGCTGCTGTTCCGCTTTTTCTATATTTCCTCCGACTGATTCAAGCTTTTCGATGTCCCCTTGAATGCGGATATAGTCAGATTTTAATTCGGCGATTCTTTGTTCAATTTCTTGTTTTGTCATCCAATATTCACTCCAATGTATCTGATTTCCTTTTTACCATTTTATCATGAATGTCGGAATGACACCTTACACGATATGAGTGATTCCAACTAAAAATGTATGAGAAGTAACTATTATTTATGAAAGAGTCGAAAATATAATTATTTTTTCCGAAATAAAATAAGGAGAATTTTTGCGCCGTCTCTTTTAAGGGGTTTTTGGAAAAGGAGTAGGAAAAGGAGAATGAAAAATGTTTTGGTGCTGATGGAAAAAAATTTTGACCGAATCTACAAAAACTTTAACGATTTGTGCACAATGTTTGAAGAAAATCATCATTTAGACTACCAATCTTTTGAAACATATCAACAATTACGGAGAAAATTAATAGAAGATGTAAAAGCTCTTGAATATTTTATTGTTGGAACAATGAAATCTAAAGAAAAATAACTTTTCAATTAATAAAGGCTGCTTTGTTGATTTCGTTGCAAAAGATATATGATTTATGAAAAGATAAGTAAAAAAAGAAAAAGAGGAGGCAGGATGAAAAAAATTATAGCGGAAGCATTAAGGGCTGCTGGAGATTTTGGAGTAATCGAAAACATTCGGAAAGTAAGCGGAGGTGATATTAACGAAAGCTATTTTGTACAGACAGAAAACCAAACGTATTTTTTAAAGTACAATTTAGAAGCTCCCGAAGATTTTTTCCGTCTGGAAGCGGAAGGGCTTCAACTGATTAGGGATACTAACACCGTGCGCGTACCGAAGGTGTTTGCTTACTCCGAGAATTCCAACGAGGGATTTTTGATCATGGAATGGGTGAACGGTAATAAAGATGATAATACAGAAAAGCTGTTAGGCCAAAAGCTGGCAGCTTTACACAAAAGCCATTTTGTATATCACGGATATTCGAAAAATACATATATTGGAACGCTGCCTCAAAGAAACCGCCTTATGTCATCTTGGCTTGAATACTATCGGGACTACCGTTTAAGCGGACAAATGGAAATAGGAATCAAGAAAAATTATATACGTGGTGAACGTGGAAAAAGATTGGAAACTCTCCTTAATCGCTTGCATGAATGGATTCCAGCAAACGTGGAGGCTTCTCTTTTACACGGCGATTTATGGGGAGGAAATTGGATAGTTGGACCGAATGGGGAACCATTTTTAATTGATCCGTCCGTAATGTATGGAGATCGCCATTTTGAAATTGCCTTTACCGAATTATTTGGCGGCTTTTCCCAAGATTTTTACCGCTCATATGAAGAATATTACCCTCTTTCCGAAAGATATGAGGAAATCAAGCCTTTGTACCAGCTTTATTATTTGCTTGTCCATCTGAATTTGTTTGGGGAATCATATGGTGGAGCAGTAGACCGCATATTAAAAATGTATGTTTAAAAAAGATGAGGACTGAGAACCGTTAGTTTTTTCGGTTTAGACAACTGTTTCCCTTCGTTTTAAGAGCTTGCAGCTCCCTAATTGTGCAAACGATCAAATGTTTTCTTCCAGAAAGAAAAGGATAGTTGTCGTCCCTCCCCGAAATTCTTATTTAAAAGCCCGCTCTTCTCAAATAAATTTATAAACGAACGTTTTCATTTTCTAATTCAACTGTAATGTCAAAGCTTCGCTGCCCGGCGCATTCGGTTTATTAGCTGAAAGAGGTTGGAATACTGAACTCAGCATCAAAATGCAAGGACTTGAAGCTGACAGCATTTCTATATTGAAGACAAATGGAACAGGCTTAATAGCTTGCTTGGTCCATTTTGTCTCGGTTGATTCGATTTATCTGAAAAATTCCGCCTCTAAACGCCGATGAAGGCAGCCGCATTGCGAGACTGCTGATTTTGGCAATCATATTTGTTGTTAAACAAACGTTTGATTAGTAATATAGGTAATTGATAATAATATATGAAGCAAATAAATGTTTCCACAAAATTTTTTATGATAATCTAAAATAAAGGAGTTGATCACATGGCAAAAGTAGCTACTCTTATTACAGACTTGTTCGAAGACAGTGAGTTCACAAGTCCTGCAGAAGCATTTCAATCAGCAGGTCATGAAGTGGTCACAATTGAAAAAGAAGCTGGCAAAAAAGTTAAAGGAAAAAAAGGTGAAGCGGAAGTTAAAATTGACTATTCGATTGATGATGTAAAACCGGACGATTTTGATGCACTTCTTTTGCCGGGAGGTTTCTCGCCGGACATTTTGCGTGCGGATGACCGTTTTGTTTCTTTTGTAAAAGCTATGATGGATGCGAAAAAACCGGTATTTGCTATTTGTCATGGACCTCAGCTGCTAATTTCGGCAAAAGCATTGGAAGGTCGGGATGCAACTGGCTATAAATCAATTCGCGTAGATATGGAGTATGCAGGCGCCAACTATCATGACGAAGAAGTTGTCGTGTGCCAAAACCAATTGGTTACAAGCCGCACACCTGCTGACTTAGAAGCATTCAATAGAGAATCATTAAAGCTTTTGGATAAAGTATCAAAGTAAGCGGAAAGAAATTCAAGATTTTTTGCTGAGTGATCTTGGCAAAAACAAACTTCATATATGGCAAAAAACCTGCCTGTTTATGTTTGAACAGGCAGGTTTTTATCATGCAGCAAGACTTTATTATAGAACATCTTTCATCAAACGTTTAATCATAGGTGCCATGAAGAATAAAATAAGGCCAAGAATAATTGAAATCATGCCGATAATGCCAAAATAAACAATTTCTGTTTCAACTGTGTAGTATTTTACAAGCTGGGCATTAATGGCTTGAGCGGCTGCACTAGTTAAAAACCATAGGCTCATTGTTTGCGCTGAAAAAGCCGCTGGAGCAAGCTTTGTAGTTGCTGAAAGTCCTACTGGGGACAAGCACAGCTCTCCGATTACAACAAGGAAGAAGCTTAGTACGAGCCATAAAGGGCTAACTAATGACTCAGTACCGTTTACATAAGCAGGAATGATCATAACTAGAAATGATAGACCGCCAAAAATAAGTCCGAATGCAAACTTGCTCGGTGTTGATGGCTGACGCTTTCCAAGCTTCACCCAAAACCATGCAAAAACCGGCGCCAAAAAGATGATAAATAAAGGGTTCAATGATTGAAACCATGATGATTGCAGTTCAAGTCCTGCATAGGATAATTGGGTGCGCTTATCTGCATAAGTGGCTAAAATAATAGCCCCTTGTTCTTGAATAGCCCAAAAAACTACTGCGGCAATAAAGAGCGGAATGTAAGCAATTACACGCGAACGCTCCACTTCTGTTGTTTTAGGACTCCGGTACATAAATATAAAATAACATGCAGGTATTACAATTCCGAGGATGCTGACAATCATAGTAAAGCTATTTATAGTCAAAAGTCCTGCAGGGATGGTGACAGCTAAAAAGGCGATAATTACTAAAGCGCCGATGCCGAAAATAGTGAATACTTTTTTTCGTTCTTCCGGTTGTAATGGGTTAGGCACCTGTGTTCCGGCGAGACCAAGGTTTTTCTTTTTTGTTAGGACAAATGTCAAAAGCCCAAAAAACATACCAATAGCAGCAAGAGCAAAGCCAAGATGGAAATTATATCCTTGTCCTAAAGTTCCAACAATAATGGGAGCTAAAAATCCACCTAAATTAATACCCATATAAAAAATACTAAACCCTGAATCGCGGCGGGCATCGTTATCTGCATAAAGATCGCCGACCTTGATACATTCGGCTTTAAAAGTCCAGTACCAAGAACAATCAGCGTCATGGAAATGAATAAAGCTTCAATATTTCCAGGGAAGGATAAGACGATATGGCCGAGCATGATTAAAATTCCGCCGTAAAAAACAGTTTTGCTTGTCCCTAACAGGCGGTCTGCAATCCATCCTCCAATCGTTCCCGACATATACACGAGAGAACCGTAGATCGCCATAATCGATGCAGCGGTAGCTTCATCTATTCCCAAACCGCCTTTAGAAACTTCATAATACATATAATAAAGAAGTATTGCTCTCATTCCGTAATAGGAAAAACGTTCCCAAAACTCCGTAAAAAACAGCGTAAATAATCCTTTTGGATGTCCAAAAAAACCTTTTTGCGGAAGGCTTTGGACAATCTGCTCTTTTGTTATCATAAAAATAAACCTCCATTATTTTTATATAATTTTTAAGATGTTTTGAATTGTCCGAAAATAAAAAATAACCGTCCTACCGCTCTTTAAATAATATTTTAATATAATTAAAACGTCAACTGTTAAATGCATAAAATTATATATATATATAATATTTGAAACAGTTGTAAGTTAGGGAATTTTTAAAAAAAGAGGAGGATACAATATGAAATGGGGGATTGGAAAAAGAAAAAATCGGTTCCCATATAGGTTAAACCGATTTTATCCATGGTCATATTGATGATATTAACGATAAGATTTCTTTCTATTTATTTCCTCTGCTATCAATTGATACGATTTTGTGCGTTCTTCATAGCTTCCAGTTATTGTTATGATCATCATTTCATCTGCTTCATACCAATTTTTTAATTCATATAAACGGTGAACGACAAATGTTGGATCGCCAATGATCATATTCTTTTGAAACTGTTGAAATTCATCTGAATTCAGCAATTGCTGCTTTGCTTCTTCTTTTAATGGAAAATCAAGTGTTTTTCCTTTATGATGCTGAAGATTCCATAAAAAGCTGCTGAAGGCAATTTGCTCCGCTTTTTCGTTAGTTTCAGCGCATATTGCCGAGACTGTGACAATTGTCTTTGGCTGCTGTTTTCTTTTTTTCTGGAACTGATTTTTATATGTTTGAATAATTTGCCGCCCGTCTTCATTGCTCATAAATTGGCCAAATGCATAGGAAATGCCGTTTTCAGCTGCTAAAAAGGCGCTCTTTATGCTTGTGCCAAGGATCCAAGGTTCAGGAGGAATATTTGGCAAAGGAGAGGCTGAGATGCTCGAAAATAATTCATTTTTTGGATAGTCATTATATAAAAAATGAAGCAGCTCTTGAACGGTTTTCGGCATGTTTTTTACATTTTCGAGATAATTGCCGGATAACGCAATGCTTGATTGAGCGTCTCCTCCGGGGGCGCGCCCGATCCCAAGATCAATGCGGTTAGGAAATAATGTTGCCAGCATATTAAACATTTCCGCAACTTTATACGGCTTATAGTGGGGGAGAAGCGTTGCGCCTGACCCGATGCGAATCGATTTTGTTTTTGCCCCTATAACTGGGAGCATAATTTCTGGAGCGGAGCAGGCAAGTCCAGAAAGATTGTGATGCTCCGCAATCCAGTAGCGGGTATAGCCTAGTTTTTCCGCCAATACGGCCAGTTGAATGGATTGCTCCAACGCCTCTTTTGCTGTTGAGTTGTTCAAAATCGGTGCTTGGTCTAAAATGCTAACCTGCATTATTCGCCAACCTTTCTTCGTATATTAAAAATCTTTTAATGCTTCGCGAATCGGGGTGTTTCCTGAGACAAGATCAAATGAGCGGCGAAAAGTGTTTTTCTCCGTTATTGATGCAAAAATAACCGAAGCCACATCTTCTCTTGGAATGGCGGCTCTTTCAAGATTTTCGGCAATTTTTATTTCTCCGGTTCCTTTCTCATCCAATAGCGCCCCCGGCCGGACAATTGTATAGTTTAAACGGCTTTGGACAAGGAAACGGTCGGCATAATGCTTGGCAACATAATAATGTTTAATCTTTTCGTTCCAATTTTGTCTATTATGGGCTTGCAGAGCGCTGACCATTATAAACCGTTGAACGCCTGCCTTTTCTGCTGCTTCAATTGTTTTTACGGCACCGTCTAGATCGACTAAAAGAGTTTTATCTGCACCTGTATGTCCGCCTGAACCAGCGGTAAAGACGATCCCTTCCGCACCTTTGATCGCCTCGGCGATCTGATCGACTGTGCCTTCCAAATCAGCTAAAACCGTCTTGACTCCGATCGAGTCAAAATATTCTTTTTGGTTTTCGTTGCGAATCATTGCTTTCACTGTGTGCTCGTTGCTTTCTTTTAATAACTGAACAAGAATTTTTCCGATTTTTCCATTGGCGCCAACTACAACAATTTCCATAAACGGACTCTCCTTTCAAACATCGTTTATTAACATTATTCCAGAAGCTGTCTGTTTTCTCAAATGATCGATACATGGTATGTGGTTGATTTTCCCATCGATGGGGATTAGTATATTAATAATTGACTTTTAAGATGTTCAAGGGGGTAAAGGAGGGGTGAGTATGGAACGCTATACGGTAAGGGCAGAAAAAGAAATTTCTATTAAAAAAATGCTCTTGATAGTTGGAATCATCTTTGCTGCTTTTAATTTGCGTCCTGCTATTACTTCGGTCGGACCGCTCATCGGTTATATTCGTGAAGATCTCGGAATCTCCAACGGGGTTGCGGGTTTACTAACGACTATCCCGTTAATCGTTTTTGCGGTTCTTTCGCCATTAGCTCCGAAATTTGCAAGCCGATATGGAAATGAAACGGCGATTTTTGCTGGGTTAGTCGTGCTTCTTGCAGGAATGATTATTCGAACATTCGGAGCGATGATCGGTCTGCTTTTAGGAACTGTATTGATTGGAGTAGGCATTGCCATTGGAAATGTGCTTCTTCCGGGTATTGTAAAAGAACGGTTCCCGGATAAAATCGGACTGATGACAAGCGTTTATTCAACAGCTATGGGTATGCTTGCAGGGATCGCTTCCGGTTTAGCAATTCCGTTGTCGGAAGGATTAAAATTTGGATGGAAAAATGCCTTATTATTTTGGGCAATTTTAGCAATTGTGGCGATATGTTTATGGTTTCCATTAATTAGTGGAAAACAGAGATCCGCGAAACCGCCAATTGAACATATTTCAAATGGTTTTTTGCTCCGGTCGCCGCTGGCATGGCAAGTCACATTTTTTATGGGTCTTCAATCGTTCTTATTTTATAGTATGGTTGCATGGCTTCCTGAAATTTTGCAGGCGGACGGATTAAGTGCTTCAACAGCTGGTTGGATGCTGTTTCTTGTGCAAATTGCTGGCTTGCCGGCAACATTTGTCGCTCCGGCACTGTCGGACAAATATGCAGATCAAAGGCGAATTGTAGCGGTTTTAGGAGCTATTTATTTAGCAGGTCTCGTTGGATTATTGTATGGCGGGCCTCTTTTACTGATTGTCTTTTGGATTATTTTAATCGGTATTGGACAAGGGGCAAGCATTGGGCTCGTATTAGCGCTATTTGGTTTAAGAACAAGAAGCTCCGAGCAAGCTTCCGCTTTATCGGGAATGGCGCAATCAATTGGTTATTTGCTTGCTGCTTTTGGGCCCATTTTAATTGGCGTTTTGTATGACAAAACTCATTCGTGGGTGGTGCCCATTTTATTGTTTATTGCTGTCTGTGTTTTGATGATCATTGCTGGATTGAATGCCGGACGAAATAAGTATGTGTAAAAAGAAACTAAATAAAAAGCCGGGGCAGTTCAAAGTCGTTTTTTCGGCTTATTGACTGCCCCTTTTAATGTTTTAGAAACGTTGATATATCGGTGTTTATGATTGTTTGTTTTCAATGGGGAATTGACTTTTTGGACAACCCCAAGCTTTTTATTGTATTTGGAAGGTTCCATTTGATAAATGAATGTTCACATCGGCGATGGATGCAATGTTTAAGAAGGGCTGTCAAGAAAGTCAGTGAAAAACGATTTTCTTGACAGCACCATTCCAGCTTGTTGATAGTGATTAATAATATTGATTATTCTTCCTCATAATTAACACCTATTGTAACCTCTTTATTTTCAATTGAAAAGTTTACATTCCATCTAGGATGTATTTTAACTTTATTATCTTCATCAAGTTCTAGGACCCCGTGTATTTCATCATTATTTTTAGAAATGAAAATAACTTGCTTTGTTTCTTCATTTACATAAACATTAATTGATTCATGATAATTAAGTGTAAAACCGTTAAAAGTCATTTTCTTCATAAACTAAATCTACTCCTATTCTTTATTTGGATAACACTTTCCCATTTTTATCTAAAGAAGCTATTCTTTTTCCATCTTTCTTTAATTTCCATACACGTCCACCATGTCCTGCTGTATCTTTTTCTACTGACCACTTCCCATTTTTAAAAGTACCAGAATTTTAGTTAGAGGTGTATTCCCGTGTTTATCTTTAAAAGAACCTAATTTCACTTTTCCGTTTGAATCTAACAATGATTGTGGTATTCCATAATTAGAAGCAATTACTCTTTTAGGATCATTAAAATAGTTAGAAATAGTTTTATAGAGCCAACTTCCAGCCTTAATAGTAACCCCACCAACTACTATTGCACCAGTCGCTAGTAATGCAACTTGACCAACACCAGGAACAAAATAAATAGCAGGAGCCAATGCAAAGAAAGGTTAAATAGAAGAACCACCATTACCATCACTTAAAACAACAATCTCAGGTGATTTTAAATACTCCTCAAATTCCTCTGGACTATAAAATTTTCCATCTATCAAAACACCATCTTCCAAACTTCAAAATTAGGAATATCTTGGTTATAAATGATCTCCTCATCTTTAAATTGAGAAGCTTTTAGAGTAGATATACCTGCAGTTCCTACAGATGAAAAAATTAAAGCAAAACTAAAATACATTTCATGCGGTTCATATCAAACGTTGCCTTTCAATTTTTGGTTCTTAAAATGTTTAAACAGGTAGAGAAATCACATATCCGATAAAAAACAGCATTGTTAAAAATATTTTTGATTTTCCAACCTTTTTAGCTGTTCTATAAAATCCCCCCTTTAAACTTCCAATTTTATGTAGGTTTTTAGCGATTGGGATACATTTCCATTAATGTTATTATAGTATTATGTTGTTTTCAACCCCTCTATATAACATGAGTCAGTCAAGACTTTGTGGGAACTTTTTGATTCGCTGAAAAAAGAAGTAAGTCATAGGTTAGCGAACCATTTTTTTGAATCATCCGTAAGCGCTTTTGGACTCTCATCTCTTGCCATGACGGACGAATATGTATACCTTTTTTTACCTACCTTGAATTCAAACAGAGCATGCCTTTTTGTCATTGGCATGGTCAAACAGCTAAAACAACGGTATCTCTTCAACGGAGAACGTTTAACCTTGGAACAACTGTATCGAAAAGCGAAACGAGACATTGGCTAAAAAGAAACACTCGGCTCGATTCACGTAACCCTTCATACGGGTTTACCAGTGAAAATCGTGTTTGTGCGGAATCGAAACAACCAAAGTGAATGGCTGGCCATTTTGAGTACAGATACCACGCTGTCTAATGAAGAAATCGTTCGAATCTATGGGATGCGTTGGGACATCGAAACCTTTTTTAAATTCAGTAAATCGTTTTTACATTTAGCCAAAGAGTTTCAAGGTCGTTCCTATGACATGATGATTAGCCATACTACCATTGTCTTCACTCGGTATATCTTGATTGCTTGGCAACTTCGGAAAGAAGAGGATCCAAAGACCATGGGCAACTTATTCTTGTTTCTATGTGACGAAGTAAAAGAGATGGACTTTAAAACGGCTTTACTACAATTGATTTCTCTTTTCCAAACTTTGGATGAAGCTATTGAATGCCGGACGAAATAAGTATGTGTAAAAAAAAACTAAATAAAAAGACGGGGCAGTTCAAAGTCGTTTTTCCGGCTTATTGACTGCCCCTTTTAATGTTTTAGAAACGTTGATATATCGGTGTTTATGATTGTTTGTTTTCAATGGGGATTTGACTTTTTGGACAACCCCAAGCTTTTTATTGTATTTGGAAGGTTCCATTTGATAAATGAATGTTCACATCGGCGATGGATGCAATTGTTAAATCGTGCGTCACCATGATGACGCATTTTCCCTCTTGATGTGCTAAATCTTGAAAAATGCGGACGATTTCTTTAGATGTTTGCTCATCCAAGTTTCCTGTTGGTTCATCCGCGACAATTAACTGCGATTCGCAGCAAAGAGCGCGGGCAATGGAAACTCTTTGCTGTTGTCCTCCGCTTAGTGTCAGTACTTTTTGCTTTGCTTGGTCCTGCGAAATCCCCATTTGTTCTAATGTTTTTAGTGCAATTTGTTTATATGGCTTTTTAGAGGATTTCGTTATTTCCATTGCCGCAACGACGTTTTGCAATGCTGTCATATAAGGAAGCAAGTTGTATGATTGAAAGACGATTGAGACGTATTGATTGCGAAATTTGGAATAGCCGATTTTTTTTAAATCCTTGCCCTCGTATAAAATAGACCCTTCTTTTGGAGAATCAAGAGCACCGGCAAGAGCTAAAAATGTGGATTTTCCCGCACCGCTTGGACCAGTAATTGTGTAAAATGTACCTTTTTCAAAATCAATATTGATCTTTTTTAAGATTTCTACTTTTTTTTGATCTCTGCTATACCAATAGCTAACATCTTGAAATTTCAACAATGCACTCATTTGATCCCCTTCTTTTCTTAGTCTTGTTTAGTTAAAATCACCTTCGGATGCAGCCGCAAAACGGACAGCGATGGAATAAATGATGATAAAACGGCAATTAACATTCCGATAGACGACAGCATGCCTAAATCTTTCGGTGTTATTGCGATTTCTAAGTCATCAATTGTTTCCACGTTAGCTGCTTGCCCTCTCATTCCTACACTGCCTCCCATTCCTGGTCGAAAGGATGGAGGTGTATTCATCTGCTCTTGCTGGGCCAGCTCTTGCGCTAATAATTGATCGCTGATCTTGCCGGCCACCACATTTCCGCATGCGCTTGAAATTCCGATGGCGAGAACGGCTACAATCAATATTTCTGCGACAAATTGACCGATGAGCTTCCATCTTTTCTCCCCAAGAGAAAGAAGAACACCCATCTCGTATTTCCGTTCGCGGATTGACAGCATGACAATCAGTCCAAGAATGACAGCCCCCGAAATCGTCACTAAGTAAACGACATTTTTTGAAAATGACGCGACATTGTTGATTGGTCCGACCATTTGATTGTATAGCTGATCATTTGCATCAAGCTTGAATGTATCGAAGTCTATGCTCGAATTTTTCTTCGCTTTTTGAATAAACGAGTCTATTTCCGCGGGATCTTTCATGTAATAAACAGCGCGGTCAATGGTATTTTCATAGTCTTCACCTTTCAGTGTGTTCGCGACAGTATATGGAACGTACAATTTGTTGTAAGGGTTCATAAAAGAAAAATTCATTCCTTGATCTTGTTCGTTTGTGGTTGTCTCATAAATGCCAATGATTTTTAATTCAATCGTTTTTTCCTCTTCATTGGCACCTTTTACCGTAATCGTATCACCGACAGTTAAGTCGTTTTCATCCGCCAATGTTTTTTCGATGACCACAACATTTTTTCCTAATGATTGATCGGTAATATGTTCACCTTCTACCAATGTAGAATCTCCGTTCATAAATTCTTCGACAGCATCAGTAAAAACGACGCCTTGCAGACTGATATCAGATTGAAACATTGGATTTCCATTTTCCCCAAAGGGACCTCTGTTTTCTGTTTCCTCATCCGAATCACTTGTGTCTTCATTTTCAATTGGATCAAAGTCTTCAGCAATTCCGTTTGTCGACGAATATAAGTTATAACCTTTTACTTCTGAGTATGTAGATAATTCTTCTGCCGATTTTACCGGAATGGGTTCAAGCTGAAACCTCGTCCGTTCACCTTCCGATTGCTGCTGATTCCGCATTTTTTCCATATCCATCTGCAAGGTCACTTCTCCTCCCAGCTTTTCCTTCGCTAAATCACTGGCTTTCTTTGCTGCACTTTCGATCGCCAGACCGGAAAGGACAAGTAAGCAAATGATGGTGAAAATAAACAGTTGTAAAAGGCTTTTTCCTTTTCTAGCCCATACGCTTAACAACGACCTTTTAAAAAAATTCATCTAATCTTACCTCCTTCGTGATTGTCAACGATAAGCATATTGGAAACATATGAACAATTTATGAAAAATCTATGTTCGAAAGTTTAATTTTTTAAAAGAGAAGTTGAAGTAGTTGCTTCCCTTTCTTTACTCGTTTATCTTGAAAATAAGAGTTGTTTTAGCGGGAGGAAGAGAAATGAAAATTTTAGTGATCGAAGATAATGAAAGCGTCTGTTCGATGCTAAATATGTTTTTTATAAAGGAAGGGATTGAAGGGGAATTTGTCCATGATGGACTTGAAGGCTACCAATCCGCTAAGAGTGGCAATTGGGACTTGCTCATCATCGATTGGATGCTTCCCGGAATGGATGGAGTCACGCTTTGCAGAAAATTAAGAGAAGAGGAACACTCCGTTCCGATCATCATGCTGACCGCTAAAGACAGTGAATCCGATCAAGTGATCGGACTTGAAATGGGAGCCGATGATTATGTCACGAAACCGTTTAGCCCGATTGCACTAATGGCGAGAATAAAGGCAGTGGCGAGAAGATATAACAAGCAAGAACCTCGTCAAAAAAACATTGTGACAACCAAACACTTTAAAGTGGACAAAGATGCAAGAGAAGCGTATTTTAAAGGACAATCGATTAATAACCTAACTCCAAAAGAGTTTGACCTCCTTTATCATTTTCTCACACATCCGCGCCAAGTATTTACGAGAGAGCAGTTGCTGGAAAGTATATGGGGGTATCAATTTTACGGGGATGAAAGAACGGTTGATGTCCACATGAAAAGGCTGAGAAAGAAGCTCGGGCCTGAAGCGCAAAACTTCCTTCACACGGTTTGGGGGGTGGGATATAAATTCGACGAATCGGTGAAGCACGATGAAACTTAAATATATGTATCAGCTGCTTATTAGCCATATAGGAGTTTTAGTCATTGCATTCTTGATTTTGAGCTTTTCCTTTGCAAAATATGTTGAAAACTATGTTTATCAAAATAAAGTAGAAGAATTGATTGCCTACGGCCAAAACATTTTACATGATTATAGCCGCGATAATTGGGGTGGAAACCGGATTTTGGATCAATACCGGCAGGTGCTGAGGACACGAAATATTATGTTCAGTGTGTTTAATCAACAAGGCGAAATTTTTTATCCGGAAGCTGGCTTTTTCCCGCGGTTCACAATGTCAGAAAAAGAATGGGAGAGTTTGGAGGATGGCAAAATTGTCGTGGTCAAGCAAGATTTAAAACGGTTTGATCAGGCGGTATCCTTCGTTTCTTTGCCATTCATCGTGAACGGGGAGCTGATGGGAGGAGTTCTCCTAGTTTCGCCGATAAGCGGTTCAAGAGAGACCATCAGCGACATTAATCAGTTTTTATTTTATACAATTTTAATTTCGTTGACTGTTTCATTTTTGCTAAGCGGTCTTTTATCGAAGCTGCATGTTCGGAGAATTCAGAGGATTCGTGAAGCAACGTCAATGGTGTCATCTGGAAACTATGACGTCCAGGTGAATGCCTCCAAAATCGATGAAATTGGTGAACTGGCAAGCGACTTTAATGAAATGGTAAAAAAGCTTAAAGCTTCTCAGGAGGAAATAAACAGGCTTGAAAAAAGAAGGAGACAGTTTATTGCAGATGTTTCTCATGAGTTGAAAACTCCTCTTACAACGATCAGCGGTGTCATTGAAGGATTAAAAAGCGATATGATTCCTGAAGAAGAAAAAGAAAGAGGCATTCAATTAGTAAGCCAAGAGGCAAAAAGGCTGATTCGGCTAGTTAATGAAAATTTGGACTATGAAAAAATTCGGTCGAATCAAGTAAAGCTAAATATAGAACCTATACAGTTAATTGATGTGTTTGAAATTGTGAAGGAACAGCTTCTTTCACAAGCTGAGGAGAAAAATAACATTATGATCATTGAAGCGGATGAAAATGAAATCATTTATGCTGATTATGATCGCCTCATTCAAATTTTGATC
Source organism: Aeribacillus sp. FSL W8-0870 (assembly GCF_037963755.1). Lineage (NCBI taxonomy): Bacteria > Bacillati > Bacillota > Bacilli > Caryophanales > Bacillaceae > Aeribacillus > Aeribacillus sp. FSL W8-0870. Next base: position 394,712 of record NZ_CP150165.1, read on the forward strand.
AATATTGTTAAAAATAGCATTCAGTTTACACAAAACGGAAAAATATTTTTGCGGGGGAAACCTGGATATAAGGAAACAATCATTGAAATCGAAGATACCGGGATCGGAATGGACGAAAAAGAAATTGAAAACATTTGGCAGAGATTTTACAAAGCAGATCTGTCAAGAACAAACAATAAATACGGGGAATTCGGGTTAGGACTCTCAATTGTGAAGCAGTTAGTGCTCCTGCATCAAGGAGAAATTAACGTGACAAGTAAAAAAGGCAAAGGAACGAAATTTGAGATTAAACTGCCTGTCAAAAGCTAAAGAATCTTGTAGAAGGGATTGGATAATACATGGAGCTTGCATTTCATCGTTCGCCCAATAAATATATCGGGGGAGTATCGATCAAAGTGGAGGATCTTAAGAGATCTATTGCGTTTTACCACAATTTATTGGGGTTTAAAATATTAGAGCAAAAGGAAAATAAAGTCGTTTTTTCTGCTGATGGAAAGAAGCCGCTATTGATTGTCGAACAACCGGATAATGTCATAAGAAAACAAGTCCGGACGACAGGGTTATATCATTTTGCCATTTTATTGCCGGAAAGGAAAGATTTAGCTAATGCCCTTTATCATCTCATTCAAATGAACTATCCGCTGCAGGGTGCTTCCGATCATTTGGTCAGTGAAGCGGTCTATTTAGCAGACCCGGATGGAAACGGCATTGAAATTTATGCTGATCGAAAGTCGGCGAATGGGGAATGGAATCAAAATCAAGTTGTGATGGACACGATTCCGTTAGATATAAACGATTTATTTTCTGAAAGAGATCCAGAGGGCTGGCAAGGGATGCCTGAAGCAACCATTATTGGTCATATTCATTTGCATGTTGCCTATTTAGATGAAGCAGAACAATTTTATTGTAAAGGCCTCGGTTTTCAAATGACATCAAAATATGGATCTCATGCATTATTTATTTCTAGCGGCAAATACCATCACCATATTGCGTTAAATACTTGGAATGGTATAGGGGCTCCAAAGCCTCCTGAGAATAGTGTCGGGCTTAAATGGTTCACAATCATTTTGCCGAATAAGGAAGAAAAAGATCAGATGATCAAGAGATTAAAAGAAATAAATGCACGTATAACTGAAAAAGATGGAAAAATATACACGATCGATCCTTCCGGAAATCAAATTGAAATAACGACAGCTCATTAAAAATCGATCATGAACATGGACGCATTGGCGTCTTTTTTTTGTGCAAATTTTTCTTGCATTAAGAATAAAAAAACGAAAAATGCAAATATTAACAAGAAATAAAAATGCTGGAGTTAAGCAAAAATGAAATTCAAAAAGATGCTTTTATTTGCTGTTGTTTTGTTGTTGTTATCCGGCTGCTGGAACCGAAGAGAATTAAACACGATTGCCATTCAAGTGGGTTTAGGGATCGATAAAGAAGGAGACCAGTATGTGGTGACCTCGCAAATAGTAAACCCTAGTCAAATTGCCATGCTGATGAGTAAAGGGGATAAAACTCCTGTTATGACTTATCAAGAGAAAGGTCACACCATCATTGAAGCTATACGGCGAATGACCACTGCTGTTCCAAGGAGAATTTACTCGTCTCATTTGCGGATTTTAGTAATCGGTGAGGAATTAGCAAAAGAGGGAATTGGGGAGGTGCTTGATCTTTTGTCACGCGATCATGAAATGAGAACAGATTTTTATATAACTGTTGCAAAGGATGCCAAGGCAGGGGATATTTTAAAAGTTTTAACAGCGTTAGAAGATATCCCGGCGAACCAGCTTTTTAATTCTCTTGAATTATCAGATAAGCAATGGGCGCCGACAATATCTGTAACTCTTGATCAATTGTTATCGGATTTAAGCAGCGAAGGGATCGAAGTGAAACTGACAGGAATATCAGTAGAAGGCAATCAGCAAGTCGGTGAAACGAAAGCCAATTATGAACAAATTGACCCTGAAGCAAAATTAAAATTTAAAGGAATCGCTTTGTTTCACCAAGACCGATTAATAGGCTGGCTGGATGAACAACAGAGCAGAGGACTTCATTATATTATCGGCAAAGTACATCGGACGATCGAAGAAATTTCATGCAAGAATGACGGAAAGATAAGCATTGACATTTTTTCTGCAAAAAGTCAGCTAAAAACAAAAATGCATAAAGGCAATCCCGTTGGTGAAGTTCATATAGAGGCTCAAGGAAATGTAGCGGATGTACAATGCAAGCATCTCACAATAACAAATACAAAAACGATAAGGAAGATAGAAAAAAAGACGGAAGAAAAAATAAAACAAGAAGTTGAAAAAGTTCTTTCGAATGTTCAGCAAGATTACCGAGTCGATGCTTTCGGTTTTGGAAAAGCGTTGTATCGGGACGATTATAAAAATTGGAAAAAAATAAAAAAACATTGGAAGGAAACGTTCACTGAACTTCCAATAAAAACTACTGTTGATGTCAAAATACGAAGAACAGGCACGATCAACAATCCTCCGCTTCACAAGCTGGAGGATTGAGAGCAGGGAAATGGAAGGAATTTTATATGGAAAAAGCAAAAATCGATGGGTTACAGATGTTTTCATTTATGTTTTTGTTTCAATTTGGAAGTCTGATTGTCACAGGGCTAGGATTGGAAGTAAAGCAAAATAATTGGATCGCCGTGTTAGTTGTTTCCGGAATTAACATTCTCCTTATTTTATTGATTTACGGGCCAATTTATAATCGTTTTCCAAACCTCACCTTGACAGGAATATTTTTGGAAAACACAGGGAAAATTGTTGGTACAGTGCTTTCAATCATATATAATTTTTATTTTATCTTAATCGCCGGCTTTATATTGCGGGATACTGGGGATAACATGATTAAATATCTTTTGCCTGAAACGCCTATTGAAGTGGTTTTATTGATGGGAGTTTTACTTATTTCTTATTCATGCTTTTTAGGAATTGAAGTGTTCGCAAGAGTTGCCCAGCTGCTTTTCTTTATCATGATCACTCTAGGGATAATGGGAAATTTTTTAGTGTTTGCCTCCGGAATTGTTGATCCGATACATCTTTTGCCAATTTTAGAAGATGGCTTATTTCCTTTAATCAAAGCGGTGTTTCCGTCTATCATTTCTTATAGCGAAATGGTTGTCTTTTTCATGATACTTCCATACTTAAACAAACCTCAGAACGGTGTGCGAATTGGAACGTTATCGGTTTTATTCAGCGGTTTGGCCGTCTCATGGACTTTTGCATTAACTATTGCAGTGCTTGGGGTGTACGGAACGGAATTAGCCGATCTTCCTTTGCTTGATACAGCCCAAAAAATCAATGTCGGCGACTTTTTTCAGAGAATGGATCCGATTGTCATTTTAACTTTATTTATCGGCCTTTTCATAAAATTAAATATTTTTTTTTATGCAGGAGTTGTAGGAATGGCGGAGCTGTTTAAAAAACAAAAGCACCAGCCTTTTATACTGCCTGCAGCGATTATGATTTTTGTCATTGCAATTGTAAGTGCGGAAAATGAGATCGAGAAAAAAGAACTTTTAAAGGAAAAGCTTCCATTGTTCATTGGGCTGCCGATTTTAATTATTATTCCTTGTATATTGTTGGTGATCATAGCCATTCGCGGCAAACGGCAAAAAAGAAAGCATCTACAACCTTATTCAAAAGGATCGATGAAGGATGAATGAATTTTTGGTAATAGGCGCATTATTATTAAGTCCCTTGCTGACATATGTGATCGTGTTATTAACTATTCGCCCTCTTATTAAAAGAGCTACTTCATCGTTTACAAAAATTCTCATGGGTGATCCCTATATGGAAAATGTATGGGAAATGGTCAGTGCCTTTACGCGGATAAGTCCAAGGATTGTCGTTGAGAACAGCTTGAGGGCTGCAGAAGGGAAAATTATTGACCGCCCGTTTGGTAGCCCGCGAAAATTTCTTAATTTTGACGGGCTCGTCTTTTCACCCGCTCAACTTGCAATTTTTCCTGCAAAAGAGGACGCAAAAGTGGAAATGAAAACGGTTATTGGTCCCTTGGCCAAAAAACCTCTCACAATTGATATGCCTGTTTTGCTTGGCGGGATGGCATACGGTCTTGGCGTAAGCGAACAAGTTCGAATTGCCCAAGCCTGGGGAACGGCCGTTGTCGGAACAGCCTGTAACATTGGTGAAGGGGGATTTTTGCAAGAGGAACGTGAACGGGCAAAGCATTTGATCGTTCAATACCACACTGCGAATTGGGGGAAAAATGCAGATGTATTAAAACAGGCAGATGCTGTGGAAATCCATATTGGGCAAGGAGCTTCAGCTGCTGTCCCGGCAAGAATTTCACCTGAATTTTTGCAAGGAAAGGCCCGTGATATATTAGGTTTAAAACCGGATGAGACCGCAGTTATTCCAAGAAGATTCAATGAATGGAACAGTCCGAACGATTTAAGAAAGGTTGTAAAAGAATTAAAACAACTCACTGGAGGAGTCCCGATCGGAATCAAAATTTGTGCAAGCAACAGGCTTGAAGAAGATATTGAATACGGACTTTTGGCAGGTGTGGATTTTATTTCGATTGATGGCGGTCAGGCAGGTACAAAAGGATCGGCGCCGATCATACAAGATGATTTCGGATTGCCGACGATTTATGCATTGACTAGGGCTGTCCACTATATAACAAAGAGAGAAATGAAAGGAAAAGTGAGCTTATTGATTGGCGGCGGAATCAATACTCCCGGGGATGCATTGAAGGCTTTGGCGCTTGGAGCAGACGCTGTTTATATAGGAACTGCTGCTTTATGGGCAATGACGCATACACAGGTCGTAAAAACAATACCATTTGAGCCACCGACGGTATTGGCCTTTTATAGGGGAAGAATGGCGGATCAATTTAATAAAGAGGAGGCAGCATATTATTTATCTAATTTTTTAACGTCATTTTCGGAAGAAATACAGGTCGCTGTCAAAGGTTTAGGGAAAACAAATGTTCATGATGTGAACCAAAGTGATCTTGTCGCACTTGATGAAACAACAAGTAAAATCACAAAAGTCCCTTTAGCATTTGACCCAAATGAGACCGCTCATATGACTGGAAGCAAAAATTGATTTCGACTACTTCTTGTTTAGTACGTGGCTAAATCTTAACGCATGTTCAATTTCATCAGTCATGGCTCTAAAGAAAGCATCTCGAATCATTGGATCTTGTGTAGATAAATAATTATCGCGGTATGTCTCATATGCTTCCAATTCTTGTTCATAAGCGATCCGCAGACCTTCTTGGAAATTTCGGAATCGAGTTATTTTTGTTTGATAAACCGGTTTTTTTCCTGTTAATGTTTGATAAAGCTGCGTGAATGTTCGTAAATGTATTTTTTCGTCTTCTAGTGCATGTTCAATTGCCTGTCTCTGTTCAGAAGTTGCCGCCGCCTTTGCCAATCTTGTGTAAAAATCAATGGCACTTGCTTCAGAAGAAATTCCGTTTAAGATAGCCTTCAGTATATTGTCAATGGAGCTGTTATATCTATTTTGTCTAATGAAGCTGTGGTCGTAAACTGGATAATAGTAGTTTACATAATGTGTATTAGCATACATGCAAATATCCCACCTTTCATTTTTCTTATGTCAGTTTATTCAGATATAGAGAAAAAGTGATGAATTGGATGAAATCGAGACGTGTCGGAAACAAATTTTTGTTAAAAACTAAATTCTTATTGACTTAAAACGAAAGAGATTATATAATCATTTTCAAAATTATTTACTAAATAAATTATTTTCAGATAAGAAAAGCAAAGAAAAGGAGCAGTAAAAGAGGCCGGTGGCGCATAGAGAGCTGACCCGCAGGCTGAAAGGTCAGTCGTTCACCACTCTTTGAAGGTCACCTTGGAGCTTTGTTTTAGAAATAGCGCAAGCTAAAGTATAAAGCAACGGTTCTTCCGTTATCAAGAAAAGTCATGTACGTGACTTGCTGAGTCTGTATTTCGCGAGGAATACAGAAAAGTTGAGTGGTACCGCGAAAAACTCGCCTCAACAATCCAATATTTCTTTTTGGATTGGGGCGAGTTTTTATTTTGATAATTTCATATGAAAAAGGTGAGGAAAAGGAGCAGTAGAAGAGAGCGATGACGTATTAGAGAGCTGACCCATAGGCTGAAAGGCCAGCCGTTATCTCTCTTTGAAGATCGCCTTGGAGCCTTGTTTTAGAAATGGCTTTTTGCCAAAGTATAAAACAACGGATCTTCCGTTACGAAGAAAGTCATCTATGTGTGACTTGCTGAGTCTGTATTCTGTGAGGAATACAGAGAAGCTGGGTGGTACCGCGAAGCATCTCGCCCCAGCAATCAACCGATGTTTTATGCGTTGGTGATTGCTGGGGCATGTTTTTTTAATTGGCTATTTCGCCATGCTGCCCGCTAAAAGAAAAGCCCGATTTAGCCAATCAAGCATTCAATAAAAATTGGCAACCCAATAGGTCTAGTCAGCAGCGCACAATAAAATTAAAATAATGAGAAAGGATGGATGAACATGAATCAAGTTATTGAATTTATTAAATCGGACCGGTTAAAAGAAAAGCCTGATCTTGAATCGTTAGGATTTGGAAAACATTTTACAGACCATATGTTTATATTGGATTATAATAAGGTGCAAGGGTGGCATTCCCCTCGTATAGTGCCGTTTGAACCGTTGGTGCTCTCGCCGTCAGCAATGGTATTTCATTACGGGCAAGCAATTTTTGAAGGGCTGAAAGCTTATAAAACGAATGACGGCCGCACATTGTTATTCAGACCGGATAAAAATATAGAGCGATTGAACCGCTCTTGCGAACGAATGTGTATTCCGCCCATTGACCCTGATCTAGTATTGGAAGCCATTGTGCGGCTTGTTGAAGTGGAAAGAGATTGGATTCCAAATAAAGAAGGCACTTCTTTATATATCAGACCGTTCATCATTGCAACGGAACCATATTTAGGAGTTAGACCAGCAAGCGAATACAAGTTTATGATTATCCTGTCGCCAGTTGGAGCTTACTATTCAGGCCGTCAGCTCGTTCCTGTAAAAATTTATGTTGAAGATGAATATGTTCGCGCTGTACCGGGAGGAGTTGGTCATGTTAAAACTTCCGGAAACTATGCAGCTAGCTTATACGCCCAAAAAAAAGCGGAGGAATTAGGATACGATCAGGTGCTCTGGCTCGATGGAAAAGAAAATAAATATGTTGAAGAAGTTGGAAGCATGAACATTTTCTTCAAAATCAACGGTGAAGTGTACACGCCAAAATTAAACGGAAGCATTTTGAGCGGTATAACAAGAGACTCCGTTATCCAGCTAGTGAAAGATTGGGGAGTACCGGTGCATGAAGAACGCATTGCAATAGAAGATATCTTCAATGCCTACAAAAACGGGGAATTGGAAGAAGTTTTCGGAACAGGAACAGCAGCGGTAATTTCGCCGGTCGGGGAGCTGAAATGGAATGAGCATAAAATGCTATTGAATAATTCTGAAACAGGCGAGTTTTCTAAAAAGCTTTATGAAACGATCACGAACATTCAATACGGAAAAGCGGAAGACAAGTTCGGCTGGACGAAAGAGGTATAATTCAATTTTATATTGATTTCAAATAAAATTTATTAAGGTGCCATCCATCTTTATTTGCTTTCGAATCAGAAATATTGGCAGTGTCAAAAAATTGTTTTTAGGTAAGAATGGAACAGAATATGGAGAGGAGATAGATGATTGATTAAAGCTGTTTTTTTTGACTTAGATGATACACTTCTTTGGGATGAAAAAAGCGTCAGCGACACATTCCAATATGTTTGCACCACAGCCGAAGAACAATACGGGGTTGATTCAAAACAGCTTGAGGAAGCGGTTCGTCAAGAAGCGAGAAAATTGTATGAATCTTATGAAACATATCCATTTACAAAAATGATTGGCATCAATCCGTTTGAAGGCCTTTGGGCGAATTTTAGCGAAATCGTGCACGAACAGTTTGGGAAGCTTAATCAATTGGCGCCTGTTTACAGAAAAGATGCTTGGACGAACGGTTTGAAGGCGGTCGGTATAGATGATGCTGAATTCGGGGAAAAGCTGGCTGAGCTTTTTCATGCAGAACGGCGCAAAAGACCGCTCGTATATGAAGATACATTTGAAGTATTAGAACAGCTGAAACAAAACTATCGTTTGCTTCTTTTAACAAACGGGGATCCAAGCCTGCAAAAAGAAAAGATTGCTAGTGTTTCTGCTCTCTCATCGTATTTTGAGCATATTGTCATTTCAGGTGAGTTCGGCAAAGGTAAGCCTGATCCGTCAATTTTTGAACACGCACTAAACTTAATGGGTGTTCAAAGCAATGAAGTGGTAATGGTTGGAGACAAACTGAGCACTGACATACTTGGGGCATCACGGACAAATATCCGGTCTGTTTGGATTAATCGAAAGCAGTTGGAGCTTAGCGGAGAAGTCACTCCAGACTATGAAATCAGCCAATTAAGAGATTTATTGACGGTTTTAGAGGATTTAAAAAAGGAATAGAAATATTTTGATAGGAAAAGAATTGAGGCTGGACTGGATGAAAATACATCCGAAGTCCAGTTTTTTTAGATTCGTGCTTTTTATGAAAGGGCTGTCTTAGAAAATCAAATCGCCATTGAAAACAAAAAATCATAAACACCGATATATCAACGTTTCTAAAACATTCATGGGGGCGTCTATAAGCCGTAAAAACGACTTATTAGACACCCCCAGCGGCTTTTTCTTTATTTAAGATGCGAGCCTAAAAATTCTTTCACTTCCTCAGGTGTTTTTGCGTATGCGCTGTGCAGATGAGCGATTTTTTCGTTGTTTTTAAAAATTAAAATGCTTGGAATTCCCATTACTTGATATTTTTCAGCTAGGTCGGGGAATTGATCTTTATTGATCTCATACCATTCATATTGACCGTATTCTTCTAAAATGTCGCCGATAAACATGTCCATTCTTTTGCAATCAGGGCACCAATCGGCAAAAAACTTGATGATGGTTTCTTGATTGCTCTGAATCACTTGTTCAAACTGTTCTGCTGTCTCTATTGGCTTCATTGGATAACCCCTCCTTCCTTCGTATTTATTTTAATTCATGGTAAAGAAGAAGTGAATTTTTTTCTCCCGCAAATAAATTGTTCGGCAATGATAACAAAAACAACCTATATAATGATAAAATAAAACAGATGATTTTTTTCAAAACGGGAGGAAAAAATAAATGGCAATCAAACTGGCGCTTGTATATGGGGGCAAATCTGCCGAGCATCAAGTATCATTACAAACAGCTCGGGCAGTAATAAACGCTCTCGATAAAAATAAATTTGACATATATCCAATTTACATTACGGAGCAAGGGCAATGGGTAAAAGGAAAGCAATTGAACGGTCCAGTTGAAAGAGTAGAAGACTTGAAGTTTCTAGCGGGAAATTCCGAAGCTGGAGAAAAAGGTGAACATTTGCCGGTACCTTTCAGTCAAGAGCTATTTAACGCTCCAGGAAGCGCTGATCCAGTCCATGTCGTATTTCCGCTATTGCATGGACCGAATGGTGAAGATGGAACGATACAAGGAATGCTGGAATTGCTGAATATACCTTATGTTGGGAATGGAGTTTTGGCTTCAGCAGCAGGAATGGATAAAATCATTATGAAAAATTTATTTGCCCAAGCAGGACTTGCTCAGGCAAAGTACGTTTGGTTTACGAACAAAGACTGGGAAAAAGATAAAGAGGAGGTTTTTCAAAAAGTCGAGGAGCAGCTCGGATATCCTTGCTTTGTAAAGCCAGCCAACCTCGGTTCAAGCGTAGGTATCAGCAAGGCAAAAGATCGGCAATCGCTCATTCAATCTATTGAAGAAGCGTTTCTGTATGATCGGAAGCTGATTATTGAAGAAAGTATTGATGGAAGGGAAGTTGAAATCGGAGTAATTGGAAATGATGAACCGATCTGCTCTGTTGTTGGGGAAATTGCTCCGAAAAAAGAGTTTTACGATTATAAAGCGAAATATGAAGACGGAGATACGGAGCTCATTATTCCAGCTGACATAACGGAAGAGCAATATGAACAAATCAAGAAAATGGCGCTGAAAGCATTTAAAGCTATCGATGGTTCTGGACTTGTTCGGGCAGACTTTTTCTTGAGAAAAGACGGAACACCGTTGATCAATGAAGTGAACACAATGCCTGGATTTACGCCGTTTAGCATGTTCCCTCTTTTATGGAAGCACAGCGGCATCGATTATCCGGCGTTGATTGAAAAATTGGTTCAGCTTGGAATCGAGCGATATGAACTAAAACAGAGAATCAAGTATACTATTTAAAGATCGTTCTTAGGGCGGCTGTGTAAGCCGCCTTTTGAAAGGAGAACAAAAAAGCATGATAAAACGGCAATTATCAGCAATTAAGCAGATGGCAAACAACGCAGAATTAAAAGAGGAATTTGAGAAGATTACCATCGAAGGGGTAACGACTGATTCGCGGAATGTCCGTAAAGGAAACTTATTTGTACCCATTATTGGCGAAAAGTTTAATGGACATGACTTTGTCGAGAAAGCGTTCGAAAATGGTGCTCATGCCTCCTTATGGTCTAGATCAGTCCCGAATCCGCAGCAAGACAAACCATTGATCATTGTCGACGATACCTTGGCAGCATTGCAGCAGATTGCTTCTCACTATTTGTTGGCAGTAAACCCAAAAGTAGTAGGGATTACAGGCTCTAATGGCAAAACAACGACAAAAGATATGATCGCATCGGTTGTGGGCACTCGGTATCGCGTGCATAAAACGAAAGGGAATTTCAATAACCATATCGGTCTGCCTTTAACAATATTAGATATGCCTGAAGATACAGAGGTGGCCGTATTAGAAATGGGCATGAACGCTAAGGGAGAAATTGAATTATTATCATCAATTGCACGTCCTGATATAGCCGTCATTACCAATATCGGCGATGCTCATTTACAAGATTTAGGCTCTCGTGAAGGGATTGCGGAAGCAAAGCTTGAAATTATAAAGGGTTTAAAAGAGAATGGAACACTCATTTATCATGGTGATGAGCCTTTGTTAAAAAAAGATTATTCATGTCAAACCGTAACGTTTGGAGAAAATAAAAACAATAATCTTTTTCCGACATCAATGGAGCTGTTGGGTGAAGGAACACGGTTTCGCGCCAATATAGCTGAACAGCCTTTTTTTATCCCTGTTTTAGGCCGCCACAATGTTTTAAACGCATTGGCAGCGATCGCTGTTGGAGAACTCCTAAAGATCGGACTGGATCGTATTGAAAAAGGGCTTCGCGATTTGAAAATAACAAACATGAGACTTGAATTGATTCAAACGAAGAACGGTCTGTCCATCATAAATGATGCATATAACGCGAATCCTACAGCGATGAAAGCAGCCATTGATCTAGTCCATGGTCTAAAAGGATATTCGCAAAAAATTCTTGTCTTAGGGGATATGCTGGAGCTTGGCGAAAGAGAAGTTGAACTTCATCAAGAAGTAGGAATGATGCTGTCTGATCAAGAAATTGATCACCTCTTTACATTTGGAAAGCTCGGAAAAGAAATTGCCGTTGGTGCAAAGAAAGTTATAGATGAAAGAAAAATTCATGTGTTTTTTGACAAAGATGAACTAATTCATGAATTAAAGAAAGCTGCAGGCTCAAAAGATCTTGTGTTAGTGAAAGCGTCCAGAGGAATGAAGCTGGAAGATGTTGTTCATGCATTAATGGAAGAATAAAATAAAACATCATTTTGCTTGTGCTTTTGTTTTTATGCTTTTTTAGCTATAGTGCGGTAAGTTGAAATAGATTGATGGAAATGGTACGATAACACCTGCGGTGAATGGATAAAAATCCCTATGCGTACTTTCCAGCAAAAATCGGAGTTTACACTGATTCTCACGACTATGATAAGCTTACAGTTTCTAGAAAATACGCACAAGAGCCTTTTTATCCAGCAGCGCTTAATAAAAGTCTTAAAGGAGTTTGGAAAAATTGACAAATTTGTTTCACCAGTTCGGGTTGAGTCCGGAGCTGTTAAAATCAATAAAAAGAATGGGCTTCGAAGAAGCGACTCCCATTCAAATGCAGGCGATCCCTTTAGGCTTGAACAATAAAGACATCATTGGACAAGCGCAAACAGGGACAGGAAAAACAGCAGCTTTTGGCATCCCTTTAGTAGAAAAAATTAATGTTCATGATTCAGCTGTTCAAGCGATCGTGATAGCTCCAACACGGGAACTTGCTATACAAGTATCAGAAGAGTTATATAAAATCGGTTATGATAAACGGACAAGAGTATTGCCGATTTACGGAGGCCAGGACATTTCCAGGCAGATTCGGGCTTTGAAGAAGCCGCCCCACATCATTGTTGGAACACCTGGAAGGTTATTGGATCACATACGGCGCAATACGCTGCGGCTTGATTCTGTGCACACTGTCGTTTTAGATGAAGCGGATGAAATGCTCAACATGGGGTTTATTGATGATATTGAGCACATTCTTTCAAATATTCCTAGGGAGCGTCAAACCCTTCTATTTTCTGCGACAATGCCTGGTCCAATTAAATCAATTGCAGAACGTTTTATGAAAAATCCGACTCATGTCCGTGTAAAAGCGAAAGAAGTAACGGTTCCAAATGTGCAGCAATATTATTTAGAAGTGCCTGAAAAACAAAAATTTGACGTTTTGACAAGACTTCTTGATCTGCAATCACCGGAGCTTGCGATTGTGTTTGGCAGGACAAAGCGCCGAGTGGACGAACTTTCTGAAGCATTAAATGTCCGCGGCTATTCAGCAGAAGGAATTCATGGCGATTTAAGCCAAGCGAAACGCTTATCTGTTTTGAACAAATTTAAAAATGGGGCCATTGATGTACTTGTTGCAACAGACGTAGCAGCCAGAGGGCTTGATATATCTGGTATCACCCATATATATAATTTTGATGTACCTCAAGACCCTGAAAGCTATGTGCATAGAATTGGAAGAACAGGACGGGCTGGGAAGTCAGGAAAAGCGATGACGTTTATAACCGCAAGGGAACGCGGTATTTTGGAAACCATTGAGCATAAAACAAAAAGAAAAATGGATCGAATGCGTCCTCCTACTTTAGATGAAGCACTAGTAGGAAAACAAAAAATGACGGTCGAAAAAATTTGCTCTGTAGTGGAAACTGAAAATTTAGATCAGTATAAAAATTTTGCTGCGGAGCTATTGGAAAAATATGATTCCGTCCCATTGCTTGCAGCAGCTATTAAAATGTTAACGAAGGAGCCGGATACGACACCTGTAAAATTGACGGAGGAACCTCCTCTCCCTATGAAGAAAGAAAAAAGCAGAAATAAACGAAAGCTTGATTTAAAAAACAAACGGGTTGGACGGAAACGCTCCTTTCATTCAGCAAGATCGACAAAAGGATCGGCTAGCCCAAAATAATTGGAATGAAAAAGAATAATCAGACATGGAAAAAGAGGCATTCCAAAACTTGGAGCTGCCTCCTTTTTATATATTTGAAACTTTTTGCCTAAATGAAACGTAATTTTTTACAGAAGGAGACAAGGGAGGGAAAAACTTGCGGCGCGAACCACAAAATCGCATTAGTCCTAAAGCTGTTACTGTATGGAAGATCACTGCGGCTATTTGGAGCATCGTTGAGTTGCTGGTGATCATAGGCATATCTTTATTGATATTTTTTTTCAACTGGCCGAAATGGATTATTCCTATATTGGCAATTATTTGGTTGGTGTCTTCTATTTGTTCCATTTTCATTTTTCCAAATATTCGGTTGAAAATATGGCGATATGAAGTTCATGAGAATGAACTGGATTTGCAGCATGGATTGTTTACAGTTACCCGTGTGCTTGTTCCAATGGTGAGAGTTCAGCATGTAGATACCTCACAAGGGCCGATTTTAAGAAAATATAACTTGGCGACTGTAACTATTTCCACTGCAGCAACGGTTCACGAGATTCCTGCCCTGGAAATGGAAGAAGCGGATCAGCTTCGCGATTATATCTCGAAATTGGCACGGGAGGCGAAGGATGATGTATGATCAGAAAAGATTGCATCCCGTAGCTGTTTTAGTGAAAATTGCGAAGGCGATTAAAGAAATTATAGTAACGAATATTTTCTTGTTTGTCACAAACATAGGAAACATCCGGTCGTTTTTATTGATCGGAACGATTCTAGCACTTATACTCACGATCATTTCCAGTGTGTTAAATTGGTTGAAATTTACTTATCGCATTGAAGAAAATGAATTTCGTGTTGAGCAGGGCGTTTTTTTAAAAAAAAATCGATATATACCGATTGAAAGAATTCAATCCATAAATGTAACCGCCGGTTTCATCCAGCGCCTCTTCGGTGTAGTGAAGCTTGAAATCGAAACAGCGGGCGGCATGGGCGAAGCAGAGGTTGAACTTAGCGCCATACGGAAAGAAGAGGCAGAACAGATTCGGACAATCATCAAGGAGCAAAAAAGACAAATAGCACAAGGAGAAGCAGAGCAAGACAAACTGGAAGAAGGAAGGGTTCTTTACAAAATAAGCTTTAACGAACTGCTTATTACTGCAGCAACTTCAAGCGGCTTAGGGGTTGCTCTGTCAATCGTAGCCTTTTTAAGCCAATTTGATGAAATTATTCCGTACGAAAAAATATTTGACAAGCTGGAATGGATTGTCCATGCAAGTGTGACGATGATTGTCATCTTATGTTTGATTGGTTTGATCATTGCGTGGATTATAAGCTTTATCGGGGTTTTACTCCAGTACGGAGATTTTACAGTTCGAGAAGAAGCCGGACAAATTATTATTTCAAGTGGCATTTTTGAAAAAAAACAGATTTCTATACCAATAGATCGTATTCAAGCAATTAAAGTAACAGAAAATTGGCTGCGCCAGCCTTTTGGATATGCAACTGTACATATTGAATCGGCGGGAGGCGGAAGTGACAAGGATGTCGAGACCATTTTGTTTCCGTTAATTCGGAAGAAACAAGTTAAAGAAAAGGTTGAAAGCTTTTTCCATTTGACGATAAACGAGACACTGCACCCGGTTCCGCGGCGTGCGCTGTCCAGATTTTTGCTCCGTATGCTGATTTTATCACTTCTCATAGCCGTCCCTTTATGCTTGTTTTTTAAACCATGGGGCTACTTATCACTTATTCTCATTCCTTTTGCACTGGTGCTCGGATATTTTCAATATAAAGATACAGGTTGGTATTTAAATGGAAAGGAATTGACGCTGTCTTTCCGCGTGTTGAATAAGACAACCGTCTTTTTCGAAAAAAAGCGGATTCAATCATTGGAATTGAAACAATCCTATTTTCAGAGACAAAAAGATCTGACTTCTGTTCAGTGCAGTATTATTTCCAAGTCTACTGGAAGCTTTTTTGCTGTTAAAAACCTCGAGGAAAAGGACGGAATGGAAATTTATAAATGGTTTTCAAGAAGAAGTGAAGGACAAGTTTAGAAGCTCCCATCTCTCATGTGGATGGGAGTGATTTAAATTTTTACAACACATATAAAATAGCCGCAAGTATAAAAACGAAAACAAAAATCCATATCGACCATTTTTTGAAAAATAATTTCATTCCTTCCTGCCGAACCGGTTGATGATAATACGTATAATGAATGAAGCTTGGTTTTTTGCGGACAAACACTTTACCTAGCAAAAATCCAGCCAGAAGTCCTGTTACATGTGCAACTACATTGATATGGGCATCAATAAAGGACAGTACGAGAGCTATGGCTGTAACCGTTAAGATCATTTGAGAGTTTTTTTGATCCATATATTCCTTTCGGAAAAAACAGATGAACATGTACGTGCCCAAAATGCCAAAAATCGCCCCTGAAGCTCCTGCATGAGAATAATCCATTGGCATGATCAAATAGGTTGCAATGTTGGCTATAATGCCTGATGCACTGTAAATGACCAGAAAATAAATTGACTTTACCATTCGTTCCAGCGGCGGGGCAAAAATAACAAGTGTGATTGTATTAAACAAAAGATGGGAAAAGCTAGTATGCAAAAAAATTGGTGTAATGAGCCGCCACCATTCCCCTGAATGAACCCCTGCATTGTATCCGGTTAAAAAAGAAAATAGAAGCGTAAATATTGGGAAAGAAAGTTTCATCATAATCCATAACACAACATGTATGCAGCTTATGATCGTGACAGCAGGATAAAGGCGAATAAAAGTGTGAAGGCTTTCTGTTCTGCGAAACATGTGAATTCTCCTTTTCAACAGGACAAGTATTCTATAATCATTTGTATGATTTTCAATTTATAAATAGTACAGTAGAAAATTAAAGGGATGTGATGGTGTGATCGTTGGGATTGGACTTGATATCGTTGAAATGGACAGGATGAAAGATATTATGGAGCGGAGATCCAACATTATTGACAGAATCTTATCGTTTCGCGAAAAGGAAATCTTTAATAAATTGCGGGATTCAAGACAATTGGAGTTTTTGGCAGGCAGATTTGCCGCTAAAGAAGCATTTAGCAAAGCATTAGGGACAGGAATCGGAAAGACAGTGGGCTTTTTAGATATTGAAATTTTACATGATGAAAAAGGGAAACCGATCATTGTGCAAAATATTACATCAGACCGGGTGTTTGTGACAATCACTCATTCAAAAAATTTTGCTGCTGCGCAAGTAATCATTGAAAGCCTGTCAAGCTAGTCTGCATATTTGCTGACCTTGCCTCATATAGTTGTAATGCGGTAGGGGAGACAAGTCAGAAATTGTTCACTGACTCTTCAAAACTTCCTAGTGACGCTAATTGAGGCAAAGGGGTTGAAAAATTTGACGAGAGGCGTAAAGCTCGTGATTGTCTGTCTGCTTTTTGTGGGATTAATATCTGCATGTGGCGTAAAATCAAAAGAAGACGTTTCAAGTGCATTGAACAAAAAAATTGAAGAATTAAAAGGCTATAAGGTGAACGCCAAAATGACGATCAAAACAGCGGAAGAGCCGCATGTGTATGAAGTGGAAATTTGGCACAAAAAGCCCCATTATTATCGAGTGCTATTAAAAAATGATGACAGGGATCAAAGCCAAATTATTTTAAGAAATGATGATGGGGTATTTGTTCTGACTCCTGCTTTGAACAAAAGCTTCCGTTTCCAAAGCAATTGGCCGCAAAATTCGAGTCAAGCTTACCTGTATGAATCGCTTGTCCAAGATATATTGAAGGATAAAGAAGCGAAATTCGAAGTCGGGGAAAAGAACTATGTATTTGAAACAAAAACCAATTATCAAAACAATCAAATGCTCCCATACCAAAAAATTGCATTTCATAAGAAAAATTTGACACCTTCATATGTGAAAGTGATGGATGTTGATCGGAATGCGCTTGTTTCTGTTGAATTTTCCAATTTTGAATCGAATCCAAAATTTGATAAAAATGCCTTTGAAATAGAAAAAACGATGTCCAATGCCCAAGTGGATATTCCTGTTTTGGCTCAATCAGCGAACAAACAATTTGCTGTTCTTTATCCGCTTAAGGAAGACTTGCCGGAAGGTGTCGATCTCGTCCAAGAAAAGGAGCTGAATACAGATAGTGGAAAACGAGTAGTATTAACTTACGGAGGCGAAAAATCATTTACTCTTATTGAGGAGCTTGCGGAAGTTTCACCAGTTACCTCTTCAGAATTTGTCAGTGGAGAGCTGGTCGATTTAGGGTTTGCAGTTGGGGCGCTGACCGACAATTCTTTAACATGGACATATAATGGTGTGGATTATATGCTCGCTTCAAACGAACTGACGCAAAAAGAAATGATTGCAGTTGCTCGTTCTGTACAAAGCCAATCAGGGAAGTAGTAAAATTGAGCGGCAAAAGAAACGATCTTCTGCCGCCTTTTTTATGTACTATTGTTTAAAAAGAAACAGTGATATAAAATAAACAAAACGATATCGTTGGAGATGAAATTAAGATGCAGAACTATTTCCGAGATACATGGGCAGAAATTAATTTAGATCATATTGAAGCGAACATTCATGGATTAAAGGAACATTTGCCGAATGAAACTGAAATTATTGCTGTTGTGAAAGCTAATGCTTATGGTCATGGAGATGTGGAAGTTGCCCAAGCAGCATTGTCAGCAGGTGCGGCTAAATTAGCAGTCGCTTTTCTAGATGAAGCATTGAAATTGAGACAAGCAGGAATAAAGGCCCCTATCCTCGTATTAGGAGCGGTAAGACCAGAAGATGTTACAGTTGCAGGAGAAAATGGGATAAGTGTGACTGCCTATTCAGCTGAATGGCTGGAAAGTGCGGGAAAATATTTAGGGAAAACATCAGTCAACATCCACTTGAAATTAGACACAGGTATGGGACGGATCGGAATAAGAGATAAAAAAGAATTCGAACAAGCCATTTCGCTCATAAAGGGACAGCAGTTATTTCGATTAGAAGGCATATTCACTCATTTTGCCACAGCAGACGAACACGATACAGCATATTTTGAACAGCAATATGAACGTTTCCTGGAATTATTGCAAATCGTGGATACAGACGGTTTGATTATTCATTGTGCAAACAGTGCTGCGACTCTTCGCTTTCCAACAAAAGCTTTTAATGCGGTTCGCTTTGGCATTTCCATGTATGGTTTGGCGCCATCGGAATTTATCAAAAGCACGCTGCCTTTTCCGTTATATGAAGCCTTTTCTTTACACTCAAAGATTGTTCATATTAAAAAAATAAAAAAAGGGGAAAAAGTAAGTTACGGAGCAACATACGCAGCGAAAGAGGAGGAATGGATTGGTACGGTTCCAATCGGTTATGCTGATGGATGGATTCGAAAATTGACTGGTTCGGAAGTTCTTGTCGATGGAAGGCGCGTTCCTATTATCGGGCGCATTTGCATGGATCAACTGATGATTAAGCTTCCGGAAAAAAAACCTGTCGGGACAAAAGTGACACTTATCGGTTCACAAGGCAATGACATGATTTCAGTTGATGAAGTGGCCAAACGGCTGGAAACGATTAATTATGAAATTCCATGCATGATCAATTGGCGGGTTCCTCGGATTTATATAAGAAATGGAGGCAAAACAAACATAAGAAATCCTCTGCTTACTGAAAAATGAAGAAACTTGAATAAAATATTCATATCAATGCCGATAATATTGAAGAAATTATTTGAAAAATGGCTTTGCTTCAACGAATATAAATGTTAATATTAATATTGGAATAAAATGATTTCGGCTTTGTAGGAACGGTGGAGGTGTATTTTGGTGTCTGAATCCAGCTCAACAACGGAAATTATTGTTCGATTGCCACAAGCACTTGTTTCTGAATTAGATGGAATCGTGAAACAGGAAAACGGAAACAGAAGTGAATTTATTTATCAAGCAATGAAAATGTATTTGAGAGAGCGTAAAAAACGCCAAATTCGCGAGTCAATGAGACGCGGTTATATGGAAATGGCGAAGATCAATCTAAATATTGCATCGGAGGCTTTTCTGGCAGAGTATGAGGCTGAACACACCGTTGAACGCTTAGTTAGCGGGGGGTAATCTTTTGATTGTTAAACGCGGCGACGTTTATTTTGCTGATTTATCCCCTGTAGTTGGTTCAGAGCAAGGCGGCGTTCGTCCAGTTTTAATTATCCAAAATGATATAGGGAATCGTTTTAGTCCAACGGTGATCGTAGCCGCTATTACAGCACAAATTCAAAAAGCAAAATTGCCGACTCATGTTGAAATTGATGCGAAAAAATATGGATTTGAACGGGATTCGGTCATTTTGCTTGAGCAGATTAGAACGATTGATAAACAACGGTTAACGGATAAAATTACCCATCTCGATGATGAAATGATGGATAAAGTGGACGATGCCTTACAAATCAGTTTAGGCCTGATCGATTTCTAATATTTTTTACGTATATTTCAACGATCTTTTCAAAAGGACTGCCTGCAGGTAGAATGTTTAAAATAAATAAGATTGAAAAAATGTCCACAGTTGCGAAACTGTGGTATTTTTGATTTTTGCGCAAAAATGAACAGACGTGCTGACAAGCTGCATTCGCTTTTTTAAACGACGAAGCATTTAAAAACAGCATCTTCCATAGTCGAGAAGCGAAAGGAAGATTTGCCGCATTCCCTTTATAAAAATAGCTGTAAGCAATGAATGCGACAGCTTAGCAGATATTGTGGAAGAAAAATGATAAAAACGGGAACATATCTATAATTTTTTTTATTTTTCTATAAAAGTTGAAAAGGCAAAGTTTTTGAAAGGAGACATGCAACATGTCACTGAAAATTTCTGAAATAGTTGAATTTATCCGAATGCATCGCGACGAGATTATGAAGGATTGGATTGATCGCTTCAACAAGGCTGATGCTCAATCAATTTCCGCTGAGTCTGATCAAATTGATCAAGCAATTGCTGCAGAATATGTGAATATTCTCATCGAATGGAGCAAAAACAAAGAAGATGAATTTTCCGGAAAAATTCATGAATTTTCAAAACGGATTGTCCAGCTTGACTGGCCAATGGACAAAATTGCTCAATGCTTACATACTTTTGAAAAAATATTATTTGCTAAATTGCTTGAGAAACAAATACCGAGTGATCCGCTTGAATTATTATCGGAGATAGAGAAAGTTACCTCACCGGTTAATCGGGAAGTATTTCTGCAATATACCTCTTCATATGAAAGAACCATTAATCTCCAAAAAATGGCTCTGCAAGAATTGTCTGCGCCGTTGATTCCGGTTTTTGATAGCATCACTGTTATGCCATTGATTGGAACGATTGATACGGACCGTGCCAAAAGAATTATGGAAAATTTATTAAAAGGGGTCGTTAAATATCGTTCTGAAGTGGTGCTGATTGATATAACCGGTGTGCCTGTTGTGGATACGATGGTAGCCCATCACATTATACAAGCTGCAGAAGCAGTTCGTCTTGTAGGAGCAAAAAGTTTGCTTGTCGGCATTCGCCCTGAAATTGCGCAAACGATAGTGAATCTAGGCATTGATTTAAGTCAAATTACAACGAAAAATACCCTTCAAAAAGGCATCGAAGCTGCGCTTGAAATGACCAATCGAAAAATTGTTTCAATGGGTGAACGCAGATGATGAAAACGTCGAAAATACCTATTTTAAAACTGTATAATAATCTATTAATTTCAATACAGTGGGAGCTGGACGACAAAACAGCGATGCAATTTCAGGAAGATTTATTAAAGAAAATTCATGAAACAGGAGCAACAGGTGTTGTCATTGATTTAACTTCCGTTGATGTCATTGATTCATTTATCGCCAAGATTTTAGGGGACTGTGTCAACATGTCTAAGTTAATGGGGGCGACGGTCGTATTGACAGGTATTCAGCCTGCTGTGGCTATTACGCTGATCGAATTAGGCATTGAACTGGAAGATATTCATACTGCGCTTGACTTGGAAAAAGGGCTGGAATTGCTTAAGGAGCTGGAGGATTAGAATGGATGGCCAATCCTGTGTAATGATTATGAACGAATGGGATATTGTGGCTGCCCGCCAATTGGGTCGTCATGCTGCGAAAGAACTTGGATTCGGCGCAGTGGACCAAGCCCGGATTACCACCGCAATATCAGAATTAGCAAGGAACATTTATCATTATGCAAATGGTGGGAAAATTTACATCGATAAAATTGAAGAAAAAGAAAAAAAAGGAATTAAAATTACCGCCTCTGATCATGGGCCGGGAATTCCTGATATTCGCAAGGCAATGGAGGATGGATTTACGACGTCAGGAGGACTTGGGGCTGGATTGCCTGGTGTTAAGCGCTTAATGGACGAATTTTATATCGACTCAAAGACAGGCGAAGGGACCGTTGTACAAGTGGTGAAATGGCTTCGTTAGGAGGATTTTATGGCGTTTGATGATGATATTCAAATGAAATATAAAGAGATGTTAGCAAATTACATTCAAGAACTGACCGAACAAGCTTTATATGAAGGGCAGCGCTTCAGTTGGAAAGCAATTGAACATAAAATACCGCCTGAGGAAATCATCAACATCCATTTAAAAGTTTTAAAAGAATTATTTCCAGACATACCAAAAAAGATTTTAGATTCCTTTGACTTTTTATTGGAGGTAATGGTTGGTTATGGTCTGGCTTATCAAGAACATCAATTTTTGAGGGGCAGGCAGCTTGAGCTGAAATCCGAAATTGAAATTGCAGCAAACGTACAGCAGGCACTGCTGCAAACAAATATTCCAAAAGTCGAAGAATTGGACATAGGGGTCATCAGCGTTCCTGCCAAAATTATGAACGGAGATTATTACCAGTTTGCAGAACATGAAAACACAATGAGCGTTGCGATTGCGGATGTCATAGGCAAAGGCATACCTGCAGCATTGTGTATATCAATGATTAAATATGCGATGGACAGCCTCCTGGAATCAAGGCAAAATCCGAGCTACATATTAGAAAATTTAAATAGAGTTGTTGAACAAAACATCGATGTCAATATGTTTATTACCATGTTTTTTGGTAAGTACGATTTTCGGACGAATAAGATTACATATGCATCTGCAGGACATGAACCGGGCTTTTATTATTGCGCCAGCGAGGATCACTTTTATGACCTTCAATCAAAAGGGCTTGTTTTAGGTGTTGACCGGCAAGTGAAATATGAGCAATATGAATTAAATCTTTTCCAAAACGATATGATTATTCTTTTGTCAGATGGAGTAACTGAAACAAGAACGAAGGAAGGATTTATTGATAGAGCTGCAGTGACGAGCGCCATCCGAGCTCATTTACATTTGCCTGCTCAACAAATAGTAGAAAATATTTATAAAGATTTTGAGAAAATGCAAGGTTTTCAATTGCGGGATGATTTCACCTTAATCATTATGAAAAAAATGTTTAAACGGCTTCGAAAAAGGGTATAAGTGAATGGATGATTTTGTCTTTTATGAGGGGGATCAGAATGAATCTTGAAATTGATATTAAAAAGGAAAAAAAGGTTTCGTATGTGCATCTAAAAGGAGAGATTGATGCCTATACTGCGCCAGCGCTAAAAAATAAACTTGCGCCCATTTCTGAGGAAAGCGAACCTTTTATTGAAGTCAACCTAAAAGATGTTGAATATATGGACTCAACCGGATTAGGAGTTTTTGTCGGATTGTTGAAAACGGTCAGAAAACAAGGCGGAAAGCTGAAATTGACAAATTTGTCGCCGCGGCTGGAGCGCTTATTTCATATTACCGGTTTGGACAGCATCATCGAGATTTCAAGAAAAGGTGAGGATTAATGGATAAATGTATTGATTACATTGAAATGAAAATACCTGCGAAAACTGAGTATATAGGGATTGTCAGATTGACTCTATCCGGTATCGCCAATAGAATGGGGTACACATATGATGACATTGAAGATTTAAAGATTGCCGTCAGTGAAGCGTGTACAAATGCGGTGCAGCATGCCTACGGTCATAATGAAAACGGTGAAGTGAGAATCGGCTTCAGCTTGTTTGAAAATCGATTAGAGATCACTGTTTCAGACGATGGAAAAAATTTCGATTTATCAAAAATGAAAGAAAACACCGGGCCTTATTCTCCTTCCATGCCGATTGAAAAATTGAGCGAGGGCGGTTTAGGTTTGTTTCTAATTAAAACGCTAATGGATGAAGTGACAATCGATATGAACTCAGGAGTAACTGTCAAGATGTCCAAGCTTTTAAATGAGGAGCGAATGAGAAATGAACAAACCTCATGGTCAAAAACGAAGCAATAACGAAATCCATGAACTCATTCGTCAAGTTCAGGAAAATAAAGATGAAAAAGCACAAGAACAAATTATTGAACTTTATCAGCCAATTGTTGTTGCACTGGCAAAAAAGTACTCAAGTTCGAAAATGTATCAGGAGGATTTGGTACAGGTCGGGATGATCGGTTTATTGGGAGCGATTGATCGCTTCGACCCAACAGTTGGGAAATCATTTGATGCGTTTGTTGTTCCAACGATTATTGGAGAAATCAAACGCTATCTTCGGGATAAAACGTGGAGCGTCCATGTGCCCCGCAGAATGAAAGAACTTGGACCAAAAATAAATGCAGCGGTGGAGCAGTTGACGAGTCAGCTGGAGCGCTCTCCGAAGGTCAAGGAAATAGCAGAATATTTAGGAGCAGCTGAGGAAGAAGTTTTGGAAGCTATGGAAATGGTCAAAAACTATCATACGCTTTCTGTTGATCACTCAATAGAAGCTGGACCGGATGGAACCGCGGTCACCATTTTAGATCTTGTCGGACAAAAAGACGAGGGCTTTGAACGCATTCTTCAAAAACTGACTATTGAAAACATTATGCACGTTTTAACTGAGAGAGAAAAAGAAATTATTCTACATTCTTTTTATCATAACCGCAGTCAAAAAGAAATAGGTGAAATTTTAGGTATCTCCCAAATGCATGTTTCCAGACTATTGCGCCAAGCATTAAAAAAATTAAAAAAAGCTGTTCACGCTGATCCAATGGAGATAGGGCAATGATTCAATATCAAGAAACTGAACATATTCAATTTTTGACATGTCAGGTTGGAAAAGTAGGCAGTGCTTATTGTGGAGACAGTTTTTTCACCTGTACGGACGAGCATAGATTTGTTTGTGTTGTCGCAGATGGGTTGGGAAGTGGACAAGCTGCGCGTGAATCATCTGAAATCATATGCCAAACGGTGAAGCAATACCAGCAGGAAACTGTACATGAGATTTTTAAACAGTGCCATAAGAAATTAAAAGGTAAAAGAGGCGCGACAGTCGGAATATTAAAAGTGGATTTCGTAGACAAAACTATTACATACGGCTCGGTAGGAAACGTTCGTTTCATCTTATATTTGCCTTCTGGGGAATACATTTATCCAATTCCAACCGCTGGATATTTACCTGGTAAAATGAAGAAATATCGCATCCGCACTTTTTCATATGAAAAAGGGTCAAAATTTATTATTCACACTGATGGCCTTTATGCTTCAAACATTAAAACGGCGTTAAAAGATCATTCTTCTATTCACGAGATTGCGAAAGGCTTCAATAAATTTCTTTCCGATCGGACAGATGATTTAACTTATATAATCGGGCAGCTTTTTTAATTGTTGGGACAATCGGATGGATAACGGTTGTCTTTTTATGTTGAAAAAATTTTTGATAAAATGTTTATGTAGATGGAAATAGTAGTGGAGGCTAAAGAATGTTAAATAATGAGAAAATTTTTCAAATGTTAAGCAGCGAATTATCAATATCCACCAAACAAATTCAAAATGTCATTGCATTGCTTGAAGACGGCAACACCGTTCCTTTTATTGCGCGGTACAGAAAAGAACAAACAGGCGCTTTAAATGAAGTGGAAATACGAAACATTAGTGAACGCTGGCAATACATACAAAACCTTGAAAAAAGAAAAGAAGAAGTTATTCGGTTAATTGAGGAACAAGGAAAACTAACAGAATCTTTGCGAAATGAAATACTGGCGGCTGAAAAATTGCAGCAAGTTGAAGACTTGTATCGGCCATACCGGCAAAAAAGAGGAACGAAAGCAACGATTGCAAAAGAAAGAGGGCTTGAGCCTTTAGCCAAATGGATATATTCCTTGCCGCTAGCGGGATCGATTGAAGAAGAAGCCGAAAAATACATCAATGAAGAGAAAGAAATCCATACGGTTGAAGATGCTCTCTCTGGTGCAAAAGATATTATTGCAGAATGGATTTCAGACGATCCGAATTATCGGCAATGGATAAGGGAGCAAACGTTGAAAGAAGGTATGGTCGTCTCAACGTGTAAAGACGAAGAAAAAGATGAGAAAAAAGTATTCGAAATGTATTACCAATATGAAGAACCGATCAGAAAAATCGTTCCCCATCGTGTTTTGGCGTTAAACAGAGGGGAGAAGGAAGGGATTTTAAGGGTGGCAATCGAGCCGCCGACAGAACAAATAGTAGCCTATTTGAAGAAAAAAATTGTTTCGGATCAAAGGACAATTGCTGCTGATATTTTAATTGAAACGTTGGAGGATGCGTATAGACGGCTCATACAGCCTTCGATTGAGCGGGAGATTAGAAAAGAATTGACTGAAAAAGCTGAAGATCAGGCCATTCGTGTTTTTTCCGAAAATTTAAGAAAACTGCTCCTTCAACCTCCATTAAAAGGAACGATCGTTTTAGGAATCGACCCGGCTTACCGTACAGGATGCAAGCTTGCGGCAGTCGATGAAACTGGAAAAGTTCTTTATATTGATGTGATTTATCCTCATCCGCCAAAAAATGAAATAGAAAAATCAAAACAAAAGCTGATCGATATTATTCAACGCTTCCAAATTGAAGTAATCGCTATCGGCAATGGAACAGCTTCAAGAGAAACAGAACAATTTGTTGCAGATGTAATAAAAGAATTAAAAGAAGATATTTATTATTTAATTGTTAACGAGGCGGGAGCAAGTGTTTATTCAGCTTCTGATTTAGCCCGGGAAGAGTTCCCAGATCTTGAAGTCGAAGAACGCAGCGCAGTATCCATTGCTAGAAGGCTTCAAGATCCGCTTGCTGAATTGGTGAAAATTGATCCTAAATCAATCGGTGTTGGTCAATACCAGCATGATGTATCCCAAAAGAAATTGCATGACTCTTTAACGTTTGTTGTGGAAACAGTTGTCAACCAAGTCGGTGTCAACGTAAATACTGCTTCGCCGTCTCTGTTGCAATACGTATCTGGATTATCAAAAACAGTGGCTCATAATATTGTGAAACGGAGAGAAGAAATTGGAAAATTTGTGAATCGCAACGATTTAAAATCCATCCCACGGCTTGGGGAGAAAACGTATGAGCAATGTATCGGCTTTTTAAGAATATTGGACGGCGACGATCCGCTTGACAGGACGAGCATTCATCCTGAAAGCTATGAAGACGCTAGAAAACTGCTGTCAAGCCTTTCATTGACAGTCGATGATATCGGTACAGAACTGTTGAAAGATAAAATCAGATCGCTGAATATTCAAGAAACTTCAAAAGCCTTGCATATTGGCGAATATACATTGAAGGATATATGCGATGCTTTAATGAGACCGGAGCGCGATCCTCGTGATGAAGTTCCAAAACCTCTTTTGAAAAAAGATGTGCTGCAGCTTGAAGACTTGAAAGAAGGAATGGAGCTGCAAGGAACGGTTCGAAACGTAGTAGACTTTGGTGTATTTGTTGATATCGGCGTTAAACAGGATGGACTTGTGCACATTTCAAAATTAAGCAAACAATATGTAAAGCATCCTTTGGACGTTGTTTCGGTTGGGGACATCGTGACAGTCTGGGTGGAAAAAGTTGATGTTGATAAAGGAAGAGTCGCTTTAACAATGGTTAAATAAATAACAACAGAAATCACGGCTGTCGGCAAAGTCGACAGCTGATTTTTTTATCAACCTTATATTGCATGCTGATGGAAGCAAACAACGATCTATCAACCAAAAATTTTGAAAAAAAGTTAGTCTGTTCTTTGAGAGCTGTTGAATTATGAGCAATGCTTTTTTCTATAGAAATACCAGCATTGATTTAATAACTTGATTTGATAAACGTTTTTTTCATAATATGCTTTCTTCATTTGATTTATAAGCCAATTCGGCATTGGTTAATACCTCCTTGGATGTATTGTTCTTTTTGGCTTGCCATTTTATGGTCAAGAAAAAAAGCATATGCTAAAATAAAATATGTGAGTCCGATTAGATGTAGTAATATTTATTGTATGCGTTAAGTTGTTGTCCTGTTCAACATGTTTTTAAAGTAGGTGCAGTACATTGAATGATGACCAGCTTCAAAAACTTGTGGAGCAAATTTCACTATCCTTTTTTGGGAAAAAATTTGTTCACAAAGCGTATTTTAATCACCGTCTTCGAACAACAGGCGGAAGATATTTATTAAACAGCCATGATATTGAAGTGAATAAAAAATATTATGAACAATACGGAATGGACGAATTAATAGGGATTATTAAGCATGAACTTTGCCACTACCATCTTCATATCGAAGGAAAAGGTTTTCGGCATCGGGACTCTGACTTTAAAATGCTTTTAAAAAAAGTAGGTGCACCTAGATTTTGCACACCATTAAGAGAAAAAAATAAAAATAATATTATTTATATTTATAAATGCCTATCATGTATGAGCACTTTTATTCGCCGTAGAAAAATGAACCCAGAACGATATTTATGCGGAAAGTGCGGAGGAAAAATTCAATTTTATAAAAATAATGGTTGACGAAAAGGAGAAAGATATGATAAAGTATAAAAGCCGTCGCTAATTGGATGGTAGCGAAAAACAATATATAATGAACTGTTGACAAAATTATAAATGCTCATTACAATGGTTACAGTCGTCAATTTTTTCTTCATTCCGCAGTAGCTCAGTGGTAGAGCATTCGGCTGTTAACCGAACGGTCGCAGGTTCGAATCCTGCCTGCGGAGCCAATTTGGAGAAGTACCCAAGTGGCTGAAGGGGCTCCCCTGCTAAGGGAGTAGGTCGTGTAAGCGGCGCGAGGGTTCAAATCCCTCCTTCTCCGCCATGAAAAATGGCCCGTTGGTCAAGTGGTTAAGACACCGCCCTTTCACGGCGGTAACACGGGTTCGAATCCCGTACGGGTCATTCATATTCGCTGAAATAGGAAGTTGAAAAACTTCCTATTTCTAACTTTAAAAAATCCAAAACAAAAAGTCTTTACATAGCGTTCAAAAAATGTTACAATAAATTTTGTGACTTTTTGATGGGCTATAGCCAAGCGGTAAGGCAACGGACTTTGACTCCGTGATGCGCTGGTTCGAATCCAGCTAGCCCAGCCACTTATTATAAAAATAATAAGAGCCATTAGCTCAGTCGGTAGAGCAACGAGCAAGGCTTCGTTGAATAAGCAGCGAGTTGTCCCGACGCATCCAGCATCCTTGAGAAAGCTGGAAGAGGAAGGGACATCTGACCGACTTTAAAACAGATTAGAAGAAATTACTTTTTATGAGCCATTAGCTCAGTCGGTAGAGCATCTGACTTTTAATCAGAGGGTCGGAGGTTCGAATCCTCCATGGCTCACCATTTAATGCGGGTGTGGCGGAATTGGCAGACGCACTAGACTTAGGATCTAGCGCCTTACGGCGTGGGGGTTCAAGTCCCTCCACCCGCATATTCGCGGTAGTGGCGGAATGGCAGACGCGCTAGGTTGAGGGCCTAGTGGGGGCGACCCCGTGGAGGTTCGAGTCCTCTCTACCGCACCAAAAAAGTGTTGACATCATATTTTAAGTGAGTTACAATAAAAAACCTGTGGAATGCGCCCGTAGCTCAATTGGATAGAGCGTTTGACTACGGATCAAAAGGTTAGGGGTTCGACTCCTCTCGGGCGCGCCATATACGGGAAGTAGCTCAGCTTGGTAGAGCACATGGTTTGGGACCATGGGGTCGCAGGTTCGAATCCTGTCTTCCCGATTTTGATCAATATAGGCTTAAAAGCAAAATTGCATGAATAAATTAAGATATGTGGGTGTAGTTTAGTGGTAAAACCTCAGCCACGAGCGACACTTCAATGAATAATCTGCGAGTTGCCTCGACGCATTTACATCCTCGAACAATGCTGGAAGAGGAAGAGGCATGGAAAATGCGTGTTTATCATCTAAATAGAAAAACAAATATTTTCGCGCG
Organism: Aeribacillus sp. FSL W8-0870; assembly: GCF_037963755.1. Taxonomy (NCBI): domain Bacteria; kingdom Bacillati; phylum Bacillota; class Bacilli; order Caryophanales; family Bacillaceae; genus Aeribacillus; species Aeribacillus sp. FSL W8-0870. Next base: position 424,356 of record NZ_CP150165.1, read on the forward strand.
GGTGTAGTTTAGTGGTAAAACCTCAGCCTTCCAAGCTGATGTCGTGGGTTCGATTCCCATCACCCGCTCCAAAATGATCCTTGAAAACTGAACAAAACGAAAAGCGTGCCTGTTGATTCTGACAAGAGCATTTGGTGACAAACTTTTTTTGGAGAGTTTGATCCTGGCTCAGGACGAACGCTGGCGGCGTGCCTAATACATGCAAGTCGAGCGGACCGAAGGGAGCTTGCTCCTTTAGGTTAGCGGCGGACGGGTGAGTAACACGTGGGCAACCTGCCCTGCAGACTGGGATAACTTCGGGAAACCGGAGCTAATACCGGATAACACCGAAAACCGCATGGTTTTCGGTTGAAAGGCGGCTTTTAGCTGTCACTGCAGGATGGGCCCGCGGCGCATTAGCTAGTTGGTGAGGTAACGGCTCACCAAGGCGACGATGCGTAGCCGACCTGAGAGGGTGACCGGCCACACTGGGACTGAGACACGGCCCAGACTCCTACGGGAGGCAGCAGTAGGGAATCTTCCGCAATGGACGAAAGTCTGACGGAGCAACGCCGCGTGAGCGAAGAAGGTCTTCGGATCGTAAAGCTCTGTTGTCAGGGAAGAACAAGTGCCGTTCGAACAGGGCGGTACCTTGACGGTACCTGA